>DATMMH010000226.1:0-22711 GCA_035569855.1 Candidatus Dormiibacterota bacterium
TTCATTACTTCCTCCTTGGGACTCTGGTGGCCTTGCGGCTGGAATATCGAAGTTGAATTGCACCTGCAGGAAGAAGGCGTGCAGGCTTAGTGCCAGACCGCTCGGTGCGCAAATCTCGCGGGGCAAGATCGTAACGCTCGCATTTCGCCCGCTCTGCCATTGCGGGACGGGCAGAACTCCTGCATCTGACTGCCTCGGATTCGCTCGGACTAGCGCTGGGCGTGATTGGTGTGACGCGAAGGGTCGGACAGCGCAGGGCAAGCCTAGTACCCGAATTGACTTGACAACTCGAGGGCACGGCGGTACTCGCATGAGATCTATGAACCGTTCGGTCAGAGCCCTCGCGCTGACGATGATCCTGCTGGCTGTGCTCGTGGCGCTGACGCCGCTCGCCTATGCGAGTCCTCCGGACCCCGTGTGGGTGAGCGGCTTCTTCGATGACGACGACGGCGACAATGCCGTGTTTCTCGTCACGTCGAACACCGTCGCGCTCGACCCGTTCCTGGTCCGCGTGTGGTACCCCGTTCTCGTGTCCTGGCCGGCGCTCGCCCCGAATGCCGAGCGTCCAGCCCCCGCCCAGTACTTTCCCGCTACTGACGCTCGCGCCCCTCCGCTCGCCTGAGGCTCTTCATCTGCCGTAGCGGCGGCTGATTCGCCGCGGTCCGGCTCAGAGGTGCCTCACCTCGGGGATTGGGCCGCCCGCGGATCGTCCACTGTTCGCCTTCCGACCATCGTGCCCGGTCGAACAGGAGGGGGAGTCCGTATGCGCAGCTACTTCGGGCCCGTCATCGGGATTGTTCTCTTGATGCCGGCCGTGGCACGTCCTGAACCTGCGATCCAGACAATGGGAGAACTCGCCCCCTGGATGACGGCGCGGCGAGGACCGTTCGTCTCACCGGATTGGCGGCCCTACCCCGGCGCGACTCGTCCGACCCTCAAGTTCCCCCCCGCGGTCGTGATGGACGGGGGACGTCCGGTGCTGGAGTTGAGGACGGTGGACGAGAGCATCAAGATCGGCCGGACCGTCCGGATCGATGTGGCCCGAACGCCGCGGATGGTGTGGGAGTGGAAGGCGATAGTGCTCCCCGAGGGCGGGGATGTTCGTCAGCCTCGTCGCAACGATCAGGCCGGCCGGGTCGTTCTCGTATTTGAAGGGCTCCGCGTCCTCCTGTACGTCTGGGATACGAGCGCCCCCGTCGGGATCGAGGTGCGCCCGGATACCCTCGGCGATATTGGCGAGCGCGCCCTGATCGTCGTCCGGTCGGGTCCAACCGAGCTGGGGCAATGGCGTCGGGAGGCGCGCGACGTGCGGAAGGACTACGCGCGACTGTTCGGGGGTGACGCGCCAGGCCCCGTGAAGTGGCTCGGCCTTGAAAGCCACTCGGACGATGTGCACAGCCACGGTGTCGTGCGCTTCGGACTCATTCGTTTCGAGCCGTTGACGGGGTCAGCGCCATGACCACCAAAGCGCGGGACGCACGGTTGCTCGAAGAACGGGCCTTCAGATCAACGAACTCCGGCGCACCGTGGGCATCATCCTAGGCCCGATTCGGGAAGTGACCGCCGATCGTGTCCGGGTCGGGACGGCAGCGTATCTCTGCTTGCCCGAAGGCATGCGGTGCGACTACGCCCTCGGTACCGTCGTACGGGTGGTGTATGCCGAGCGTGGGGGGAGGCAGGAGGTCGTTAGTATCGAGGCGATTTCTGGAACGCCGAGACCGCCGGGCGCGCCCTGGGGTCCTGGTGGCGCGGGCGATCCGTGAGAATGAACGCCGGCATTCTTGAGACTTGCCTGCTGTTCTCCGCGAGTCTCGGCGCGGTCTTCTTTGCCGTTCGTGGGTGGTGGCTCGAAAGCGTCCTGGCGAGTATTGTGGCCCTCGTATGCGGCGTCGTTATTGTCTGGCAGCCGCCAGCGAAATAGCCGGTGCGCGAGCCCAAGGTCCGCTGGCTCGTGCGCCCAGTGCAACGAAAGGACGACTCGTGCCGCAAGATCAAGGCCCATACTCGGCCGCGTGGCGCCGCTACCGGCGATGGAGCCGGCTGTTCTGGATCGTGTTTGTGTTCTACCTTCCCGCCTTGGCCTTCGTCGGCCGCGCCCTTGGGTGGACGCGCGGCGACGGTGTGGCGATCTTTGTCGCCGCGTTCGTGTGGATGATGGCATTCGCCGTGGTCGGCTACCAAAAGGGGAACTTTCGATGCCCGCGCTGCGGCGAACTATTCTTTCAGAAGTTCGATGATCGCCCCTGGCGCATGGTCTGGTGGCACAATCCATTCGCTCGCCGTTGCATGCATTGCGGGCTGACTAAGTGGGCCGCCGAGGGCTCGTGAACTCACTTCCACTGCCGCGCCATCACCCTTCTGCTCCCGGCTATTTGCTCCAGCACCGCAGGAGCGTACTGCCATCGGTGAATCCCAGCGGCAACAATGCCCCGGCGGTGAAAATCAACAGATTGATCGCTGCCGCAAATAACGCCAGCGCATTCAAGAGCGGACTGGAGCTGGCAGGAATCAAGCGCCAAGCTAGCGAAGCCATGATGACCACAACGAAGCTCAATGCCGGGCCACCCAGCGCGCGCCGGATATGGATGCTGCCGGGCAGTTCCGGTTCATCGCGCGGATACAAAGATGTGCCCAGCACCGTGTGAAGCAGCACCCCGGTCATGGGATATCCGCTGCGGCGGGCAGCGATAGCGTGTCCGAAATGATGCAGGAGGTCACTCAGCCAGTACAGCAGCATCGCCAGAATCCCACCGAAAAGCGCTTCGCCGGCCGGTAGGCCTGCCCGCGTCGCAAACACCGCCGCAGCCACCAGTGCAATCACGACGCTGCCCACGAGCGCCGAGGGCGCGATCAAAATATCGAGTCTCAGAACTTTGCCGGGATGCATCGGGCTCATGGATCTCGATCTCAACAGATAAATACGTCAGAGAAGGTCTGTAAGCCGGGTTCTGTCTGACCGCCGCGGTCTCCCGCGTCGGCGAGATGATCATTTCTCTAGGACGCCGGTTACCCGGCGCCTCAAGCGGCCATACCCGAGAGCACCACGCGGGCCGCGCTTCACCCGCCGTCCGGTGTGACCCGAGCGACGAGATCGCTCTCCTATTTGGCCTTGCTCCGAGTGGGGTTTACCGAGCCGACCCGGTCACCCGGGCCGCTGGTGAGCTCTTACCTCACCGTTTCACCCTTACCGCCCGTGAAGGCGGCGGTCTGTTTTCTGTGGCACTGTCCATGGGGTCACCCCCCCTGGCCGTTAGCCAGCACCCTGCCCTGCGGAGCCCGGACTTTCCTCCCGCACGGTTGCCCGTGCCGGCGACCATCCGGCCTTCTCTGACGCAATCAAAGAGCGTGTGTCGTCGCAGAGGAAGTATAGCCGGTCAAGGCTCGCGTCGCCGGGCCGCCTTCCCGGCCGCCCGGCGCTCGAGGTCCCAGTAGCGCCGGTCTCGATCCTGCAGGATCTCCTCCGTGCTTCGCACCGGCGCCTGCGGCGGCTGCTCGACGCCGAGGGCGTGGCCGATCTCGTCGACCACGTCCTGGTCGGGGGTCGACACGCTGCCTCCCACCGCCTCTTCCCCCGAGCTCTGCGCGCGCTGCCAGTCCGCGTCGATGTCGCCACCGCTGGCCGCGGGCCCGGTCTCGTGGTGCTCGATCACGTCGCGGAGCAGGCCCACGGTGCTCCCACGGTCCTCCGCGGCCTCCCGGCCGCGCCGCGTCGCCGCCGTCCGCCTGCGGGCATGCGTCCTCGGTCCGGCGCCGCGGCTCTTCGCCGGCCGCTTCTTCGTCGTCGGGCGCGTTGCCTTGCGCGCGGTCGGCGTGCGCTCCTTCCGTCTGGCCGCCTTCCGTTTCGCGGTTGCGCGCTTGACCATCTTGCGCTTCGCCATGTGGACGCCTCCTTTCTGGGTCATAGTGACTCGCATGGTCTCACGGATCGGGGCCGTCGGCCTGCTGGCCCTCGTGCTCCCGCTCGGCGCCCTTCCGGACGCCGGCGCGCAGGAAGCGGTCACCAGCCTGGCCGATGGGCGCGCGGGGAAGATTCACTTCGCGAGCCAGACCCCCGCCGGGTACTTCGCCCTCGCGCGGCGCGAGAGCAACCCGAAAGTCGTGGTCTTCGGTACCCTGCGACTGCCCCCGCCGTCGGCCGGCCGCGTCCCCGCCATGGTGATCGCGCACGGCAGCGCGGGGGTGGACCAGCGGGAGTCGTGGTGGGCGGAGACGCTCACTAAGCTCGGCCTGGCCACGTTCGTGGTGGACAGCTTCACCCCGCGGGGTGTCCGGCAGACCGCGACCGACCAGAGCCAGCTCTCCACCGCCGCCAACGTGGCCGACGCGCTCGCCGCCCTGCGGCTGCTCGGCACGCACCCGCGCATCGACCCGCAGCGCGTCGGGGTCATCGGCTTCTCCAAGGGCGGCCAGGTCGCGCTCTACTCCGCGCTCGAGCCGTTCCGTCGCGCGGTCATCGACGACGACGCGCGCTTCGCCGCCCACGTGGCGCTCTACCCCTATTGCAACGACTGGTACACCGCGGCGCGGGTGACCGGGGCGCCGATGCTCCTGCTGCTGGGCGGCCGCGACGACTACACGCCGGCCGAGGCCTGCCGGGGCTACGCGGAGTGGTTCAAGGCGGCGGGCGGGGACACCACCGTCATCGTCTACCCCGACGCCTACCACGACTTCGACGACACGAGCCTTCGAGCGCGCGCTCGTGACCGGCAAGCACTGCGACGGCCTCGTGGATCTGGACCAGTTCACCGCGAAGATCCGCAGCACCGGCCAGGACATCACGGACTCGGCGGGCCGATACTTCCGCGAGTGCCTCACCCGAGGGGCCACCGTCGGGGGCGACGCGGAGGCGCGGCGCCGCGCGCCGGAGGACGTGGCCGCGTTCCTGCGGCGCGTGTTCGGCCTCTGACCGGCCGGGCCATTTGACGATCCGGGAGACCTCTGCTACGGTTGCGCCGCGAATCTAGTCGCTTCTCCACTTCCTTCCGAACAATGACGTCTCAGGGAGGGCCGGCCAATGGCGCAGGCAGCGAAGGACCCGGAAACCGGCGGCTCGATGTCCCGCCGCACGATGATCCGCAACGTGGGTGTGGCGGTCGGCGCGGCGGTGCTCGCTCCGCGTCTGGTCGCCGCGCAGACGCCCCCCGGGCCGCCGACCACGATCACGCAGCCGCCGCGTGACTTCAGCCCGCGGGGAGCGCCCACCACCTACTTCACCGATCCCGACGTGCTCACGGTCGAGCCGGTCTTCAACGGCCTGCGCCAGCCCAACGCCCCGATCCAGCGGCTGTGGACCGGCTCCCTCTGGGCGGAAGGTCCGGCGTGGAGCGCGCAGGGCCGTTATCTGGTTTGGAGCGACATCCCGAACAACCGCCAGCTCCGGTGGATCGAGGACAACGGCCACGTCAGCGTGTTCCGCACCCCGTCGAACAACAGCAACGGCAACACGTTCGACTTCCAGGGCCGCCAGCTCTCCTGCGAGCACGTCACCCGCCGCGTGGTGCGCTACGAGCTCGACGGCTCGGTCAGCCTCATCGCGGGGATGTTCAACGGCAAGCGGCTCAACTCGCCCAACGACGTGGTGCCGCATCCGGACGGCAGCTACTGGTTCACCGACCCGCCCTACGGGGCCCAGCTCTACGAGGGCACGGTGGACGCGCCGGGCGGGCCCGCGAACAAGGCGGGCCGCCTCAATCCGCGGCTCGGGCAGCCGCTCGAGCTCGGCTCCTACAAGCGCGAGCTGCCCACCGCGGTCTACCGGGTGGACAAGAGCGGCACGATGACCCAGGTGGTGGGCGAGGACCAGGTACCGGACCCCAACGGGCTCTGCTTCTCGCCCGACTACAAGAAGCTCTACGTGATCAGCACCGGCCAGGGACCGGGGGACACCGGGCCGGGCGGCAAGGGCGACATGTACGTGTTCGACGTGGGCGCGGACAACAAGCTCTCGAACGGCAAGCTCTTCAGCAGCTTCATGGTGGACGGCGTGAAGTGCGGGCCGGACGGGGTGCGCGCCGACGTGGACGGCAATCTCTGGGTATCGAGCAACGCCGGCCGCGCGGTGGGCTACAGCGGCGTGACGGTGTGGACGCCGCAGGGCCAGCTCATCGGTCGCATCCGGCTGCCCGAGATCTGCGGCAACGTCTGCTTCGGCGGGCCCAAGCGCAACCGGCTGTTCATGGCCGCGAGCCAGTCGCTCTACGCGGTCTACACCGCGACCCAGGGGGCCGCGCCGGGCTAGACCGCGTCGTTCGCATGAAGCTCGGAGTCTATCTGAACGGGCAGCACCCGGCCGGCGACGATCCGGCGCGCCGCTTCGCGGAGACGCTGGAGCAGGCGCGCCTGATCCGCCAGCTGGGGTTCGATTCGATCTGGGGCGGCGAGCACCACGTCACGCCCGGCTTCCACTACTTCCCGCTGCTGCCGATGCTGCAACGCCTCGCCGCGGAGGTCCCGGGTCTCTCCATCGGCACCAACCTCGTGCTGCTGCCGCTCCACAACCCGGTGGAGGTCGCGGAGGTCGGCGCGTTTCTCGACGTCATCGCCGGCGGACGCTTCATGCTGGGGGTGGGATTGGGCTATCGCCCGGAGGAGTTCGCGATCTTCGGCGTGCCGATCGCGGAGCGGGTGAGCCGGCTCGTCGAGGGCGTGGAGATCATCCGGCGGTTGTGGACCGAGGACAAGGTCACCCATCAAGGCCGGCACTTCCGGCTCGACGACGTGACGATCCGCCCGCGGCCGCTGCAGCAACCGCGCCCGCCCATCTACGTGGGCTCCCAGGTGCCCGCGGGCATCGCGCGGGCCGCGCACGTCGCCGACGGCTGGCTGGTGGTTCCGCTCCTGCGGGTGGACGAGTTCGCGGCCCAGGCGAAGGCCTTCGCGGCGGCACGCGCTGCCGCCGGGCTGCCGGGCCCCGCGCAGATCTGCCGGCTCCTCGAGGTCGCGTGCGCGCCCGACGAGGACACCGCGATCCGCCGCGTCGCGCCGTACCTGCTCGAGAAGTACGCGGCGTACTCCTCATGGGGCCTCGAGGGCGTGACGATGGATCCGAGCGCCCCGCCCGCGGAGCAGCTCCGCGGCCTGGCCGCGAATCGGTTCGCCATCGGCGCTCCCACCCAGGTGACCGAGGCGTTGGTGGCCCAGCACCGGGCCGGCGTCACCCACGCGACGATGCGCGTGAGCTGGCCCGGCATGCCTCAGAAGGACGTGCTGGCCGGTATCGAGCTGCTCGGCCGCGAGGTTCTCCCCGAAGTCCGCCGCCTCACCACTCACCGCTAACCGGGGGCTCGATCATGCGCGTGCCGGCCGAACGGATCCGGGAGCAGCTGGTGTCCGTGTTCACCGCGTGGGGGATGTCGGCGGAGCACGCCGCCACCACCGCGGAGATGATGGTCGAGACCGACCTGCGCGGGGTGGACTCGCACGGCGTCTCGATGCTGCCCACCTACGACAAGGAGTTCCGCGCGGGGCGGCTCAACATGCGCCCGGTGTGGAAGACGGTGCGCGACCTCCCCGCGATGGCGCGGATCGACGCGGACCGCTCGCTCGGCCATCCGGTGTCGGTGCACGCGATGAACCTGGCGGTGGACAAGTGCCTCGCCACCGGGGTGGCGGTGGTGGCGGTGTTCAACTCGCATCACTTCGGCGCGGCCGGTTGCTACTCGAAGATCGCGGCGGACCGCGGAGTCATCGGCATGGTCACCTCGGCCACCCGCGGGGTCACGCTGGTGCCGACCTTCGCGGCGGAGCCGGTGATGGGGACCAACCCCCTCGCGTTCGCCGCGCCCGCGCGGAGGAACCCGCCGTTCCAGCTCGACATGGCGACCACCACCGTGGCCGCCGGCAAGGTCAAGGTCTACAAGCTCAACCACAAGCCGGTGCCCTCCGGCTGGGTGGTGGACGGCGACGGCCGGACGGTGACCGACGAATCGCAGGCCTTCCGTTACGTGTTCGAGCGCCCGGAGGGCGGCATCACCCCGCTCGGAGGCGGCCGGGAGCAGGGTGGCCACAAGGGCTACGGCCTCGCGGTGCTGGTACACATCCTGGGCGGCACGCTGGCGGGGGCGTCGTTCTCGCCGCTGCGCAACCGCACCCAGCGCGATTCCGATCCCCACAACATCGGCCACTTCTTCATGGCCATCGATCCGCGCGCGTTCCGCGACGAGGGCGAGTTCGAGCGTGACCTCGACGACGTGATCGACGTGTTGCACGGAGCCAAGCGCGCTGATCCGAGCCAGCCGGTGCTGGTGGCGGGAGATCCGGAACAGCTCACCCGCGCCGAGCGCCTGGAGCAGGGCGTGCCCGTTCCCGACGACCTGATGGACCAGCTCCGCGCGGTGGCCTCCTCCGCACGCGTGCCCTTCCTCCTCGTCTAGCGGCGGGCCTCGATCCCGCGGCGCGCCAGCTCCTGGGCGAGCTCGCGGGCGCCGGTGAAGTGAATCGCGCCGAGCCCGTGGGCGCGGGCGCCTTCTACGTTCGCCGGCACGTCGTCGATCAGCAGCGCGTCCGCGGCGTCGACGCCGGCCCGCGCGAGCGCGCGCGCGAAGCACGTCACGGTCGGCTTCACCGCGCCGAGGTCGGACGAAAAGCACAGCGGGTCGAAGCGGGGGGCCAGCTCCGGCAGGTGGCGTGGCAGGGCGGCGAGCAGGAGTGGCCCGTTGTCGCTCAGCATGGCCGCGCGGCGGTCGCGGCGGACCGCGTCGACCAGGACCAGCACGTCCGCGTCCGGTTCGGAGGCCCGCGCCCACGCGGAGACCAGCGTGTCGCGCGCGATCGGACGCCCGAGCGCATTCACGACCGCCCGGTGTGCCTCCTCGAGGGTGTAGTCGCCGCGGTCCATCCGGTCGTCGAGGCCCGAGCCCCAGATCCGCGCGTGGATGTCGGGCTCGGCGAGGCCGGTGGCCGCGGCGAGCGCGGCCAGCCTCCGCTCGGGGTGGAAGCGGCAGACCACGCCGCCCAGGTCGAAGAAGACGACGCCCGGCCCGCGCGTCACGTCACGCGCCGGGTGAGGCCGCGGCTACCCCAGCGCTTTGCGAAGCGCGCCCGCCATCTCGTCGAGCCCGGCGCGGGCCTGATCGAGGATGCGGGTCATGCGGATGAAGCCGTGGAACATGCCCGGGTACTGGGTGAGCGTCACCTGCACGCCCGCATCTCGCAGGCGCCCCGCGTAGGCCTCGCCCTCGTCGCGCAGCGGATCGCAGCCCGCGGTGATTACCAGCGCGGGTGGCAGGTCGGCCAGGCTCTTCGCCCGCAGCGGCGAGGCCGCCGGCTCGCCAGCCTGCTCCTCCCGGGTGAGATAGTGCCGCCAGAACCACCGCATGTCCTCGGTGGTGAGCACGTAGCCGGTGGCGTTCTCGTGATAGGACCCGGTGGTGAAGTCGTAGTTGGTGACCGGATAGATCAGCAGCTGCAGCAGCAGACGCGGGCCGCGCCGGTCCCGCGCGAGCAGCGCGACCGCCGCCGCGAGATTGCCGCCCGCGCTGTCGCCCCCCGCCGCCACCCGAGCCGGATCGAGGCCGAGGCGCGACGCGTTGCTCGCCATCCATGTGAGCGCGGTGTAGGAGTCCTCGACCGCCACCGGGTACTTGAACTCGGGGGCGAGCCGGTAGTCCACCGAGGCCACCGCGCAGCCGGCCGCGTTGACGATGGAGCGGCAGAGACCGTCGTGGGTGTAGAGGTCGCCGATCACCCAGCCGCCGCCGTGGTAGAAGACCAGCACCGGGTGCGGGCCGTGGCCGGCCGGGCCATAGAGGCGCACCGTGATCTCGCCGCCCGCCACCGGCACCCGATGGTCGGCGACGGCGGCCACGTCCTCGACCGGCCCGAGTCCCGCGGTGCGCGTGCGCATCGACTCGCGCGCCTCGGCGGGCGTGGACTCCCGGATTGGCTTGAGATTCAGGGCGGCGAGGGCATCGACGACTTGCCGGGCCTGCGGGTCGAGTGGCATGGACGCCTCCTTCGGGACTCCGTGTCGTGGGGCCGACACTAGAGGCTCACGGGCGCGTCGTCAAGCGGCTCGCCCGGCCCGCGTCAGCCGGCGGCCGGGCGCCGCAGCCGCCGCGAGCCGATCAGCAGCACCGCCGCCGCCGCCCAGGCCAGCCCGCCGTCGGCGAGGAAGGCCAGGTTGAGGTTGATCGCGGCGAGACCGCCGCTGACCAGCGGGCTGAACGCGGTGCCGATCTGCACGCTCAGGGCGAGCCAGCCGAAGGCGGCGCCGCGGCGCGCGCCGCTCACCAGCGAGCCGCCCAGCGAGTAGGCGAGGGTCAGCGCGCCGCCCAGGCAGAGGCCGGTGAGGCAGCGCAGCACCATCAGGCTCGGCCAGTGGCCCGCGAAGGCCATGAGCGCGCAGAACGGGCCGCCGGCCAGCAGGCCGATCAGGAGCAGTCGCTCCGGGGGCCAGCGCTGGGCGAACCGGCCCGCGAGCGTGGCCGAGCCGGTGGCGCAGACCGCGGAGAGCGAGATGATCTCGCCGGAGGTGGCCGCGATGCGGGTCACGTCGGGCAGGACCGCGACCTTGAGCGGCACCAGCAGCCCGAGCCCGCGGTCGATGAACTGGCCGACGAAGAGGAGTCCCAGGGCCAGCGAGAAGCCGCGCAGGGCGAGGACGTCCCGCAGGGTGAAGGTGGTGTCCAGGGTGGCCTCCGCGCTCGCGTGTCCTCCGTGCGGGCGCGTCTCGCTGAAGAGCAGGATCAGGCCGACGAGGGCCAACGCGCACATGCCGGCGGTGACGAAGAAGGCGTAGCGGAGCCCGAAGTGGGAGGCCACGTAGCCGCCCGCGGCCGGCCCCACCGCCACGCTCAGGAGCTGCGCGCCCTGCACGCGGCCGATCGCCACCGAGACCTTGTCCCGGGGGCACGACGTGCTGGCCAGCGCCATGGCCATGATGGTGAAGCCGGCGACCATGCCCTGCAGCACCCGCGCGACGAAGAGCTGGGTCACCGAGGTGACGAGGCCCATGGCGGCCACGATGATCACGAACCCAACCAGCGAGCGGATCATCATGACCTTGCGGCCGACCCGGTCCGCGACCCGGCCCCACAGCGGACCCAGCAGGCCGGACACCGCGGGCGTCACCGCGGTGAGCGCGCCGGACCAGAGGGCGACTTGGATGGGATCGGTGACGCCCAGCTCCATCACGTAGAGCGGCAGGAACGGCGAGAAGAACTGGAACCCGACGAAGGCGGTGAAGACGACGAGGGCCAGGGCCCAGACGTTGCGCTCCCAGCCCTCCACCGCCGGGTGCGGTCTACCGGGCGTACCGGTAGGCCGCCGCCTCCGTGGCGATCTTCCCCGCGTCCATGCGGTTGATTTCCCCGATCAGCTCGTTGGTGATGAGGTCCGCGGTGGGCACCTTCTGCGTGATCACCGACCACTTCACCAGGAAGTCGACGTAGTCGCGATAGTTGACCTCGGAGTTCTCGCCCCAGCGCTTGACGCCCGCCGGCTCGAGCTTGAAGTGCGGCATGCGCGCCTCGAGCACCTTGAGGTCCTCGCGCACCGCGGTGGCCTCGTCCTTGCCGGTGGGCTTGGTCTGCGGGAACACCTCGTAGACGATCCGCACCGCGGCCTCCGGGTTGGCGAGCGTGAAGATCGTGCCCTTGGCGTAGGCGCGGGCGAGCCCGATCAGCTCCTTCTGCCGCGTCCGCAGCGTCTCCTCGGAAGCGAGGAACCCGTTGCCGGGGAAGCGCTCGATGTCGCGCCGGTCGAGATAGCGCACGTGCACGCCCGCGTTCTCGACCAGGGCGTACTGGGTGTCGAACTGGCTCAGCGCGTCCACCTGACGGCCGCGCACGAGGGCCGCGGTCTGGGCGCCCTCGCCCGCCACCACGATCTGCACGTCGCGCGCGGGATCGAGCCCGGCCGCGGCGACCTGGGCGCGCGCGACGACCACGCCCGCCGAGGCCAGACTGGTGACCCCGATGATCTTGCCGCGCAGCTCGCCCGCGCTCTGGATCGGGCTGTCCGCCGGGACCGCGAGGCCGTAGCCGTTGGTCTGGTACGCGGTGTAGTAGATCTTGGCCTTCACACCCTGGGGCCGACCGTTGGCCAGCGGCTCCACGCTCGGCAGCGAGACCGGCACCTCGCCGGTGGCCACCGCCTTCACGCAGTCGGTGGAGCCGGGCAGGGGCACGATCTCGATGTCGAGCCCTTCCTGCTTGAACCAGCCCATCTTGGTCGCGATCGCGAAGGGTGAGCCGACGCCCATGGTGATGGTGCGGGCGCAGATGGCGACGCGAAGCTTGGTGGTCTGGGCGCGCGCGGCCGCGGGGGCCAGCGCGAGCAGCAGCGCGGCCAGGAGTAGGGTCCAGACGACGGATTTGCGCATGGAAGCGGGTCTCCTCTCGATCACGTGGGAAGGCCGAAGAGCGACGAGCACGAGAGCGATCCTACTACTAGCCAGTCGTCTCCTGCCCACCTATGCCGGATGGCCGCGGCGACCCGCTGGCCTAGTCGTCGCCCGTCGGCTAGGATACCCGCGCCGTGGCGCTCACGGGCCTCATCCCGCCCGACCCTTCCGCGCCGACCGATCGGCTCGCCGCGCACGACCCATGGCTCGCTGGGCGGTTCAACTGAGCGGCGCAGGGGCCGTGCTGGGCCGACGGGCATTTCTCGGTACGCTGACTGGTGGTCTCCTCGCCGCGCCGATAGCGGTCGGGGCGCAGGAGACCGGGAAGGTGTACCGAATCGGCCTGCTGGACCACAGCGCGCCCGACCCGACCCGTCTCGGCTGGTGGCAGAGCTTCAAGAGCGGTCTCCGAGACCTGGGGTACGTGGAAGGTCAGCACGTCGTCTTCGAGCCCCGGTGGGCGCGGGAGGATGCGAGCCGCCTACCCACGCTCACCGCGGAGCTTCTGCGGGTCAACGTCCACGTCATCGTGACCGCGGGAACCGCGACGACCGCGGCGGCTGGACAGGTGACACGCACGACCCCGATCGTCCAGGCCAGCGGCTCCGACCTGGCCGATCTCGGGGTCGTCGCCAGTCTGGCTCGGCCCGGGGGGAACGTGACGGGCGTGACCTCCCAGGCAAGCGAGTTGAGTGGCAAACGGATCGAGCTGCTCAAGGAGCTGATTCCCCACGTGTCTCGAGTGGCCATCATGTGGGACCGGGAGAATCCCGGATCGGCCAGCGCCCTGCGAGACACCAGGGGCCCGGCGACGTCGATCGGAGTCACGCTTCGGGACGTGGGTGTCCGAGCGCCGCGCGATTTCGAAGCCGCGTTCTCCGCGATCGCGAAGGAACGGGTCGCGGCGGTCATCGTGTTGCCGAGCGCCGCCTTCTTCCCCGAACGTCGCCGCATCGCCGACCTCGCAGCGGCACGCCGGCTCCCCACCGTGGTCGGGGCTCGGGAGTACGCAGAGGCCGGTGGACTCATGAGCTACGGTACCGACTTCCCGGATCTGTTTCGCCGGGCGGCCAGGTACGTGGACAAGATTCTGAAAGGCGCCAAACCCGCCGATCTCCCCATCGAGCAACCCACCAAGTTCGAGCTGGTGATCAACCTCAAGACCGCCAAGGCGCTCGGCTTGACGATCCCGCCGTCGCTCCTCCTCCGCGCCGATCAGGTGATCGAGTGATCGACCCGCGCAGGTTCCGCGCATCGGCGCCCATCGTGAAAAATACGACCTGCGATACGGTGGAAGGGAGAGATCGCATCCCGGGGAGGGGCCACATGGACGTGATCCTGAGCGACGTGAAGCTGTTCCTGGTGCTGGCCGTGCTGAGTGTTCCGGCGTACGTATTGATCTGGCGGGCATTCTTCGGGGGCTGGGACGACTTCACCGAGGCGCTCTACTATCTGGTCTCGCCCCGGTGGCTGGCGTGGCTTCGTGGGGAGCTCGTCGAGGACAGCTGGGCGCACGTCCAGCTGCTCTTCTTTGCCGGGATCTCGCTGGCGGTCGTGCTGGGCGAGTACGCCGCGCTCCGGAAGTCAGCCCCTGGACTCGCTCGGTGGCTGTCGAGCCTCGTCTGAGCCGGCGGCCGGCTTACGGACTCGGCAGGTAGGCGGCGAGCGCTACCTCGGTCTGCTCGAGCCGGCGCGCGAGGTCCTGGATGCCGCCGATCACCAGCTCGAGAACCGCGCGGTCCGGACTGTCGGCGCTCAGCTCCGCCGCGCGCTGATGCAGGGCGGCGGCCATGCGATCGAGATCGCGCCACGTCTCATCGACGATCGTGGTGGCGCGAGCGAAGAACGGCAGGGTGGTGGCGACGACGGTCGGAGGGCGCAATTCCCGTCTCTCTCGCACGGATCCATGGTCGCCCGCCCGGCATTTTCCTGGCAAGCCTCTTACTGGGTTCATCACGTGGGAAGGCCGAACAGCGATGACATCCGGGTGGCGTCCTGCATGGTCGCCATCTCCGCGTCGGAAGGGCGGCGGGTGAACCGGCTCGCCGCGTCGAGAACGCGCGGCAGCAGGCCGAGGTCGCCCGCGGTGTTGAGGAAGACGCCGGGCCGCCCGAGCACCCAGTGGACCGCCCGGTCGATGTCTTCCTGCCGTTGCAGGGGCTCGTACCAGGTGGCGTGGCTCCGGTCGGTGGCGGCCCACGGTCCGCGCGCGATGGCCTTGATGGTCTGCACCGCCACGTTGCGCTCGCGGCAGATGGCGGCGACCTCCTCGAAGGCCTCGCGGTAGCGCTCGTTCGCGGCCATGAAGAAGTTGTAGGGCAGCAGCACCGAATCGAAGTCGAAGCGCGCGAGGCTCCGCCGGTGCATGGCCGCGATGGTCCATCCGTGCCCGGTCACCCCGATCGCGCGTACGAGGCCCTGCGCCTTCGCCTCCACCAGCGCTTCGAGCGCGCCTCCCGGACCCATCGCCTGGTCCCAGTCGTCGGGATGGCCGAGCGAATGCATCTGGATCAGGTCCACCGAGTCCACCCGCAGCCGTTCCAGTGAGCGGTGGAGATCCTCGCGGGCCTCGCGGGCGGTGCGCATCCCGGTTTTGGTGGCGAGGAAGAAGTCCTTCCGGTGGCGGGCCATCCACGGCCCGATGCGCAGCTCGGAGTCGCCGTAGCGCGAGGCGGTGTCGATGTGATTGACCCCGTGCTGGAACAGCAGATCCAGCGCGCGGTCGGCCTCATCCTGGGTGGCGCGCGCGAGCGCGGCCGCGCCGAAGAGGGTGGCGGTGCTGAGATGCCCGGTGCGTCCGAACGGTCGTCGCTCGATCATGCCGATGCCTCCTTTGGGCTCAACGGCTGGCGGGTCAACGGCTGGCGGGCCAGCGCCCGGTGGCCCGCAACAGCTCGAAGATGCGCGCGGGGGTGACGGGCGGACGATCCACCTCCACGCCGTACTCCGCGAGCGCGTCCTCCACCGCGTTGGCCACCGCGGCGGCGGGCGCGATCACCCCACTCTCACCCACACCCTTGATCCCGAGCGGGTTGATCGGCGAGGGAAAGTCGAGATGGACCACCTCCAGCGGCGGCATGTCGTCGGCGCGCGGCAGGAAGTAGTCCATCAGGCTCCCGGTCAGGAGCTGGCCCGCGTCGTCGTAGATGAGGGCCTCGCCCAGCGCGCTGCCAATGCCCTGCGCGATGCCGCCGTGGAGCTGGCCCTCCACGATGACCGGGTTGATGGGCCGACCGCAGTCGTGCATCGCCGCGAGACGGAGCAGCCCGATGGTACAGGCCTCGAGATCGACCTCCAGCACGACGCCCTGCACTCCGAAGGCCCAGGTGACGGTGTCCGGGTAGAAGAACGCGCAGGCGCTGAGCCCCGGGCCGCCCGCCCCGGCGAGCGCGCGGCTTCGCACCGCGGCGCGCGCCACCTGGCCCAGCGCGACGCTGCGGCCGGGCACGCCCTTGACGTGCACGCGCCCCTCGGCCAGCACCACGTCCTCGGGCGCGCACTCGAAGAGCTCGGCGCCGACCAGCCGCGCCTTCTGCGCCACCTGCGCGGCCGAGCGCTGCACGGCGGGCCCGCCCACCGCGGCCACCCGGCTCGCGATGGTGCCCATGCCGTAGCCCACCAGGCTGGTGTCGCCACCCACCACCGCGACCGACTCGAGCGGCACCTGGAGCTCGTCGGCGCAGATCTGGGCCAGCGTGGTCTCGTGGCCCTGACCCTGGGCGCAGACGCCCAGGTGGACGAACACGGTGCCGTCGGGATCCACCCGGATGTCGGCCCCCTCGAACGGGCCGATGCCGGTGCCCTCCACGTAGGCCGAGAGCCCGATCCCGAGCGGCCGCGAGGTGCCCCGGCGCGCGGCCTGCTTAGCGCGCCAGCCCGCGTAGTCGAGCGCGCCGAGCAGGCGGTCGAAGGCGGCCGGGTAGTCGGCCGGGTCGTAGACGATCGGCTGCCCGTCGCGATAGGTGAGGCCGGTGGGGCTCGGCATCTCTTCCGGCCGGATCAGGTTGATCCGCCGCAGCTCGGCCGGGTCCATGCCGATGCGTCGCGCCGCGCGGTCGAGCAGGCGGTCGAGGACGAAGGCGGCCTCCGGGCGGCCGGCGCCGCGATAGGCCGCCGCGAACGTCTTGTGGGTGAGCACGTTGCGGCCGGCGCCGCGATAGTGCGGCACGCGATAGGGGCCGGGCAGGTGATTGATCGTGTTGAGCGTGATGGCCTCGCCGAGCATTGGCGCGGCCCCGTGATCGCGGGTGAACGCGGTCTCGATGGCCACGATGCGGCCGTCGCGCGCCAGCCCGATGCGGGCATCGTGGACCTGGTCCCGGTCGCCCGCGGCGGTGAGGCAGTGCTCGCGGCGCGTCTCCGTCCACTTCACCGCGCGGCCGAGGCGGAGCGCCGCCGCCGGCACCAGGATCTCCTCCGGATAGACGTGGCCCTTGACACCGAAGCCGCCGCCCACGTCGGGGACGATCACCCGGATACGCTCCTCGGGCAGGCCCAACACCGGCGCGATGCCGCTGCGCACCGCGAACGGCACCTGGGTGGACGTCCACACCGTGAGCCCGCCGGTGATCGGATCGGGCTGGGCCAGCACCCCGCGGGTCTCGATGGGCATGCCGGCCACCCGCGGGTAGGCGAGCCGCGCGGCGACCACCACCTCGGCCGAGTCCAGCGCCGCGCTCGCGTCGCCCTTGCCGCCGGTGCTCACGGAGGCCACGTTGTCCGGCCACTCGTCGTTGACGCGCGGGGCGCCCGGCGCGGCGGCCGCCTCGGGCGTGACCGCGGCGGGCAGCGGCGCGTACGCCACCGCCACGCGCTCGGCGCCGTCCGCCGCCACGTACGGGTCGGTCGCGATCACGATCGCCACCACTTCGCCCACGTGGCGGACCTTCTTGCCGGCCAGAACCGGATGGACGTAGGCGCGCCCCTTGGGCTCCGGCACGAGCGGCGGGACGGACGCGGCGAGCTCGGGTAGATCCTCGAGCGTCCACACCGCGACCACGCCATCGACGGCGCGCGCGGCGGTCGGATCAATCTCGAGCACCCGGGCGTGGGCGTGCGGGCTCCGCACCAGCGCCGCGTGGAGCAGGCCGGGGACGCGGACGTCGTCGAGGTAGCGGCCGCGGCCGGCGACGAAGCGGCCGTCTTCCTTCCGCTTCGGCGAGGCGCCGACCAGCATCGGAACCGGGACCGGAGCCCGCGCGCTATCCGCGGGGGCTGGCCGCGCGGAGATGCTCGTCGCGGCGTGACTGCAACGCATCGTCGGTGTACGTCATGAGCTCCGGCCGCGCCTTGCCGAGCATCACCTGGAGATAGGCCGGCTCGAGGCCGACGTTGGTGAAGCCGTGGACGACGTTGGCCGGGCAGGAGACGCAATCCCACGGGCCCAGCACCGTTTCCGCACGGTGGCCGGCGCCGTCCTCGATGAACACCAGCACCTTGCCCTCGAGGATGAAGAAGACCTCCTCGACCTCGTGGGTGTGCGGCGCGTTGCCCTGGCCGGGCGGGATGAACATCACCGAGAGCGTGAAGTGCTGCGCCGGGATCACGCTGGCGTCGGCCTTGCCCGAGGCGCCGGAGCCGATGAAGCGGTGCTGCGCGCGCTTGAAGCCCTCGACACGCGCGTCGGCGAAGGCGTCCCAGTCGGCGGGCGCTCGGTGAAGCGGGCCACGTGGGTGCGGAGCAGCTCGTCCAGGGATTGCGCGGTCTGGGTCATTGTCGGTCTCCTCCCGGGGGCTAGAGTCTAGTCGCTGCGCTCCGGGCCCGCAAGACGGGGCGGCCCGCGGCGCCGCGTCTTGATTCCGCCCGGCCGATCCGATACGATCCGCGCGGCGATGGGCGCTCGGTCCGGGGCTCCGCCGGGAGGCTCCTTCATGGGCAAGATCGTCTTCGCAGGCGCGATGTCCCACGTCCTCGACCCCGACTACTATCAGCGCGCCTGCGGCGACGAAGGGCGCCAGAAGGTGACCGCGTGCATGGCCGAGATCGCCCGGATGGGCGAGCGCTTCTCGGCCGCCCACGCCGACGCGCTGATCGTGGTGGCCGACGACCACCTGAACGCGTTCTCGTTCAACGCGGTGCCGGCCCTGTGCGTGCGGATCGGCCGCAGCGTGCAACGCATGAAGCAGGACCACGCGGAGGCCTTCGACGCGGTCCTGGATCACATGCCCGAGCACTACCCGCTCCACGAGGATCTGGCCAACCAGATCTTGGAGCAGGGCCTCGGGTCCGGGTTCGATCTGGCGATGTCGTGGGAAGCCCCGGTGGACCACGCGTTCCTCAGTCCGGTCAACACGATGCACGGGACGCGACCAATCCCGCCGCTGGTGCCGATCTGGGTGAACTGCTTCGTGGCGCCCCAGCCGGTCCCGAAGCGCTGCTTCGACTTCGGCCGCCACATCGCCCGGGTGGTGGCGGCCTCGCCGTGGAACGTGGGCATCATCGCCACCGGGGGGCTCTCGCACTTCCCGGAGCTGTCGCTGCCGCGGGTGGGCGAGACCGACACCGTCTTCGACCGCAAGCTCATCCACTGGATGGAGCGGGGCGAGCACGAGCCGCTGCAGGAGCTGACCGTCGGCGAGCTCCACAAGACCGGCGAGCACGAGTTCCTCAACTGGATGGTACTGCTCGGGGCGGTCTCCCCGGCCCGCGCGCAGGTCCGTTACTTCGGCGAGCTCCGTCGGATCAACCTGGCCGCGGTCGAGTGGACCCTCGCATGAGCCGCTACGAGGTCAACAGCCTGCTCTATCGGCTCAAGAAGGATCCGGAGTTCCGCGCCCGCTTCGACGCCGACCCGCGGGCCGCGCTGGCGGACGCCGATCTCACCCCCGCCGAGCGCGACGCGTTCGTGGCCCACGACATGCGCAGGATCAACGAGCTGGGCGGCTACCTGCACCTGGTGATGTCGATCCCAGGTCTGGCGGCCCACTGAGCGGGCACGGGCCATGAAGCTCGTACGCTACGGGCGGGCCGGCGCGGAGCGCCCGGGGCTCGTCGACGCGGAGGGCCGGCTGCGCGATCTCTCGCGGGTCGTCGCTGACATCACCCCGGAGATCCTGTCGCCCGCGGGGCTCAAGCGGCTGCGCGCGGTGAAGCCGGATCGGTTACCCGCGGTCAAGGGGACACCGCGTCTCGGCTGCCCGCTGGCCGGCATCGGCAAGATCGTGTGCATCGGCCTCAACTACACCGATCACGCCCTCGAGGTCTCGCTGCCGTTGCCGAAGGAGCCCACGATTTTCATCAAGGCCAACAGCGCGATCGGCGGACCCGCCGATCCGATCGTGCGCCCCCGCGGGGCGGTCAAGCTCGACTACGAGGTCGAGCTGGTCGCGGTGATCGGTCGCGCCGCGCGCTCGGTGAGCGAGGCGCGCGCGCTCGGTCACGTGGCCGCCTACTGTCTGATGAACGACGTCTCCGAGCGCGAGTTCCAGATGGAGCACGGCGGGGGGACGACGAAGGGCAAGAGCTGCGACACCTTCGCGCCGATCGGCCCCTGGCTCGTGACCGCCGACGAGATCGCCGACCCGCAGGCCCTGGCCCTGTGGACCACCGTGAACGGCGAGCGGCGCCAGCACGGCAGCACGAAGGACATGGTCTTCCCGGTACGCCAGCTCATCGCCTACCTGAGCCGGTTCATGTCGCTGCTGCCCGGCGACCTGCTCTCGACCGGCACGCCGGCCGGCGTGGGCCACGGCGCGAAGCCCCCGCGCTACCTCGCGCCCGGCGACATCGTGGAGCAGGGGATCGACGGCCTCGGCCGCCAGCGCCACCGGGTGGTGGCTAGAGGATGAAGCCGCGGAATCCCTGGCGGGCGAGCGCGGCCCGCGCCGACTCGGCCTGATCGCGCGTCGAATAGGTTCCCACCCGCACCGCCCAGGGCGCGGTCGGCGAATCCATGCGGCGGACGTCCGCCGGATAGCCGCTCTTCTTGACGCGCTCCGCGAGCCGGCCGGCCTGCTTGGCGTCCTTGAACGCGGCGATCTGCACCGAGAAGGTGCGCTTGCTCGGTGTCGCCGGCGCCGGCGTCACGCGGGCGGTCGGCGGGCTCGTGCCCTTCTGCGAGGCGGCCGCTGCGGGCGGTAGCGTGACCGGAGGGGTCACGACCGGGGCCACCGGGGCCGAGGTCGCGCGGGGTGCCGGGGTCGTGGCGGCGGGTGCCTCGACCGATGGCTTGGCGGTGACGGTCGCGATGACAGACTCCGCGGTGCCGTCGCGCTTGACCGGCTGAGGCGCGGGGCCGATGTTGTACCACCCGAGCCAGTACGGCACCGCGAAGACGAGCACGAAGGTGGCCGCGGCCGCAGCGATCCCGATCCAGATGCCGCGCAGCGCGTTGTCGCGCGGCGCTTCCATCTCCTCGAGATCGTCCTCGAGCCAGCCGGGCTCCTCGAGGGTGGGGAACTCGCGCTGCCCTCCGTGCGCGAACCAGGGCTCGCGCGCGGGCGGCTGCCCGTTCTGCTGCTGGTCCTGACGCCCATCGTCGTGCTCGGTCCGGTGTTCGATCAGCATAGTTTCGTCTTAGCATGGCCCCTCGCGAGCCCCGGCAAGAATAAAGAGCCCGCCCCCGCTCCTCGGTGACGCTCCGCGGCACCATCCCGCGGGGTTGACTCGCGTCTCGCTCCAACGTAGCGTTCACGTTCATGCCTGAATTGCGCGAGCTGACCGTTCGCGGCACGCCGGTGCGTCTGCTCTCGGGCGGAGCCGGACCGCGGCTGCTCTTCCTCCACGGCGCGGGCGGGGGTGGCCGATGGCTGCCGTTCCAGGACGAGCTCGCGCGACGATTCACCGTCGAGTTCCCGAGCCATCCCGGTCACGGCGGCGCGCCGGCCGCGGAGTGGATCGAGCACATCTCCGATCTCGCGTTCCACTACCTCGACCTGCTCGACACCCTGGGGCTCGAGCGCGTGCACCTGGTCGGCGCCTCCTTCGGAGGCTGGATCGCGGCGGAGATGGCGGTGATGGCGTCCCATCGCCTGCGCTCGCTGGTGCTGATCGATCCGGTCGGCATCAAGGTCGAGGGCTGGATCTACCCGTTCCTCTTCGGCATGGACCTGCCCCAGCTCGTGGGTACCCTGTTCCACGACCCGGCCGCCGCCCTGGCCCTGGCGCCGAAGGACCAGTCGGTGGACACGCTGGTGGAGCTCTATCGCCAGAGCGCGGCGCTGGCCCGGGTGGCCTGGAACCCGTATCTCTACAACCCGCTGCTCCGGCGTCGTCTCGCGCGCGTCACCGCCCCCACGCTGCTCTGCTGGGGCCGGCACGATCGGCTCGCGCCCGCCCCGTGCGCGGACGCGTGGGTCAAGGAGATCCCGGGCGCGGAGCTGCGGATCTTCGAGGCCTCGGGCCACGTGCCGCATCTGGAGGAGCCGGAGGCGGTGGCGGCCGCGGTGACCGAATTCTGCGCCCGCGGGGAGCACGCGCGATGAAGTTCTACTACTTCCACCTCATGCCGTACGTGATCGAGCACGACGAGCCGTCGTCGTGGGTGACGCTCTCGAACCGGCACTACGACCCGGTGGCCGGCCACACCCTCTACCACCAGTATCTCGATCAGCTCGAGTACGCGGAGCGGCTCGGCTGGGACGGCCTCTGCGTGAACGAGCACCACCAGAACTGTTACGGCACCATGCCGAGCCCGAACGTGATGGCGGCGATGCTGGTGCGCCGGACGAGCCGGGCCCGGATCGCCATACTCGGCAACGGGTTGCCGCTGCGCGAGAACCCGCTGCGTATCGCGGAGGAGATCGCGATGCTCGACGTGGTCTCGGGCGGGCGGGTCATCTCCGGCTTCGTGCGCGGCATCGGACCCGAATACTTCTCGCTCGGGGTCAACCCCACCCACTCCCGTGAGCGGTTCTACGAGGCGGCCGAGCTGATCCTGCGCGCGTGGACCGAGGAAGGACCCTTCCCGTTCGACGGCCACTTCTACCGCTACCACTACGTCAATCCCTGGCCGCGCCCGCTGCAGAAGCCGCACCCGCCCGTCTGGTGCCCGTCACAGGGCAGCAGCGAGACGGTGGAGTGGGCGGCCAAGCGCCGCTTTCCCTATCTGATGGTCTTCACCCCGATCGCGCGGATCGCCCAGATCTACGGCGAGTACCGCGAGGCGTGCGAACGGTACGGCTACCGGGCAAGCCGCTATCAGCTGACCGTCAACCTGCCCATCGTGGTGGCGGAGAGCGACGCGAAGGCGGAGGCGCTCGCCCGCGCGAACGCGCTCTGGGTCTACAACGTGGGCCTGCGCATGTCGCCGCCCTTCTTCCAGCCGCCCGGCTACACGACCGAGCCCTCGCTGCGGCGCGTCCTCACCAACCGGCCGAAGCTCCCGACCGAGCTGACCTTCGAGGACCTGATCGAGGGCGGCTACCTCAT
>DATMMH010000227.1:0-35242 GCA_035569855.1 Candidatus Dormiibacterota bacterium
CCATGTGCGACGACGGGTTCGATCTCCACGGCGTCTCCGCCACCACCAACTTTCCGTCGCCGCTCTTCATCGTCAACGGTCCCGCGCGCCCGCGCCTGCAGATCAACTGCGGCGCCGGCCTCTTCGGGCCGGGCTGGCGCGCCAACGCCACCATCGGGCGGGCGCTCCGCCTCATCGCGGTCAACCTGGGCGGGGCGGTTCCCGGCGTGGTCAGCATGTCCACGATGGCCCATCCCGGGCGCTACACCTACTGCATCGGCGAGTCCGAGGAGGAGAGCCCCTGGGACTCGCTCGCGGTCGAGCACGGCTTCGCGCCGGGCGAGAGCGTCGTCGCCGCCTTCGCGGGCGAGGCGCCCCACGGTGTCTACGATCACATGAGCCGAACCGCGAAGGACCTCCTGATCACGATCTCGAAGTCGCTGGAAGTCATCTCGCACCACAAGTCGACCCATCACGGCGATACGCTCGTGGTGCTTTCGCCCGAGCACGCCCGCACCATCGCCGACGACGGCTGGGGCAAGGCCGAGATGCGCGACTTCCTGTGGACGCGGCTGCGCAAGCCGGTACGGGAGCTCGTCCCGGGAGTGGAGGGCGGGGAAGGGTTGCCCGCTCACGTGCTCGCCAAGTTTCCCCATCCGGAGACCGACGACACTCTGATCGCCAAGTTCCGCGAGCCGGCCAACCTCAAGTTCGTGGTGGCGGGGGGCACCGCCGGGCGCTTCTCAGCCGTGATTCCGGGCTGGACGTTCCCCAAGAGCTCGCGCATGATCTGGAGGAAGATCCACATGCCCGAGGAGGCCCCATGAGCGACGACGAGTTCCTAGATCCGACCGATTCGGTGGCGGTCCCGCGCAAGACCGCGCGACGGCTCGAGAGCCTCGAGGGCAAGACCATCACTCTGCTCGACATCTCGAAGGCCAAGGGCAATCACCTGCTCGACCGCGTGGAAGAGCTGCTGCGGGAGCGGGCCCATCCCAAGGCCATCGTGCGCAAGAAGAAGCCCACGTTCGCGCGGCCGGCCCCCGATGACCTTCGCCGGGAGATCTTGAAGAACAGCGATGCGGTCATCGAGGCCCTCGCCGACTGAGGGTCCTGCACAACGTGCAGTGTGCACGACAGCGTGTTCTTCGAGGACCAGGGGATCCCGACCGCGACCGTCATCTCGACCGAGTTCAAGCGGGCGGCTCGCGCGCAGGCCGACGCGCTCGGCGCGCGTGACTACGAGACCGTGATGGTGGCGCACCCGATCCAGCCGCTGACCCGGGACGAGGTGCGCGCGCTGGCCGATAAAGCCTACGAGGAGATCGTCGCGCGCCTGACCCGCGCCTGACGCTCAGGTGTTCCTCCTCCTCAAGCTGGTCCTGGTGCCGGGGCTCATCGCCCTGGTCACCCTGGCTGGCCGCCGCTTCGGCCCCCGCGTGGGTGGATGGCTCAACGCGCTGCCGCTGGTGGCGGGGCCGGCGCTGTTCTTCCTCGCCCTCGAGCAGGGCAACGTCTTCGTGGCGCGGGCCGCCGAGGCGACCCTGCCCGGCCTCGCCGCGGTGGCCGCGTTCACGGTGATCTACTCGTGGACCGCGGTGACGCGACGGTGGTGGCTGTGCGTGCTCGTGGGCTGGACCGGCTTCGGCGTGCTGACGATCGCGCTCCAGGCGGTGCCCTGGACCGCGACGTCAGGGCTCGCGCTGGCGCTGACCGCCTTCGGCGTCGCGCGCTTCCTGCTCCCTCGTCTTCCCGAAGCGCCGCCTCCCGCTCGGGCGCCCGCGTGGGATCTGCCGCTGCGCATGGCGTCCGCGGTGGCGCTGGTGCTGGCGGTCACCGGGCTGGCTACCCGGCTCGGCCCGCGGCTCGCCGGCGCGATCACGCCGTTTCCGATCGCCACCACGATCCTGCTCGCGTTCACGCACGCCCAGCAGGGTGCGCCCGCCGCGGTGGGTTTCCTCCGCGCGTTCCTGCCCGCGATGTGGAGCTTCGTGCTCTTCTGTTTCGTGCTGGCGGTGGGTGTGGTCGGGCTCGGGCGCGATCTGGCGTTCCTGCTGGCGCTCGCCCTGAGCCTGACCGCTCAGGGCGTGGTGTGGCTCGGCCTCGAGGCGGCGGCTAGCCGGGAAACCGCCAGACGCGGCCCTCGGGGGGCTCGTCGGTCAGCGTGAACTGAGGCAGGGCGAAGTCCGGCGCCAGGTCCTGGAAGATCACGCGGACCCGCTTGCCGATCGCCACGTTCGCCTCCGGCTCGGGACGGAACTCCGGCGTCACCAGGTTGGCGATGACACGCAGGGCCTCGTCCGGGGTGGGCGCGCCGCGCTGCTCGTCGAGCTCGATCAGCACCACCGAGTAGGGCGTCCACTCCTTGAAGCCGGGCTGGATGGCGTGGTGCACGACCTCGTACGAGTAGACGTGCCCGCGTCCGCTCACCGGCTTCCACTCCCACTCGAGCGACATGCACCAGGGGCAGCCATGGCTCGGCGGGTAGCGCATGAGCCCGCACCCCTTGCAGGCGCGCAGCATCAGCCGATGGTTCAGTCGCGCCAGCTTGAAGTGCTCGCGCCACTCCGAGTCGTTCTCCGGGATCACCAGGTTCATGCCGCGGTACTCGACGGAGGCCATCGCTAGTTCCTCATGATGAGGGCGGAGCCGGTCGGCGGCATCGCCCAGCCGAGGTTCATGGTGACGTGCGCGTCCTTCACCTGGCGGCACTTGCCCGGCGAGTAGTCGTAGCTGTGCTTGCCGTCCTCCCAGCCCGGGCAGTAGTCGTCCACCTGCCCGCGGAGCTGGCGCACGTTCTCGATCACCATCGAGATGCCGTGGGTGTAGCCCTCGCAGAGGTGGCTGCCCGAGGTGTTGTTGGGCCGCTTGCCGCCGAGCTCGATGATGCCGCTCGACACGTAGCGGCCGCCTTCACCCTTGGGGCAGAAGCCGTACTCCTCGAGCTGGAGCATGGTCGTGAACGTGAACGCGTCGTAGGAACCGGTGACGTTCACGTCGTCCGGCTTGACGCCGGCCTGGCCGAACACGATGTCCTTGGCGTGATAACCCGCCACTCGGCTGATGGGGCCGTGGGCCCAGTGGAAGTCGGTACGCGGCTTGTTGACCCGGCCGGCCACCCCCATGATGTAGACCGGCTTGCGCCGCAGGTCGCGCGCCCGCTCTGCGCTCGTCACGATCAGGGCGGTGGCGTTGTCGGTCTCGAGGCAGCAGTCGAGCAGGTGGAGCGGCTTGCAGATCCAGCGCGAGGCTATCACGTCGGCGACCGTGACCCGCTCCTTGAGGAACGCCTTCGGGTTCTGGGACGCGTGCTTGCTGTGGGCCACCCGCACGTGGGCCACCTGCTCGGACGTGGTCCCGTACTCGTACATGTGGCGCATGAAGGTCGGCGCGAAGTTCTGGCCGGCGCTGCGCATGCCGAAGGGCACCTGGGCCAGGTCGAGGCCGCGCACCGGCTGAGCGGCCCGGGCGCCGGTCCCGCCGATGCGGAAGTCGGAGTAGCCGTTCATCGAGCGGAAGATCGCCACCGAGTGGCACATGCCGGCCTCGATGGCACCCATCGCGAGGCCGATCAGGGCCTCGGTGGAGGAGCCGCCCCCGAAGACGTCCATGTAGAAGTTGAGCCGGATGCCGAGGTCGGGCGCCACGAAGTTGGAGAAGACGGAGTCGCCGCTCTGGTAGGACATCATGCCGTCCACGCCGGCCTTGCCGAGGCCGGCGTCGCGCATGGCGCTGCGGACCGCCTCCACCGCCATCGCGCGGGTGCTGCGCGCGGACTGCCGGCTGTACTCGGTTTCCCCGACTCCGACGATGCAGTACTTGTCCTTGAGTGATGCCATGGCGCTCCTCGACGTTGACGGCGACACGACCACGATCAAGCTTGGCCGCGCCACTCTACGGCAGCGTCGCCTCGGGCGTCAAGCGCGCCTCGGGAGCCCCGGCGATGCGCCGGGACTAGCGGCCGGGATCGTGATCGGGCTTCGCGGTGGAGCGCTCGGTGTCCAGGATGACGGGCAGGGCGCCGGTGGGCTCGGTGGGCTCGATGCGGACGATGTGGCTCAGGCGCGCGACCGCGTCGCGGATGCGCCCTCCCGCCGTACGGCAGGTGTGCGCCCAGTTGCCCTCCTCGCTGCCGGCGGCCAGTCGGTCCTCCAGCATCTGGCTGTAACCCATGATGATCGCGAGCGGGTTGTTGATCTCGTGGGCCGCCGCCTGGGCGAGCAGATTCACGGAACGCAACGACGCCGCCTCGCGCCGGGCCTCGTCGCCGGCGACGCGCTCCGCCGCGTCGCGGTAGATCACGATCTCGAACCGACGCCCCTGGTAGCCGACGACGCGTCGCGTGCAGTCGACGGTGAGGAGCCGGCCGCTGCCGCTCCGGAACGGAACCCCGAGGGTGCGCGTGGCGCTGCCGCGCGCCTCCCCGGACGGGGCGGCCGCCGCGGGCGGGGAATCGGGCCAGAAATCCCGCCCGTCGCGGCCGAGCATCTGGGCGCGCGCGAGTCCCGAGAGATCGCAGTCGGCACGGTTGCAGTCGAGGATCCGCCCGGTGTCGGCGTCCACGAGGCGGATCGCGTCGGTCGTCTCGTCCAGCACGGCGCGGAAGCGCTCGCGCTCCTCGGTGAGCAGACGCCGCTCGACGATGCTCGCCATCAGGAGCGAGAGCGTCGGCAGCCCAACCACCGTGAGCATCAGGTATGACGGCCAGACCTGCGCGAACAGGTCCCGGCCGCGCTCGCCGAGCAGCTCGAAGCCGCCGGCCGTGATCAGGAACGTCGCCACGCCGAGCACGAACGCGTGACGGATCCGCACCTTGGCGGTGCCGCCCGCCCACCGGTGAGCGAACCACGCGGCCAGCGCCACCGCGATCAGCGTCACCACGCCGGCGGGCGCGCCGCGGCCGCCCAGCCAGACGCGGTAGGCCGCCGCGGCCAGCGCCGCGATCAAGCCCGCCCACCCGCCCTCGAAGAGCCCGACCAAGGCGACCGGGAGGACGCGCCCGTCCACGTACACGCTCGCGCCGGTCTGGATGCGCGAGATCATCAGCACGACCGCGATGCCACCCCAGAAGAGCCCGAGGAGCGTGACCCACAGGGCCCGACGTCGCGGATCGCCCGGCGAGAACCAGCCGTAGGCCAGGGAGTGGAAGAGCACACCGGCCGCCAGGATGCCCGCGACCTCCAGCAGGTGGTGGGGATCCATCAGCCGCGCGCGACCGCGCCTCGCCCGTTGGGACGGGGCAGCAGCTCGCGCAGGAACTTGCCGGTGTACGAGCCGCTCGCCTGCGCCACCTGCTCCGGTGTGCCCTCGGCCACCAGCTCTCCGCCCGCCTCGCCCGCCTCCGGACCCAGGTCCACGACCCAGTCCGCGGTCTTGATGACGTCGAGATGGTGCTCGACCACCAGCACCGTGTTTCCCGCGTCGACCAGGCGGTTCAGGACGATCAGCAGCTTGCGCACGTCGTCGAGATGAAGACCGGTGGTGGGCTCGTCGAGGATGAAGAGGTGATCGGTGGTGAGCCGCGCGGAGAGCTCGGCCGCGATCTTGAGCCGCTGGGCCTCGCCGCCCGATAGCGTCGTCGCGGGCTGGCCGAGCCGGAGATAGCCGAGGCCGACCTCCTGCAGGACCTTGAGCCGCCGCCGCAGCACCGCCTCGGAGGCGAAGAAGTCCACCGCCTCGTCCACCGTCTGCTGCAGGACCTGGCTGATGTCCCGGTTCTTGTAGGTGACCTGCAGCACGTCGGGACGGTAGCGGCGGCCCTCGCATTCCTGGCAGGTGACGTAGACGTCCTCGACGAAGTACATCTCGAGCTTCTGGAAGCCGTCGCCTTCGCACGTGTCGCAGCGCCCCCCCGGCACGTTGAAGGAGAAGGCGCCGGGGCCGAGCCCCAGGGTCTGAGCGCGCGTCAGGCCGGCGAACAGGCGGCGGATCTCGTCGAAGGCCTTCACGTAGGTGACTGGATTGGAGCGCGGGGTGCGGCCGATCGGCTGTTGGTCGATGAGGCGCACGCCCTTGAGGTGCTGGAGCCCGCGCAGCTCGTCGTGAGCCCCCGCCACCTGGAAGTCCACCTTGAAGTGCCGGGCCACCGCCCGGTAGAGCGTGTCGTGCACCAGCGTGGACTTGCCGGAGCCGGAGACCCCGGTCACACAGGTGAGGGTGTTCAGCGGGATCTTCATGGTGACGTTCTTGAGGTTGTTGGCTCGCGCTCCCTTCAGCACGAGGGCGCGTCGTCCCTCACGGCGGGCCAGCGGCAGCGGGATGACGTCGCGGCCGCTCAGATAACGCGCGGTCAGCGAGCGCGGATCCTTGCGGAACTCGGCCTGCCGCCCGGCGAAGACCACATTGCCGCCGCGCTCGCCCGAGCCCGGCCCCATCTCCACGACGAAGTCGGCCGACTCGATCAGGGCGCGGTCGTGCTCGACGATCACCACCGTGTTGCCCGCGGAGGCGAGCTCGCGGCAGAGCTCGGCCAGCCGCGCGGTGTCGCGCGCGTGGAGCCCGATGGAGGGCTCGTCGAGCACGTAGAGCGTGCCGGTGAGCTGCGCCCCGAGCTGGTTGGCCAGGTTGATGCGCTGCGCTTCGCCGCCCGAGAGGGTGCGGGTCTGCCGCGCGAGGGTGAGATACCCGAGGCCGACCCGCAGCAGGAAGGAGAGCTTGGCCCGTAGCAGTTTGAGCACGTCCCGGGCGACGGTCTGCTCCCACGGCGAGAGCGCCAGCGTGGCGAAGAGCGCGTCGAGCTCTTCCACTGTCTTCTGGCCGATCTCGGCGATGCTGGCGCCGCCCACCCGCACCGCCAGCGCCTCGGGGCGGAGCCGGTTCCCCGCGCAGCGCGGGCACTGGGACTGGCTGCGATAGCGCGAGAGGAAGACCCGTACGTGGAGCTTGTAGCGGTACGACTCCACCTCCTCGAAAAAACCCTGGATGCCGGTGAGGCCCTGGCCGCCCTCGTAGACCCAGCGGCGGTCCTCGGCGGGCAGCTCGGCGTAGGGACGCGCCACGTCCACCCCGCGCTTCTTGGCCGCTTTCAGGAGCTGCTTCTGGTACCAGCGCCCCGAGGGATGCGACCACGGCTCGACCGCCCCGTCGGCGAGGCTGCGGGTCGGGTCCGGCACCACCAGCGCCTCGTCGTAGCGCAGCACGTTGCCGAAGCCCTTGCACTCCGGACAGGCGCCGAGCGGGTGGTTGAACGAGAAGAGTAGTGGCCGCGGCCGGGTCAGCGCCACCCCACAGGCCGGGCAGTGGAAGTCGCGGCTGACCGGGACGGTTCCGCGCTCGAGCACCTCCACGCTCGCGCGGCCCTCGCCCTCCGCGAGCGCCGTCTCAAGCGAGTCGGTGATCCGGCGCCGGCTGTCCGGGCCGATGACGACCCGGTCCAGCACCACCGCGAGGCGGGAGGCGTCGAGATCCGCGGGGGGGCCGCCCGCGCGCCCCGTGACCTCGGCGAGGTCGAGCACCGCGTCCCCCGCCTTGACCCGCGCGAAGCCCCGCTGCAGCAGCGCGCCGAACAGGGTCCGGACGTCCTTGCCCGTCTCGACGGACAGGGGAAAGCAGATGAGCGCGCGGGCCCCGGGATGGTCGCGCAGGAGGGCGTCGGCCACCTGATCGGCGGAGTCGCTGCGGGCCTCCGCCCCGCAGGTGGGGCAGTGCACGCGCCCGATCTTGGCGAAGAGCAGCCGAAGGTAGTCGTGCAGCTCGGTCGCGGTGCCCACGGTGGAGCGCGCGGTGCGCACCGGGTTCTTCTGCTCGAGCGCGATCGCGGGGCGGATGTGCTCGATCCGGTCCACGTCCGGCCGGTCCAAGCGCTCCAGGAACATGCGGGCGTAGGTGGAGAGCGACTCGATGTAGCGCCACTGCCCCTCCGCGAAGAGGGTGTCGAAGGCCAGCGAGGACTTGCCCGAACCGGAGACCCCGGTGATGACGGTGACCTGGTCGTGGGGAATGTCGAGGGACACGTTCCTCAGGTTGTTCTGGCGGGCTCCTTCGATCCGGAGCCACAGTGGCTGGGACATGCGGACGGTCCTCCTGAGATGGAAATTCTACTCGACGGTTCGCGGGCCTTCAACCACGCCGGCGCCGGCGGCCCGCGCCGAGAAGAACGGCGTCGACGTGACCCTGCCGGTCCAGCGCTGCTGCGGCATGTCCTATCTCGACGGAGGGGCGGTCCCCGAAGCAGGAATATCCGTGGCTCGACGGCTCCGAAGACCCCAACCTGGTCGCTGCCCACACGTGGGACCTCTTCGAGTACCTGGCCGGACTCCACGCCGAAGGCCGGCTCGACACCCGTTTCCCGGACGCGCGGGCACCGTCGCCTACCAGCTGCCCTGTCACCTCAAAGCGCAGAACATGGGCTGTCGATGAAGCTGGCCGAGCCCCTCTTCTACGACATCGTGCGGGCGAAGCCCGATCGGGTCGCCACCGACTGCCCGCTCGCCGCGCTGCAGATCCACCAGGGCACCAGGCGGACCGCGCGGCACCCCATCCAGATCCTGGCCGAGGCCTAGGGCCTCGACGCGGAGGACCCGACATGACGTCAGTGATCGGGCTCGACGACGTCCTCAACTTCTACGAGTACGAGAAGGTGCGTGACGAGTGCCGCGGGCGGGTGATCGCGCTGAAGCGGAAGCGGCGCGTCGCGGTGGGGCCCTATCTCTCGTTCGTCTTCGAGAACCGGGAGACGCTCCTGTTCCAGATCCAGGAGGTGTGCCGGGTGGAGCGCATGATCGACGACGCCAAGATCCAGGAGGAGATCGGCGTCTACCGCGCGCTCTTGCCTGGAGCCCGCACCCTCTCGGCCACGCTGTTCATCGAGATCGCGGACCAGGACCAGATCAAGCTGGTGCTCGACCGCTTCATGGGCCTCGACGTCGGCTCGCACGTCTGGGCGCGCCCGCCTGTCCGACGAGACCCGAGCCGAGCTGTCGATCGACCTCGTGGTCTGACGGGCGCGCGCCGCGGCGCGCGGGTCTACTGCATGATCCAGAACCAGACGTAGTAGATGAGCGTCAGCACGAAGCCGAGCCAGAGGGTGCCCTTCACGGTGGCGAGCGGCTTGGCCGCGCCCTTGCCCGGCGTGCCCACGAGCGCGTTGATCTCGACCAGCACCATGATCGCGATCGCCACGACCCAGAACACCACCCCGGACTTCCCGACGGTCAGGCTGCCGAAGTGGCTGGCCGCGCCCATGAAGAACAGCATCGGAATCGACATGGCCACGTTGGTGCGGGACGCGAGTCCGCCGCGTGCTCCCGCGGCCGCCGCGGCCGGGTTGGCCGGCTTGCCCGCCGCGGTGTCGAGCGCGTTCTGGATCACGATCTTGTTCTTGGGCCAGATCACGAACCAGACGTTGGCCCACATGATCGAGCCGAGGAGGGCCCCGATCAGGATTTTCCATGTCCCCGGGTCATTGATGCCGCGCATCCCGAGCCAGTAGTGCAGGAGGTAGAGCCAGCCGGAGAGGAACGTGATCATGGCGCCCCAGCGGAACCACCACAGCGCTCGCGGTAGCAGCTTCTGCTGCGCCCCGGAGCGGACTCCGGGCTCGGTTTCGGCGAAGAACGGGACCTGGACGAAGTTGAAGTAGTAGAGAAGCCCGATCCAGGTGATGCCCGCCAGGAAGTGAATCCACCGCAACAGGAACAGCCAGCCTTCGGTGCTCGCCAACGCCATCGTCACCCTCCTGGAAGGACCGCCGGTCAGTCACTGCAGCGAGGCATCGTCCTCATCATCGTCGTCCTCGTCGTCGTCGTCCTCATCGTCATCGTCCAGGTCGTCGTCGTCGAAGTCGTCGTCGTCGTCGAAATCATCATCGTCGTCCTCGAGGTCGTCGTCATCATCGTCCTCGAGGTCGTCGTCATCATCGTCCTCGACCTTATCCTCGTCCTTGTCCTTGTCTTCCTCGTCGTCGTCCGCGGCGACGAGCGGCGGCTCCTCTCCTTCGATCCACGGGCGGTTGCCGAGGCGCACCATGTGAAGCTCCTCCCGAGACAAAGCTCGTTACGCTGGCCGGGATTATAGCAAAGGGGTTTAGGGTGTCCACGCCAATTTGGCCGTTTCGGGTCACTTATCCACTTATCCCCACTCATCCACAACCCGAGAATTGCACGCGCTGGTGCGCCCTCGCGGGCGAGGCAGTATGAATACGTAACGCTGGCGCAGTGCGCGCGCGCGTGTATCTCGCGGGGGCTGGTCCAGCGCGGCGATTCGCGCGCGCGTCCGTGCACGCCCGCATTTCCAGCTGAGCACTCTTCGGTTGACGGGCCATTAGGTGCGCGCCTACGATGCGCCGGACCCCGTATACGCAGTGAGGAGAGAGAAACACACATGCCGCTGTTCGCCGTCGAGCGTGATCTCAGCCAGGTTCCACCGGAGCGCTTCCGAGCCGACCTGGCCGGCCTCGTGGTCGCCTGCACTCGCCTCCAGAGCGCGGGGAAGAAGGTTCGCTACATCAGCAGCGCGGTGTTCCCGGCCGAAGCCCGAGGACTTTGCCTGTTCGGCGCCGAGGAGCCGCAGTGGGTCCGTGAGGTCAACGACGAGGCCCGGCTGCCGTTCTCCCGCATCTTCGCCGTCCTCGATCTCACGCCTACCGGCGTGCGCCGCGATCTCTCCCGTGGCCGCCCACCGCTCCGGTCGCCCGCCGAGGCGCCGCGATCGTGGGAGCCGAACGGCGTTGGGGCCCCGGGAAGCGGCGGCGGGATGCCTGACGAGCTCGCCCGATGGTCGGTCGAGGGTCGGCGGCTCCTGGATCTCATGGGTGGGTGGCTCGACGACGCGGGCCGGCTCGGCGGGGTGGCGGCGGCGCTCGAGAAGGAGCGCGGGCTCCTCGCCGACGAGGCCCGGCGCCTGGACGAGGAGAACGCCGAGCTCCGCACCCAGCGAGACGAGCTGCTCGAGGCGCTGCACACCCTCGCCGGCCAGATGAGCCGTGCCTCAGACGAGATCGTGTTCCGGTTCGGCGGCGGCCGCGGCGCGCCCGGTGATCTGACCGCCCGATGAGCGATCCCGCAGCCGAGCGGCGGCGGATCCTGATCGTGGACGACGACGCGCGGGAGCGCGCGTCCGCGTCACGCGCCCTCGCCGAGGCGGGGCACGTGGTCGACACCGCCGCGACCCGGGCCGACGTCGTCTCGCTGCTGGGCCAGCACGCCTACGACCTGATCCTGAGCGACCTCAGGATGCCGGAGCTGAACGGCCCCGCGTTCTATCAGGTGCTGAAGGAGTGCGTCCGGGGCGCCACCCCGCCGGTGATCTTCGCGCTCGAGAAGGGCTACACGCCGCAGTACGCGAATTTCCTCATGCGTCTCGCCGCTCCCGTCCTGATGAAGCCGGTTCCCGCGGTGGACCTCTGTCTGGCGGTGGAGCGGCTGCTCCCGCCGCGGCCGAAGACCGCGGCCGCGCCGCCGGTCACGACGTCACTGAGCTGATCGGCGCGGTTCGCCGTCCGACCGCTCACGAGCGATCGGCGACGAGGATCGCGACCGGGTAGGCGTAGTGGATCGTCCCACCCTCGAGACGGATCGGGATGCCCAGACGGTCGTCGCCCGCCGAAGCCCTGAAGAGCGCGCGGATCTTGTCGTCGTCGCCCGGATCGGGGAACGAGCGGCGCAGCAGGTTCTCCAGGTCGTCGCGTAGCTCGTAGGACGTCCGGCGTGGGGCGGGGAGGCCGGCGCCGCGGAAGAGCTCCACCAGCTCGCTGCCCGGCATCGCCCGCACGTGAGAGGGATCGCGCAGCCGCTCCATCCGGTTGAACTCGGCGGCCTTGGCGGCATCCGCGGATGCGTCGGTGTCCACCACCGCGATGCGGCCGCCGGGCGCGCAGACCCGCTTCATCTCGCGCAGGACCGCCAGCGGATCCTGGAAGTGGTGGAAGGTGAACCGCGAGGTCACGATGCTGAAGGACGCGTCCGGGTACGGCAGCGGCAGCACGTCGCCCTGCCGCCAGTGCGTGTTGGTCAGGCCCTTCTCGGCCGCGAGCGCGCGGGCCCGGTCCAGCATGGCGGGCGTGATGTCGATGCCCTCGGCCCGGCGCACCACTCGCGCGAGCGCGCAGACCACCAGCCCGCCGCCGCAAGCGACGTCCAGCACGCTGTCGCTCGGGCCGGCTCCGCAAGCCTCCACGAGCCGCTGCAGGGCTTCTTCGCTGGCGATCGTTTTCGCAGTCGAGAACGGCGTCGCCTGGCGGGTGAACTGGTCGACGATCAGATCGCGATGGCTCGAAGTGCTCACGGCTGGGATGACCTCCTTGGACGGCGGGTGCCCGCCGGCCCGCCGAGTGTAGCGCGAAACCGAGCGGCGGGACATTTCCAGGCGCGTCGGTGGAACGGCGTGCTAGTATTCCGCTCTGCAACTGCGTGACTTTCCTGCCTCGGCGGCGTAGCTCAGGTGGCAGAGCAGGGGTCTCATAAGCCCCGTGTCGGAGGTTCGAGTCCTCCCGCCGCCACCATACCTAGCCAGCTTCTCGAGACTGAGCTACGGCTTGCGGTCCAGCGCGCGCTCCCGCTCTTCCCACTGCTCCTGGGTTCGACGCCGCTGGCGCCGGTCCGAGACTATCTGGACCACGACGACACAGACGGTGAAGACCACGGCGGCCACGGCGATGAGGATGGTCATGGGCGGAGGAGAAACCGATCGGAGCGCATGATCGAATCGTAACGCAGGCTATAAATGTTCGCCAAATAAGCCGGACGGGCGGTTGAAGTCGATCCGCCCCTCCTTTAGACTGTCTCCCCGTGACCAGTACCGGACGATCTCTCGCTCGGTTCTCCGTCCTCGATCTGACCACCGTGCGCTCCGGACCCACCTGCACCAAGATCCTGGCCGATTTCGGGGCCGACGTGGTGCGGGTGGAGCGACCGGGCGGCGAGGGCCGTGAGCGGGTCTTCTTCGATGCCGCGGACTTGCACCGCAACAAGCGCAGCATCGTGGTCAACCTTCAGGATCCGCGGGGCGTGGCCATCGTGAAGCGGCTGGCCGCGCGGATGGACGTGGTGGTCGAGAACTACCGGCCCGACGTCAAGCATCGGCTGGGCGTCGACTACGAGGCGCTCTCGCGGGAGAACCCTCGGCTCGTCTACGCCAGCATCTCGGGATTCGGCCAAGACGGCCCCTACCGCGACCGGCCCGGGTACGACCAGATCGTCCAGGGCATGTCGGGGCTGATGTGGCTCACCGGCACCGCCGAGAGCGCGCCCCTGCGCGTGGGCATCCCGATCGGCGACCTGCTCGCGGGGTACTTCGCGGCGATGGGCATCCTGACCGCGCTGCTCGAGCGCGAGACCTCCGGCCGCGGCCAGCGGGTGGAGACCTCCCTGCTCGAGGCCCTCACCGGGAGCCTCTCGTTCCAGGCCGCCAAGTACGTCAACACCGGTGAGGTCCCGCCGCCGGTAGGCAATCACCACCCGCTGAACGCCCCGATGGGCGTCTACCGCGCGAAGGACGGATTCTTCAACCTGGCGGTTGGCAACGACGACATGTGGCGGCGCTTCTGCAAAGTGCTCGACCGACCGGAACTGGCCGACGACGCGCGCTTCGGCGGGATGCTGAGTCGCGTGAAGCATCGGCAGGTCCTCGACCCGCTCCTCGAGGAGGCCTTCGCGCGGCGCTCCGTCGCCGAGTGGGTGGAGGCGCTCAACGCGGCCGGCGTCGCGTCGGGCCCGATCTACACGGTCGACCAGGTCTTCGCGGATCCGCAGATCCGGCGGGCCGATCTCGTGCGCGAGGTGACCAACGCCGCGTGGGGCCCGCACAAGGTGCTCGCGCTCCCGGTGCACCTCTCGCGCACGCCCGCGGTGGTGGAGCGCGCGGCGCCGATGACCGGGGAGCACACGCGCGAGGTCCTCGGCACCCTCGGCTACGAACCGGCCGAGATCGACGCCTGGCTGGCCGAAGGTCTCATCGAGCAACACAAGGGAGAGACGACATGAGCGACTACATCCTGGTCGAGCAGGACGGGCCGATTGCCACCGTCGTGTTCAACCGGCCGAAGATGCGCAACGCGATCAGCCTCGCGATGTGGTCGGAGATCGCCATGGTGACCGAGCGTCTCTCCAAGGACGACTCGGTGCGCGCCGTCGTCTACCGGGGCGCGGGTACCGACGCCTTCGCCTCGGGAGCGGACATCTCCGAGTTCCAGGAGAACCGCAAGGACACCGCGACCGCGCTCAACTACAACAAGCAGACCGAGGCCGCGTACTCCTCGATCCGCCTCTGCCCCAAGCCGACGGTGGCGATGGTCTTCGGCTATTGCATGGGCGGCGCGATGGCCCTCGCGATGGCCGCGGACCTTCGCTTCGCGGCCGCCGGCTCCAAGTTCGGCATCCCAGCCGCGCGGCTCAGCATCATCTACGGTCTCGACCCGGTGCATCAGCTGGTGGACCTGGTGGGTCCGGCCTACGCCAAGGACATCCTCTACTCGGCGCGCACGGTGGACGCGGAGGAGGCCCTGCGCATCGGCTTCATCCAGCGGCTCGTGCCGGCGGCCGAGCTCGAGGCGTACACCTACGACTACCTGAAGAAGGTCGCCGCGAACGCGCCGCTGTCGGTGCGGGGCACCAAGACGCAGGTCCAGGCCATCTTCGAAGGCATCACCGACGCCCATCGCGAGAAGCTGCGGGTCATGGGCGTCGCCACCTTCGACAGCGAGGACTACCGGGAAGGCACGCGGGCCTTCATGGAGAAGCGGGCCGCCCGGTTCCAGGGACGGTAACCTCTGCGCGTCACCGTACTCTCCTCGACCCCTCTCAACCCGCTGGAGGGGAGCGGCACCTTCGTCGGGATCGCGGGGCTGGCCCAGGGCCTGGCCCAGCTCGGCCACCAGGTGACGTTGCGCCCGCTCGGCCGCCGGACCGGGTTCCACACCCTGGATCGCTGGCTCTACAACGCGGGCGTGGTCCTGCGCCCGCCGCGCGACGCCGATCTGGTCCTGGGCGTGGATCTCGACGGCTTTCTCTGGGCGCGCCGGCGCACACTGCCCTTCGTGGCGTCGCTGAAGGGGATCATCGCGGACGAGCTCAAGAACGAGCAGGGGCGGGTGCGGGCGCTGCTCGCGGTGCAGGCACGCTGGGAGCGGCGAAACGTCGAGCGCGCCGATCTCGTCATGGTCACGAGCCGTTACTCGGCCGGGGTGGCCCAGCAGGAGTATGGGGTGCCGACCGAGCGCCTCGCGGTGGTGCCCGAGCCGATCGATCTCGAGGTGTGGGACGATCAGTTCTGGCGCGCCCCTCGGCACGCGCACCCGGGGCCGGTGATCCTCTGCGTGGCGCGCATGTACCCCCGCAAGCGCCTCTCCGACCTGCTGCGCGCGGCGGGCATCCTGCGCGCGCGCGTTCCCGGCGCCCAGGTCCGCATCGTTGGCCGCGGGCCGGAGTGGGCGACCGTCTCCCGTCTGCACGCCGAACTGGGGCTCGGCAGCTCGGTCGCGCTCCTCGGCGATCTGACGCGGGAGCGGCTGGCCGAGGAGTACGTCAACGCGACCGCGTTCTGTCTGCCCTCCGTCCAGGAAGGCTTCGGGATCGTCTTCCTGGAGGCGATGGCCGCGGAACTGCCGGTGGTAGCCTGCCGCGCCGCCGCGGTCCCCGAGGTGGTGCTGGACGGGGTGACCGGCATCCTGGTGGCGCCGCGCGATCCCGGCGCGATCGCCGAGGCTCTGGAGCGGCTGATCAAAGACGCGGCGCTGGCCCGCCGGCTGGGGCAGGAGGGTCGGCGGCGCGCGCTCGGGTTCACGCCCCGGCACGTCGGTGAGCGGTTTCTGAGCGCGGTACACTCGACGCAGGATCGGCTCGGACAGCGGGCGCGAGGAGGCCTCTAGGGTCATGGTGTACGCCACCCGGAAGTTCACGTTCTCGTCGGGGCACCGCTATTGGCGGCCCGACTGGAGCGCGGAGGAGAACGCGCGCGTGTTCGGCTCGCTCACCGTCGCCCACGGACACAACTACGCGCTCGAGGTCACCGTGCGCGGCGAGATCGATCCCCGCACGGGCATGGTGATGGACCTGGGAGAGCTGAAGCGGGTGGTGGGCGAGGCGGTGGTGAGCCGCTTCGACCACGCCGATCTCAACCACGACCCGCTCTTCCCGCCCGGCACGATTCCCACCACCGAGAACCTGGTTCGCGCCATCTGGGACCTGCTGGGGCCCAAGCTCGGGGCCGAGCGCCTCCACCGGCTGCGGCTGTGGGAGGATCCGACGTTCTACGTGGAGTACTTCGGCGGATGAGCGCGTTCGCGGTCACCCGCGCCTACCACTTCAGCGCCGCGCACCGGCTCGCCAACGACGCCTTCTCGGACGAGGAGAATGCGGAGACCTACGGCCAGTGCTTTCGCCAGCACGGCCACAACTACGTGCTGGAGGTGACCGTCTCCGGCGCGCTCGACCCGGCCACCGGGATGTCGGTGGACATCGGGGTCATCGACGCGGCGGTGAAGCGGACGGTCTTGGACCGCGTGGACCACTACGACCTGTCGGCCACCGTGCCCGCCCTGGCCGGGGTGATCACCACCGGCGAGAACCTGGCCCGCACCTTCTGGAGCTGGCTCGAGCGCGCCCTGCCCGCGGGGAGTTTGCGCCGGGTGACCCTGGTAGAGACCGCCAACAACGTGTTCGAGTACTGCGGCGACGCCAGCCGACGCGACGACCGACGAGGTGACCGGGGATGATGGAGCGGCTGATCCGCGACCTGCTCAAGGAGATCGGGGAGGACCCGAGCCGCGAGGGCCTGGAGAAGACTCCGGCCCGCGTGGCCAAGGCGTGGGAGTACCTCACGTCGGGATACCGGCAGAACGTCCACGACGTGCTGAACGAGGCGCTCTTCACCGAGGAATACGACGAGATGGTCGTGGTGAAGGACATCGACTTCTACTCGCTCTGCGAGCATCACATCCTGCCGTTCTTCGGCAAGTGCCACATCGCCTACATGCCCTCGCGCAAGATCGTCGGGCTCTCCAAGCTGCCGCGACTGGTGGAGATGTTCTCGCGACGGCTGCAGGTGCAGGAGCGGCTCACCACCCAGATCGCGCAGACGCTCAACGACGTGCTACAGCCGCGCGGCGTCGCGGTGGTGATCGAGGCGCTGCACATGTGCATGCTGATGCGCGGGGTGGAGAAGCAGAACTCCAAGGCGGTGACCTCCGCGATGCTGGGCGCCTTCCGCGAGAACGCGGGGACCCGGGCCGAGTTCATGGAGCTGATCCGGGCCCGCGGGGGGCTCGTGATTTGAAGCTGCTCGGCCAGGTCGCGGTCGTCACCGGCGCGAGCCGCGGGATCGGGCGCGCGGTCGCGACCGCGCTGGCCCGCGCGGGCGCCGCGGTGGCGCTGGCCGCCCGCTCGCCCGCCGAGCTCGAGACGGTCGCGCGCGAGATCCGAGAGACCGGCGGCCGCGCGGTGGTGGTGCCGACCGATGTCAGGCAGGAGGCTCAGGTGGAGGGGCTGGCGCGCCGGGCGCTCGCGGAGTGGCAGCGGGTGGACGTCCTGGTGAACGCGGCGGGCGTGGCCGCCTTCGCCCCGGTGACCGACTCCAAGCTCGACGACTGGGACCAGATGCTGGCGGTGAATCTCCGGGGCGCGGTGCTCGGCTGCCGCGCGGTCCTGCCCGCGATGATCGCCAAGCGCCGGGGCACCATCATCAACATCGGCTCCGTGGTCACCAGTCGATCGCTGACCGGGAGCGCGGCCTACACCGCGTCCAAGTACGGCCTGCTGGGCTTCTCCCGGGTCCTGGCCGAGGAGATGCGGCCACACGGGGTGCGAGTCGGCGTGCTGTCGGCCGGGGCCACCGACACCCCGCTGTGGGACGCCATGCCGGGCGCCCCCGCCCGCGAGCGCATGCTCCGGGCCGATCAGGTGGCCGACGCCGCCCTGCTGATGGCCTCCCTCGACGCCAACGCCACCCTCGAAGAGCTCACCCTGCTGCCGGCGGGAGGTATCCTCTGAGCGCCCCGGCGGGCCCCTGAGCCTTCTGCTATAATGAGGTCGCTGTCTGACATTCTGGACGTCGTGGCCGGACGTCGTGAGACGTTCTGGCCTGGATGCAATGACCCAAGGAGGAACGAATGATCACGTTGACTGAGACGGCCGCCAAGAAGATCTCGGACCTGCGGCTCGAGGAGGGCAAGCCCGAGTGGGGCCTCCGGATCCGCATCGTCGGCGGCGGATGCTCGGGTATGTCGTACGAGCTGGGCTGGGATGACACGCCGGTCGAGGGTGACAACGTCGTCGAGTCGAACGGCGTCAAGGTGATCGTGGACGCCCACAGCGCCCCGTATCTCCAGGGCAGCGAGATCGACTACGTCGACAACAACATGATGGGCGCCGGGTTCGCGATCAAGAACCCGAACGTGAAGTCGTCCTGCGGCTGCGGCTCGTCGCACCAGTTCTAGGCCGCCGGTCGGCCCGCGGGTCCGCTCGATGAAGGTCCAGGTCCACCTGTTCGCCCGGTACCGCGAGGAAGCGGGGCGCGAGCATGTGGACCTGGAGCTTCCCGACGGCGGGACCGTCGAGCGCGCCTGGGAGGCCATCACCCGCCAGTTCCCGGTCCTCGGGCCCTATCGTCCCTTCACCCTGTTCGCGCTCCGCAACGACTACGTCGACGCCGATCACCCGCTGGGCGACGGCGACGAGCTCTGCCTCTTCCCGCCGGTGAGTGGGGGCGCCGCCGAGCCTGCGCGCGACTGGGTCGAGATCACCACCACGCCCCTCTCCGAGCGCGCGGTCTCCCAGTCGGTGGAGCACCCGGGGGCGGGGGCGCTCGCGCTGTTCTCCGGAGTGGTGCGCGATCAGACCGGCGGCCGTCGCGTGAAGTTCCTCGAGTACGAGGCCCACGGCCCCATGGCGCTGGCCAAGATGCGCGAAATCGCGGAGGCGATCCGGCAGCGGTGGCCGACCATCACCCGGATCGCCCTGCTCCACCGGATCGGCCGTCTCGAGATCGGCGAGTCGAGCGTGATGATCGGCGTCTCCTCGCCCCACCGTGCTCAGGCCTTCGACGCGTGCCGCTTCGCCATCGACACCTTGAAGGAAACGGTGCCGATCTGGAAGAAGGAGCACTTCGAGGACGGTGAGGTCTGGGTGGGGCTGCAGTCGCAATGTGACCACCGCGACTAGTCTCGTCGCCCGCGTCCTCGACACCATTCGCCGCCATGGCCTGCTCCATGGCGGCGACGTCGTCTTGGCGGCGGTGTCGGGCGGCGCCGATTCGGTCGCTCTCCTCGACATCCTCCACACGCTCCGTCTCGAGCTCGATCTCTCGCTCTCCGTCGTCCACGTCGACCATGGGCTTCGGCCCGAGGCCGCCGCGGAGGCCGACACGGTGCGGCGGTTGTGCGATCGCCTCGACGTGGCCTGTCACGTCGAGCGGGTCGCGGTCCGGCAGGCTCCTCCGTGGGAGGGGCTCGAGGCGGAAAGCCGCCGGGCGCGGCACGGGGCCTGGGCGCGCGTGGCCCGGACGGTGGGCGCCACGCGCATCGCCACCGGACACACCGCGGATGATCAGGCCGAGACCGTGCTCATGCGCCTGCTGCAAGGCGCGGGTCCTCGGGGCCTGGGCGGTATTGCCCCGACGCGGGGGCTCCTGGTCAGTCCGCTGATCGAGACGCGGCGATCGGCGATCGTGGAGCACCTGGGCGCGCGCGGGCTCGGCTGGGTGGAGGATCCGAGCAATCGGGAGGCGCGGTTCCTGCGCAATCGCATCCGCCACGACGTGCTGCCGTTCTTGGCCGAGCTCACGGGCGCCTCCGTGGTCGAGGCCCTTTGCCGCTCGGCCACGCTGGCCCGCCGAGTCGTGGCCGACTTGGAGGCGCGGGCGCGCGCCGATCTCGATCGCCTGGGCACCCGCGAGGCCGCGGGCATCGTCTTCGCGGTCGCCGCGCTCGAGTCACGGCCCGTCGAGCTGGCCGCGGAGATGCTGGTGCAAGCGGCCGCCGCGCAGGGCGAGACGGGCCCGCTCCGGGGCCCCGCCCAGCGGGCGCTGCGCCGGCTCCTGGCCGCCGCGCCCCGGCGCCACGCGATGCGCCTGGGCCAGCTCGCGGTGGAGCGCAGCGGACGGCTCCTGCGGGTCGGCCCGCCGCGACTGCCCACGCTGCCGGTGCGCGGATTCGCCGCGCCCGGCGTGCTCGAGCTGCCCGAGATCTCCGCGCGACTCGTGGCGCGCGTGATCGCGCGTGCCGCCGACTACGCGGTGCCGCGCGAGCGCGGACGCGTCGCCTTCGACGCCGCCGCGCTGCCCGCCGCGCTCACCGTTCGCGCGCGTCGCAGCGGCGAGGTCTTCGCACCCTTCGGCGCGCCGGCCACGCGGCGGCTCAAGTCCTTCCTGATCGACGCCGGCGTGCCGCGATGGCAGCGCGCGCGGACCCCGGTCGTCGAGGCGGGTGGCGACATCGTCTGGCTGGCCGGGGTGCGGCGCGGCCGCGCCGCGCCGGTGACGCCGCGCACGACCCGGATTCTGGAGATCGCGCTGGAGGCCGGGTAGTAGTCTTCGGGACCCGGCGGTAAGATGGTTCGTGGAGGGTCTCCCATGCTGATTCGCGCCCTGTGCCTCGTGGCGGCGCTGCTCGTCCTCGCGCCACCCGTGACGGCTCAGCAGCCCCGGGCCCCGCAGCGGCCGCCCGCGCCGGCTCCCTCACTCGACTCGCAGCGGCTGCTCCGAGCGCTGGAGGACGGCTTCGTCTCGGTGGCGGACCGCGCGACGCCGTCGGTGGTCAACGTCAGCGTCAAGATCAAGCGCGAAGCCGCCTCCGAGGCCGCGCCCACGCCCGAGATGGAGGAACGCTTTCGCGAGTTCTTCGGTCCGGAGCTGTTCGAGCGCTTCTTCAAGCGGCGCGCGCCCCGGGAGGAGGGTCGAGCCGCCGGCTCCGGGGTCCTGGTGGATGGGCGCGGCTACATCCTGACCAACGACCACGTGGTGGAGAATGCCTCCGAGATCGAGGTGCGCCTCTCGGACGACCGCAAGTTCAAGGCGACGCTGGTCGGTCGCGACGCGCGCACCGACCTGGCGGTGCTGAAGATCGAGAATGCGGGGGGCGTGCTCCCGGTCGCCGAGCTGGGGGATTCCGACAAGATCCGGGTCGGGCAGTGGGCCATCGCCATCGGCAACCCGTTCGGCCTCGACCGGACCGTGACCGCCGGCATCATCTCGGCCACCGGCCGGACCCACGTCGGGGTGGCGACCTACGAGGCCTTCATCCAGACCGACGCCTCGATCAATCCCGGCAACTCCGGCGGCCCGCTGCTGAACCTGGACGGCCGCGTGGTGGGCATCAATACCGCGATCGTCTCGAGCGGGCAGGGAATCGGTTTCGCCATCCCGATCAACATGGCGCGCGACATCATGACCCAGCTCATCAACCGGGGACGGGTCGTGCGCGGCTGGCTGGGCGTGGTCATCCAGGACCTCACCCCCGAGCTCGCGGCCGGCTTCGGCGTGAAGGAGGACGCGGGGGTGCTGGTGGCCGAGGTCATGAAGGACGGGCCCGCGGCGGGCGGCGGCCTCAAGTCCGGCGACGTCGTCGTCAGCTTTGCGGGTGCCCCGATCCGTGACGTGCCCGATCTGCAGAAGCGCGTGGCCGCGGTGGAGCCCGGGCGCCCGGCTCCGCTCATCGTGATGCGCGACGGCAAGAACGTGAGCCTGACCGTGAAGATCGGCGAGCAGCCCCCGGACGAGAGCGCGGCCGACACGCCCCCCGACGAGGTGCTCGGGCTCAGCGTGGAGCCGCTCACGCCGGAGAGCGCCCGTGAGAATCGTCTCACCGCGCGCAGCGGTCTGCTGGTGACCGAGGTCGTGCCGGGCAGCGCGGGCGCGGCGGCCGGGATCAAGGCGGGCGACGCCATCCTCGAGGTGAATCGTCGGCCGGTGAGCGATGCGGCCGCGTTCAAGCAGACGCTGGGCGCGCTCAAGCCCGGCGACTCGGTCCCGGTGTACCTGCAACGGGGCGGCGGGGGCAACGAGTACGTCGTGCTCACCGCCCCGCGCCGCTGACGAGCACGCTCAGTAAGGGCAGAAAATCGCTTGACAGCCGCCTCGCGGCTGCCTAAGGTGCCGGTCACTCCAGCCAGCTCCGAGGTGACCGCGCATGACGACTTCGAACTGCGCACGAAATGATACGGTCCAGGTCGGCGACGGGCCGACCGCATACCGTCCGCGTCCGGTGGTGCTCGCCATTGATGACGAGCCCGGCGTGCGCGAGTCGCTGCAGCTCATCCTCCAGGACGAGTTCGAGGTGCTGGAGGCGCCCGACGGCGCGGCGGCGCTCGCCATGCTCGCGACGCGTCGGGTGGACGTCGCGCTGCTCGACGTGCGGATGCCCGGCGAGCCCGGCTCCAAGGTGCTGCCCAAGATCCTCGCGATCGACGAGTCCATCCCGGTCATCCTGATCACCGCGGATCCGCACCTGCGTATGGCCGTCGACGCGATGAAGGCCGGCGCCTACGACTATCTGGCCAAGCCCTTCGACGTGGACGAGATGCTGAATCTCGTGCGCCAGGCCGCCCAGCAGCGCGGCATGGAGCGCGAGCTGCGCTACCTGCGCGCCGAGTTCGAGCGGGCCCACGGATTCGATCAGCTCGTTGGCCGGCATCCGACGATGGTGCGGCTGTACGAGACGATTGCCCAGGTGGCGCAGACGCCCGCCACCGTATTGATCACCGCGGAGAGCGGAACCGGCAAGGAGCTGGTCGCTCGGGCGATCCACAACCAGAGCCCGCGCCGGGAGCAGCCGTTCGTGGCGGTCAACCTGGCCGCCATCCCCGACTCCCTGCTCGAGTCCGAGCTGTTCGGCCACGAGAAGGGCGCGTTCACCGGCGCCCACTCCCGCAAGCCGGGCAAGTTCGAGCTGGCCCACGGCGGCACCCTCTTCCTGGACGAGGTCGGCAGCCTGCGGATCGACCTGCAGGCCAAGCTGCTCCGCGCGCTGCAGCAGCGGGAGATCGAGCGGCTCGGCGGGACCCGCACCATCCAGGTGGACGTGCGGATCATCGCCGCGACCAACAGCGATTTGCGCGAGGCCATCCGGAGCCGCGCTTTCCGCGAGGATCTGTACTACCGCCTGCACGTGGTGCCGGTGACGGTGCCGCCCCTGCGGGAGCGCAAGAGCGATCTGGCCGACCTGGCCGCGCACTTCGTCCGGAAGTACTCGCAGGACTTCAAGAAGGACGTGCGCGGGCTCTCGCGTGGGGCGTTGCTCGCGCTGCAGCGCTACGACTGGCCCGGCAACGTGCGCGAGCTGGAGAACATCATCGAGCGGAGCGTGGCCCTGGCGGTGCGCTCGGTCATCGGGCTCGACGATCTGCCGCTGGAGCTGGCCATGAACGAGGTCGTGCCCGGCCGGAGCGAGAGCGATCCGACTGCGCTCACGCTCAAGGACGCGCGCGACCGCTTCGAGCAGGCGTACGTGCTACGGGTGCTCGAGCGGGAGAACTGGAATCAGAGCCGCGCCGCGCGGAGTTTGGGCGTGCATCGCAACACCCTGATCGCGCGGCTGGCCGTGTGGGGCTTCCGGCGAGGGGAGCCCGGCGTGGCGGTGCGTCCGGTGGCGGGTGGTCCGGCTTGACGCGCCCTCGCGGCCGGCTCCTGCCGGTCGTCCCGCTCCTCCTCCTGCTCCCCGTCGCTGCCGCTCCTCCCTGCTCGCGCTGCGGTCGCGTAGTGGCCAGTTCCGCGGCTTCCGGGCCGAGCACCTGAAAGCAGCAGGCGCCGCTGCGATGAATCGTGCGCACCTCCCAACCTGGTAGCGTTTCCTCGTATTTGGGGGGCGATCTGTGTCCTCGACTCTGACGCTTTTGGGCACGGCGGCCCGCCTTTTGCGGCGAAATATCAGAAAGAGCTACGCAATCGGGCGGCGGTCGGGAGCCTGCTTCTCGCGCGGGGCATGGCCGTGGTCTTGCCCCAGTTCCTTCTCATGCGCTCGTATCGCGCTCCGGGCCGGCCGCCGCTCCCAATCGAGAGACCAGGACTCGAACGCTGCACCGTCTGTGGAGTCGAGCTCGCGCCTCGTGAGCCGCGCTATCGCGGACCCGACGGCGTGACCCATCCGGCCTGTCACGATGGCCAGCGGGGTCCGATGGGAACCGAGCGCAGGCGGTGAGACGGATCCGCGTCGCGCCCGCGCGATCTACCCTGCTGGCATTCTCGCCGGCACAGAGGACTCGCCATGGCTGAGAGCATCGTGGTCATCGATGACGATGCGGACGTGCGGATGGTCGCGCGACTCTCGCTGGCGAACGGAGGCTTTCACGTCCTGGAGACGGGGGATCCGCAAGAGGTCATCCAGCTCACCCGAGCGAAACCCGTGCACCTCCTCCTGAAGGACGTGATGATGCCGCTCATGAGCGGTCTCGAGCTCGCCGATCGGGTCCGGGCCCTCAACGCATCCACGCGGATCCTGCTGATGTCCGGGTATCAGACGGCGACCATCGCGCGGTCGCGGTTGCCGCTGATTGCGAAGCTCTTCAGCTCCGCCGCGCTCGTATGCCGAGTGCGCGAGGTGTTGGATCGCCCGTCCCTCTTCGCCCGCCCGGCCGCGTCTATCGGACCGGCAACAACCCAGAGCTAGAACGCCGGCCCGACGTGGACACGCCCGCTCAGCGGATCGCGGAAAAGCTTGCCTCCCGGATGCTGCTCGGCTATGGAGAGCCGGGAGCAACGTGGGAGGGCTTCGGCATCGGCCTGGTCTGCGACGGATGTGATCAGCCGGTCCTGCCAGGCCACCGCGAAGTCGACGTCACGCTCTCCGACGGCCGCACCATCCGCTTCCACGCTCCGTGTGCGGCGACCTGGCGCCGCCTGAGAGACGTCCTTCCGTTGCTCCGCCGGGAGCCGTAGGCGGGGTTAGTCTGGTTGCACCCGGGTTGCGCGGGATGCTACGTTCTGCCGCGATGTGCACGGGCACTGACGGTAAGGGCGCGGGGCGCTTGAGCTCGGTCATCGGGCTCGACGATCTGCCGCTGGAGCTGGCGATGCACGAGCTCGCCCCCGGCCGCAGGCGTACGTGCTACGGGTGCTCGAGCACGAGAACTGGAATCAGAGCCCCGGTGGCGGGCGGTCCGGCTTGACGCGCCGTCGCGGCCGGCTCGTGCTGGTCGTCCCGCTCCTCCTCCTGCTCCCCGTCGTCGCCGACATCGGATGCAGCCGCAAGGAGCCACCGCTCACCCTTGCCCTCACTCCGTCCCGTGACCCGACCGCCCTCAAGGAGGCGGGCGACGCGTTCGCCGCGACCATCACCAAGATCTCCGGCGTGCCGGTGCAGGCCATCGTGGCCTCCGACTACGCGGGCGTGATCGAGGCGCTCCGTAGCCGGCGGGTGGAGCTGGCCTTCGTGCACCCGGTGGGGTACGTGCTGGCGAACCGGGAGGCGGGCTGCCAGATCCTGGTGCGGGATGTCTGGCAGGGTAAGACCGCGTACACCGCGCGGTTCTACGTGAGAAGAGACCGTGGCATCCGGCGGCTCGAGGACCTGCGGGGCAAGACGGTAGCCTTCGTCGATCCGGCGTCCTCCTCGGGCTACATCTACCCGATGGTGCTGCTGATCAAGCAGGGGCTGGTGCGCGACCGCGATCCCAAGACGTTTTTCAAGGAGGCGCTGTTCAGCGGCACGCACGACGCGGCGCTCCAGGCGGTCCTCCACGGCCGCGTGGACGCTGCCGCGTCCTTCGATCTGGCGCCGGAGCTGTACATCAAGGACCCGGCGCTAGTTGCCCGGCTCGGCTACGTGGGCGAGACCCCCGAGATCCCCGAGGCCGGGATCTGCGCGCGCCCGGGCGTCCCCGCGGAGCCCCTGGCCCGTATCAAGCGCGCGCTGCTCTCGATCAAGGCGCCCGAGTACGCCGCGCTGCTCAAGGAGATCTACGGCATCGATGGCTTCGTCGAGGCGGCCGACCAGGACTACCGCCCGGTTCGCGACGCCATGGCGCTCATGAACCTGACCCCGCCTCGATAGCGCCCGGATAGCGAATGCTCTCCCGCCGGGCGCGCGGCTAGCGTTCGGCGGCCCGCCGGAATGCGTGGAACACGCTCCAGAGCCGGAGCAGATCGGCGAACCCGGCGCGCCGGCCGGGGTCCACGTGGCCGATCACGCCGACGATCGCGGTCCGGACCGGCCGACCCGCGGCGCGCGCCGCCGCCTCGAGGCGCAGGGTCTCGGTGAAGGGCACGGCGGGATCCTCCCGGCCGTGGATCAGGAACAACGGTGCGCGAAGTCCGGCCACCGTTCGGCCCGGGGAGAGCGCGTCCAGCAGGCTCCGCGTCCGCGCCGGCAAGGCCTCGACCAGCCCATCGAAGCGCGCCGGATCGCGATTGTCCACGAGGCGCCGGCCCGCCTCGTCCACCAGGTCGACGTTGGCGCGCGCGAATTGCGCGATGGCCGGCTCCAGCACGGCCTCGCGGCCCGTGAAGCCTGCGAAGGCGTAGCCGCCGGTGAGCGTGTAGCGCAGCAGCTCGACCGCCGAGGCGTAGCCGCCCAGGGCGAGCACCGCCGACAGCGAGTCCGCGGTTGCCGGATCCGACGCAGCCAGCAGCGCGGGGCCGGCCCCGAGGCTGATGCCGAGGACGGCCGCGCGCGGATAGCCGGCGGCCCGGAGCGCTCGCACCGTCGCGCTCACCGCGTCTCTGTCCTCGGGCCGGAGGCGGAGTACGGTGAGCCCGTCCACCGTTGGTACCGCCACCGCGAAGCCGGATCGCGCGAGGAGCGCGGCCGCCTCCTTCAGCCGGGATTCGTCCTTGCCCGGTGGAGAAAGTCCGTGCACCAAGACCAGGGCGGGTGGCCGCCGGAAGGTGGGCCGCGCATAGAGATCGACCGCCACCGGATGCGGGCTCGAGGCCGCACCCCCGGTGACGGCCGGCAGGGGTCGAACTGCGGGCTCGGCCGTGATCGCCGAGAGAGGGCGCCAGCTCCCGCGGCTCAGGAATTCGACCAGGAACGAGGTCGAGAACAGGAGTGACGCCGCTCCGGTGAGGCAGGGCAGCGAGAGAAGGAACGCGAGAGCCACACGGACGGCGGCGCCCGGCTGTTCCCGAGGTCCCGGTGATCGAGGGCGATGCACGAGACTCATCGTAGACAACACGAGCGCCGAGGGGAACTCGGCGCTCGTGGACGTTGCCCGCGGCGCTACGCGACGGGTTCGGGTCGGATCCTACCGCTGACCGAAGCTTGTCGAGGTCGTGATCGGCTTCCCGTCTGGGGTGATCGGGTTTGTCATGCTCGTGCCCGTCCCCCTCTCGATCGGGGGCTGATCGTGTTTCGTGAGTGGCTTCCCGTCTGGGGTGGCCGGGTTTGTCATGCTCACGCCCGTCCCCCTTTGCACCTCGGGTTGCGAGGTCTGGGGCGTCGGCGTCTGCGCGAGGGCAAGCCCAGCGACCGTGAGTGTAGATACCACCGCCAGTGACGCGATCCAAGGCTTCAGCATCATGATTCCTGACCTCCCTGGTTGTGCTGGGACCGCCGGGCAGCCCTGTCCCCGGACCCATTCCGGGAAGCGAGCGACGCCCCCAGTAGGCGAACTCGACCGCACGAAGGTTGACACCTTTTGGGGGGCTGCCGGTCGGGACGGCGACCTAGGCCGTCGACTGCTGCTTTGGATTCACGCACTTGATGAGGCGCCAGCCATTGAAGAGATTTACCTTCGTGGTGATCTCGGGCGTGAGCCCGACCTGCTGGAGCAGAGGCTCGAGCGCGAGATTCGACTTCCACCCGAGCCGGGTGCAGACCGGGGCCACCAGATCCTCGAACCGGCCCACCGCGGGGCGCTCGCTCCGGAAATGGTTGAGCAGGACGATGTTGCCACCCGGCTTGACCACTCGCTTCATCTCGCGCAGGACGCCCACCGGATCCGGGACGGCGCTGATGGTGTAGGTGGCGACCGCCGAGTCGAACTCCCCCTGGCCGAAGTCCATAGTCGTGGCGTCCATCGTCTTCAGCGTGACGTTGCCCAGACCGAGCTCGACTATCTTGTCCTGGGCCTTCTCGAGCATCTCCTCGGAGAGGTCGATCCCGGTGAGCCGGCAATGGGCCGGGTACAGCGGGAGGTTCAGCCCGGTGCCGATTCCCACCTCGAGAACGTGATCTCCACGGCGGATGTCGAGGAGCCGAATGGCCGCTTCACGGCCAGGATGGAAGATCCAATCGAAGACGAAGTCGTACGCCGGCGCATACAGCTTGTAGGCCCGCTTGACCTGCCGTTTTTCCAGTGCAGCGTCCAATCCGGCAGCTCCCTTCCGCGCGTCGGGAATTAGTCAGACTCCGCACTTTTAGCATAGGGTGACGCGGATTGCCAAGCGCTTTCTGACCCCTTGATCTGTAAGGGGGAAATGCAACGAGCCGATCAGATATCGGCGTCGCGGCAGAGGTCGGCGAGCACCCGCTCGGCGGCGAAAAACTCCTCGGCAACGCGCCGCGCCGCCCGCGAGTGACGTGGGTAGTCCGTGTTGATCTGTTCGACCGCGACGGCCGCCTCCTCGACGGTCGAGAACGTCAGGAGCCCCGCCCCGGTGGCGATGAGCTTATCGAAGCCCGTATCCTGGGTCACGACCGGCTTGCCGGATGCCAGATAGCACACGCTCCGATCGCTGAACCAGCCGCTGCGGGTGCGCGCGACGAGATCCTTGGCCACCGTGAACTCGCCTCGGGAGCGCGCGATGTGGCGCTGGTAGGTGCTCAGATCGCGAGAGGCCGCGAGGGCGTCCGTGAGGAGCCAGCCCTTGGCGACCAGGAGGTCGCGGGTCGCGGCGTCGTCCACCTCGAGGGCGAGCTCGAAGGTCTGCGGGGTCATCCGGGGCAGGTCGGCTACCCGGAGAAAGTTGAGGTGCTTGGACCAGTAGTACGTCTCCCCGCCGAAGCGGATGTCCTTACCCACGTTCTGCCAGGTAGCCACTGTCGTGAAATGACGGGCGCGCGGATCGACCTCGGCGGGCCAGAGATCCGTCAGCACCGGAGGTCGGGTCGGCCGCCAGGCGAACTTCTCCAGCGGGATCGGACAATCCGGCTGGCCCATGTTCTCGCCGTACGTGAAGTGGTGGGTGTGGGTCGCCAGATCCTCGATCGCGCGCCGGTCGCCCTCGGCCACCCGGATCTGCTCGAAGACCGGGTCGGTCTCCACGTAGACCCGCACTGGGCAGCTCAGGTGCTCCTCCCGGAGCCGCGTGGCCCCGCAGACATTGAGTAGGGCATCGGCCTCGCTGTAGAGGCGGTCGAGCCGTTCGCGCGAGAGGCCGTGGCAGGTGCCGGTGACCCCGTCCACATAGGCCCAACGATCGGCCATCCCGAACCGGGCCATGATCTCGGCCAGGAAGTTCAGGGTGTAGCTCGAATCTTCGACCACGCTCTTCACCCGGGGATCGTATGGATGGGCGCCCGAATCCTCGACGTAGTAGACGTCGTGGCCGAGCCGGGTCAGTCCCACCAGGTAGTGGACCGCCTGCCAGCCGATGCCGCCCAGCGGGTAGCGGCCGGCCAGGTGCAGGACGACGATGCGCTTACGGGATGGCAAGCGGGTCCTCCTGACGATGCGGCTCGGACGCGCCGTACATCGCCGCGAAGGTACCCTGGTGGGCCAACAAGGTCGAGAGATTTCCCTGCTCCACCACCTGACCGTCCTTGACCATCACGATCACGTCTGCGGTCCGCACCGTGGACAGGCGGTGGGCGATGATGAACGTGGTGCGTCCGGCCTGCAGCCGCTCGAGGGCCTCGAGGATCAGCCCCTCCGTCTCGGGATCGAGCGCGGAGGTCGGCTCGTCCAGGATCAGGATCGGCGAGTCGCGCAGGATGGCGCGGGCGATCGTGAGGCGCTGCTTCTCGCCCTCGGACAGCGTGACGCCGTGCTCACCCACCATCGTCTCGTAGCCCTGTGGCAGCCGCGCGACCATGTCGTGGATGCGGGCCGCCTTCGCGGCGGCCACGATCTCCTCGAGCCGCGCGTCCGGCCGGCCGAACGCGATGTTCTCCCGGATACTCACCGGGAAGAGCAGCGGCGGCTGGAGCACCATCGCCACCTGCCTCCGCAGCGAGTCGAGGCTGTACTCGCGCGCGTCCACTCCGTCCACCCGCACCCGGCCGCGGATAGGATCATAGAAGCGCGGCAGCAGGCTGAGCAGCGTGGACTTGCCGGCGCCGGTGGGCCCGACAACCGCGACGCGCTGCCCGGGCGCCACCTGGAGACTCACGCCCCGCAGCACCGGGGAGCCCGGGGTGTATTCGAAGTCCACGTCCTCCCAGACCACCGCGCCGCGCGCGCCCTCGGGAGGGAACACGCGTGCGCCGTCGGCGACCTCGCGCTCCACGTCCAGGAGGTCCATCACGCGCTGCACGCCCACCCGCGCGCTCTGGGCCAAGCCGTAGACCTGGAACATGTTGTTGATCGGCCCGTACAGCGAGGCCAGGTACGAGATGAACACGACCAGGCTCCCCACCGTGAGCGTGCCGTCGAGCACGTGACGGGCGCCGACCCAGACCACCGCGGCGGTGCCGAGGGCGATCACCAGGTTCACCACGCCCGAATAGAACGTCTGGAGCGTGTAGAGTCGGAGCCCGGCGGCCAGGCTCCGCTCGCTGGCCGTCATGAAGCGGCGGTGCTCCTCGTCCTCCCGGGTGAAGGCCTGGATGACCCGCATCGCGGCCATCGCGCGTTGCACGACCCCGTAGACCTCGCTCTCCCGCTCCCGCATTTCGCCGGCCGCCGCGCTGATCCGCTGATTCAGGCGCCCGATGGCCAGCAACAGGATCGGGCAGACTCCGAGCGCCAGCAGGGTGAGCTCCGGGTCGAGATGGAACATGATCGCCGCCATCCCGGCCAGCAGGATCAAGGCGGTCGCGGCCGGGAAGAGGCAGTTCATCGTGAGCGCCTGCAGCGCGAAGGTGTCCGCGGTCACCCGGTAGAGCAGGTCGCCGGCCTGGGCCCGGCTGTAGAAGGCCATCGAGAGGCGGTGCAGGTGGGCGTAGAGATCGCTGCGCAGGTCCCGCACCATGCGCTGGCCGATGCTGATCGTGGTGTAGTTGTTGAGCACGGTGAAAGCGCCGAGCGCGGCGTAGATCACGACCAGGGTCACGCACGCGGCGAGGAGCAGCCCGCCGGGCGTGTAGCCGGAGCCGAGGCCGCCCGGCAGCGGCTGGCCGCCCAGCACCGAGTCGATGATGAGCTTGATCGGCCAGGGCTTGAGCAGCTCGAAGGCGCTGATCAGGCAGACCTGCCCGAGGGCCCACAGGATGCGCCCGCGGTGCGGCCAGAGGTAGCCCGAGACCCGCCCGGCGAAGCCGCTCACTTCGCCTCGGCCGCGCGCGCGTCGAGCGGGGGCGCGTAGTGCAGGCGCGCGCGCCGCGCCACGCCCTGGAGCGCGTCGTAGAGCATCCGGCCGAGGCCGACCGACTCGCGCAGGAGCGCGACGCCGACCACGATGCCGGCGCCGATGCCGGCCGCCATCACCGCGGGGACCCCGAGCTGTAGTCCAACCGCCGCGAGCAGCCCCGCGCCGACCAGGATGCCGCGGGCCAGCCGGGATGTCCGGAGCGCACACTTCACGCGCAGCACGCGGCGCTCGCCGCCGTGGTTCTCGGTGCAGACCTTGATCCGGCCGCGCGACCAGACGCCGCCGTGCACCTCCAGGTCCCACTCGCTCCAGCCCTGGTCCACCAGCACGAAGTACTTCCGGGCCGCGAGCACCTCCATCAGGCCGTGGAGGATGGTCTCCTTCTCGAGCGCGTCCTCCGTCCAGAAGGCGGCCGAGAACGTGCGCTCCCGCCACGACCAGGGCAGGGCCTGCACCGGGCGGTCGGACCCACTCGGCTCGGCCGCGGTGAGGCCGCGGAGCCACCAACGATACCGCTCCAGCGAGCGCAGCAGGGGGCCGTAGTAGGTCAGCACCGCGATCAGGAGCCGGCCGCGCAGTCCGCCCGCCGGCGCATCGACCCGTGCCCGCATCGCGGCCCATACGCAGCACGCCCACGAGAGCCCGAGCGGGGCCGCCCCGAGCCACGCCCAGCCGCCGGCCATCGCCGCGTGGGCCAGGAGGAGCGCGCCCACCAGATTCCACTCGAGCGTGAACGGCAGGTGGGACAGCACGGTGGACGGCGGCTGGTAGAGCGTCTGGAAGAGGCCGCGCCCGAAGACCCCGCCGTAGATGACCGGCCGCCGGATCGAGAAGAGGGCCGAGATGCCGCCGTAGATGCGGCCGCGCCAGCGCGAGTAGCCGAGGGCGTTGAAGCGCCGCGGGTGCCGGAAGTAGAGCAGGGCCTCGGCCTTGCCGTAGCCCTTCTGCTGGCCGATGTACGCCTTCATGGTGTTGCGCCGGAAGTGCCACACCATGGCCGCCGGGCTGAAGCCGATGCGGTAGCCCCGATCCTGTAGCCGCCAGCAGACGTCGACGTCGTCGCCGGCCGAGCGGTAGATCGGGTCGAACCCGCCGATCTCGTCCAGCACTTCGCGGCGGAAGGCCATGTTGCAGCCCGGGATGTGCTCGGCCTCGACGTCGTCGAGCAGCACGTGCAGCGGCCCGCCCGGCGAGGCGGCCACGCAGGCGGCGACCACCGAGTCCTCCGGCGGAGGCAGGTTGGGCCCGCCCACCGCAGGGAGTCCGGTCTGGAGGAAGGTCGCGACCAGGTAGTGCAGCCAGTCCGGATCCACCACGCAGTCGGAATCGGTGAAGGCGACGATCTCGCCGAGCGAGGCCGCGATCCCCACGTTGCGGGCCGCGCTGAGCCCCTTGTTCTCCTGGTGGATGACGTGGATGCCCTCGTAGCCGTCGGCGATGGCGCCGGTACGATCGGTGGAGCCGTCGTCCACCACGATGACCTCGAACGCCGGGTAGCGCAGCTGCTGCAGCGAGGTGAGACAGGCCTCCATCGTGGGCTCGGCGTTGTAGGCGCAGATGACCACCGAAACCTTCGGGTACTCGGACAGCGCGGGCAATCCCGGCGTCGCGTACCAGCGCTGCACCGCGTGGAACGCTGGCTTCTTGCGCCGCTCCCGGTCCACGAGCCCGAAGGCCCAGTTGGCGATGTCGCAGCCCCCGGTGTACCACTCGTCGGTGAACGCGAAGACCACGGTGCCGGCGGCGCCCATCTCGATCGCGGTGTGGACCTGCCACGACAGGGTCGCCGCCTGCACGACCTCGCCCTCGCGGATCGAGTCGATGCCGAACTCGGTGAGGACCAGAGGGCGATCACCGGCCAGCGAGTGAAGCCGCGAAAGGTAGCGGCGGAACTCGGGCTCGGAGTGCAGGTAGACGTTGAAGGCGAGAAAATCGGTGAAATCCGTCTCCAGGTACTCGGTGGAGGGGAAGTTGGCGTAACCGACCAGCGCGGTGGGTACGATGCCCTTGATCAGCCCGACCAGCTCGCGCAGGAACGCGGAGATCCGCTTGGAGCCGTACCAGCGGACGATGTCCGGCGGAATCTCGTTGCCGACCAGGAAGGCGCCGACCGCCGGATGGTCCCGACACGCCTCCACGACCTCGGTCACCGTCCGGCGCACCGTGTCGGTGATCTCCTCGGAGTCGAGGAAGCACACGTGCTCGGCCCACGGGATGCCCACCAGCACCCAGAGGCCCCGCTTGGCGGCCATGTCCAGGAGCCAGCGTGGCGGCGGGGTGAAGAGCCGCAGGCAATTGGCGCCCAGCTCCGCGATCAGAGCCAGGTCCCGGTCGGCGACCTCCGGAGCAGGGTATCGATAGCCATCCGCGTCCGGAGCGAACGGGCCGTACGTGACGCCCCGGAGCGGCACCTTGTCATCGCCGGCGAAGAAAAACTTGCCTCGAACCTCCAGCCGAGGGCGAGCGCCCGCCGGCTCCGCGCGCCGGATGGCGCGCGACGTGGTCTCGAGCCTCACGATTGCAACCTCCTTGAGCGTCCCGCCGGGCTTGAGCGTCCCGCCGGGCTTGAACGTCCCTTGGGGCGTCCAGAGTCGTTGTTCGCATCGCTAGGCCCTCGGTTGACTGCACCCGTGGCACGAAGCCGGGAGGCTGGGGAGCGATCCTTGCCGAGAGCCGGACAAAACGGACCGCCCGCAACCGTGGGCAACCCTCAGCGTGGGGTTGAGGCAACCCCCATGCCAGGCTGCGTCATGAGGCGGCTATCACAGAACGCGACAAAATCTACAATTTTTCGGCTAGTCCCAGGAACGTAACTTTTGCAGGGGCTTCGGTGACCCTTCGAGGGGTAAAGTGCTTGCCCTTTTTACACGGCCTCAGAGTAAAAGTTACTCAACTCCAGAGCAGGAGGGGTGCTGCGACTAGCTCGGCAGGGTCGGCCCTTGGGTGCCCCGGGATGGTGGCTGAGCGGCTTGGGTGGCCGTGAGCTGGGCCACCTGGATTTCGAGCTGGCGGACCCGAGAGCGGAGCTTCCAGACGCGCACCGCCCCGCTGAGCGACGCGAAGACGACGCCGATCAGCAGCGAGAGCAGGATGACCAAGGCCAGCGGCATCCCCTCGATCCGCCAGACGATGAAACGGATCACCACCGGATCGATATTCTGGGCGGCAAACAGCGTCACCGTGGCCCCGACGAGAGCCATCAGCAGGTAGACGACGATCACGGGGTCGCGTCCCCCGGCTTGCCGTTGCCCCCCAGAGCCCGCAGGAAACGCTCGATGATGCGCTCCTGACAGGCCCCGCCGCTGCCATCGGCCTCCTCAGCCTGACGGAGCTGGCGGAGGGGAAAGACGGCCTTGGCCATGGTGCGGTGGCCACCGCCCGCGCCCAGGTCGCCGAACGCGGCCCGAGTGACGTCTCCGGCGCTCTTCACGTAACCGACGTTGCGGACGGAGACGTGCACCTCGTCGCCCACCACGCCGGAGACCACGGACCACTGCACGCCCTCGGCCTGCAGCCCGAAGTCGGCGAACTGGGGGATCAGATCCACCGTGGCGACCCGGCCCAGGTGCGAGAAGAACACCCCCTGGACCACCCGGCGCTTTGCTAGGCCCTGGGCCAGCACGTCGAGGGCGTCGTGGGAGAGCTCGGGCCGCTCGATCCGACGCAAGGCGTTGTGGTTGGCCAGCAGGTAGAGGTACGAGAAGGCCTCGAGGTCGGCCTTCGTCCCGCCGCGCTCGAGGCCGAGGGTGTCAGATTTGATCCCGTACAGTAGCGCGGTGGCCAGCCGTTGCGAGATCTTGATATCCGCCGCCCGCAGGTACTCGACCATGATGGTCGAGGTCGCGCCGTACGACGGCCGGACGTCCTTGATGCGGGCGTGGATCGGGTGCTCGATCGGGTGGTGGTCGATCACGAGGTCCACCTCCTCGAAGCGCTCCTCGAGGAACGAGGGCTGGACGTCCACCATGGCCACCCGGTCGAACTGATCGAG
>DATMMH010000228.1:0-6786 GCA_035569855.1 Candidatus Dormiibacterota bacterium
GGACGAACGGACCGACCGCGGTCGCCATCAGCCCGGCGGTGCCCGCGAGCCACGCCCGCCGCGTGAGCTCCATCTGGGACGTCCCCGCTCCCGCGCTTCGCTCCGCGCGCTCGATCATGATGTCCTCCCGCACCAGGTGGAGACCCTCTCGTGAGCCGGTCGCGTCGTCGAGATCGGCGGTAGCTGCGGGCTCTGTAGCATGCGGGTTCGGGGCTGTCAAGGAGCGGCTGATTGCAACGCTCGGGCAAGTCGACTATCCTCCGCGGCAATGACGTCGCGTGGACCCGTCCTCGAGGTCGCCACCCCTGACCAAGGAGCGCGTCGCGGACGCCTGACGCTCCGGCGCCTCACCAAGCGATATCCGGGGGCGACCGCGGTCGACGCGATCGACCTCGAAGTGGGCAGCGGCGAGTTCCTCACGCTCCTCGGGCCGAGCGGCTCGGGCAAGACGACTACCCTCATGATGGTGGCCGGGTTCACCCCGCCCTCGGAGGGCGAGATCGAAGTCGACGGCCGCCCGATCACGGGCATGGCGCCGGAGCATCGGGACATCGGTGTCGTCTTCCAGAACTACGCCCTTTTCCCGCACATGACGGTGGCCGAGAACGTCGCCTTTCCCCTCAAGATGCGCCGTCGGCCGCGGGCCTTCATCCGGACCCAGGTGGAGCGCGCGCTCGACATGGTGCACCTGGTGGGTCTCGGCGACCGGCTGCCCCGGCAGCTCTCGGGCGGACAGCAGCAGCGCGTCGCGCTGGCCCGCGCGCTCGTCTTCAACCCGGGGCTCCTCCTGATGGACGAGCCGCTCGGGGCGCTCGACCGGAACCTGCGCGAGCAGATGAAGGTCGAGATCAAGCGCATCCATCACGACGTGGGCGTGACCGTGCTGTACGTCACGCACGATCAGGAGGAGGCGCTCACCATGTCCGACCGCGTCGCCCTCATGGATCGCGGCCGGATCGCCCAGCTCGGCAGCGCCGAGGATCTGTACGAGCGCCCGGCCAGTCGGTTCGTCGCCGAGTTCATCGGAGAGTCGAACCTCCTCGAGGGGTGCGTCGAGGCCGCCGCGGGCGGGCCGATCTTCGCGGACGGCCGCGGCTTGCAGCTGCGCGTGCGCCCGGGCGCCGGATCGCCGCCCGTCGGCCGCGCCTGCACCCTGATGGTGCGGCCGGAGAAGATCTCGCTGGGGCCGCCCCAGTCCGCCGCGACGGGCGAGCCGGCGGGCGCCGCGCTCGCCGGCCACGTGGAGGACGTGGTCTACGTCGGCGAGTTCACCCGGTACCGGGTCCGGGTGGCCCCGGGCGCGGTGCTGGGCGTCAAGACCCCGAACACGTACGCGGGATTCCGGGCCAGGCCCGGTGATTCCGTCCGACTGCAGTGGGACGTGGCCGACGCGTACCTCGTGCCGACGCGCCAGTGACGCCGCGCCGATCCGAACCCTTCTCCCGATAGGAGAGAGCGAGATGACCAAGCGAATGTGTTCGACGCGACGGGAGTTCGTGAAGATGGCCGGGACGCTGGGCGCCACCGCCGCGCTGGGTCCCTTCTTTCACGTCCGGCCCGCCCGGGCCGACAAGGGCGAGCTGGTCGTGGTGAGCTGGGGCGGCTCGTGGGCCAAGAGCCTGCGCGAGGTGATGTTCGCCCCCTTCGAGAAGGAGACCGGTTACAAGGTGCGGGACGACGGGCCACCGGAGGGGGCGAAGCTGAAGGCGATGGTCGACAGCGGCAGCGTGTCCTGGGACGTGCTCGACACGGACCTGCCCGCGGTCCAGACGATGGTCAAGGACGGGCTACTCGAGCCGATCAACTACGGCAAGCTAGACCGAGCGAAGCTCGACCGCATCCCGAAGCCGCTGCACAGCGGTCACGGCATCGGACACAAGATCTACTCGTTCAACATCGTCTACAACACGAAGACCTTCCCGACCGGCAAGCATCCCCGCTCGTGGGCCGAGGTCTGGGACGGTCAGAAGTTCAAGGGCGGGCGATCGTTCAACTTCCGGGGCGGGATCGGCCCCCAGCTCGAGCTGGCCCTGCTCGCGGACGGCGTGACCATCGACAAGCTCTACCCGGTCGACGTCGAGCGGGCCTGGAAGAGCATGGATCGGGTCCGCCCGCTGGTCACCAAGTGGTACCAGAGCCACGCGGAGGCGATTCAGCTCGTCACCGCCGGCGAGGTCGACGTCGCCTGCACGATCGGCCCGCGCGCGGTGACCGCGAAGCGCACCGGCGCGCCGATCGACGTCGACTACAACGAGGGGAAGCTCGGATCGGACTACTGGTGCGTGGTCAAGGGATCGAAGAACCAGGAGGTCGCGCTCCAGTTCATCAACTTCGCGCTCGACGGCAAGCGCCAGGCGGGCATGGTGAAGGAGAATCCGTACGGACCGAGCAACGCGGCCGCCTTCGAGTTCCTCACTCGCGACGAGGCGCGTGATCTGACCACCGCGCCCGACAACATCAAGCGGCAGTTCTGGATCAACGAGGACTGGTGGGGCAAGGTCGGCGCCGACGGAAAGAACGAGAACCAGAAGCAGAAGGAGCGGTTCGCGACCTGGATGCTGCAGAAGTGACCGCCGGGCGGTACTGGCGATCGCGCGAGGGGCTCGCGGTGGTCGCCACGCTGGCCTTCTTCCTGGCGGTGTATCTCTATCCGCTGACCCGCCTCGTGGCCTGGAGCTTCTTCTCGCCCGGCTTCACGCTCCAGCACTACGCGAAGCTCTTCGGGGAGCCGGCCTACTTCCGGGCCTTCCGGAACACCGCCGAGATCAGCGTCGGCGTCACGCTCGTCTCGCTCGTGCTCGGCTACCCGCTGGCCTATCTCATGACCGCGGTGTCCCCCCGGGTGCGTGCGCTCCTGGTCGTGCTGGTCCTGGTGCCCTTCTGGACCAGCGTGCTGGTGCGGACCTTCGCCTGGATGATCATCCTCGGGCGGCGGGGGCTGATCAACCAGGTCCTGACACACTGGGGCCTCATCGACCGCCCGCTCGCCCTGATCTACAACATGCTGGGCGTGCAGATCGGCATGGTCCACGTGCTCCTGCCGTTCATGGTCTTTCCGCTCCTGAGCGTGATGACCCGGATCGACGCCACCCTCGTGGCCGCCGCCCGCAGCCTCGGCGCCTCGCCGCGCCAGGCGTTTCTGCGGATCTTCCTCCCCCTGAGCCTGCCGGGCGTGTCGGCGGGCTGCGTGCTGGTCTTCCTGCTGGCCGTCGGCTTCTACATCACTCCGGCGCTGCTGGGCGGCGAGGGCCAGGTCACTTTCACCACGCTCATCGAGCTCGTGGTCCGCGACCTCCTGGACTGGAGCTTCGGCGCGAGCCTCTCCGTCTTCCTCCTCACCGTGGTGGGCACCCTGTTCGTGCTCTTCAGCACGCTGCTCGGCCTGGATCGCCTCACGGGGCAGGGGCGCGCGTGAGCCCGCGACGCACCCCGCTGGGCCGCCGGCTCCTGTGGGCCACGTCCATCGCCACGCTCGTCTTCCTGTGCGCTCCCATCGTCATCGTGGTGGTCGTCTCGTTCAACGCGAGCGAGTTCATCCAGTTTCCGCCGCAGGGCTGGTCGCTGCGGTGGTACCGGAACTACTTCGGGGCCCGCCAGTGGCTGGAGCCGACGCTGCTCTCGCTGCGGGTGGCCCTCGTCACCATGGTCCTCGCCTCGGCGCTGGGCACCGCGGCGGCGATCGGGCTCACCCGGGGCCGCTTCCGGGGCCGGCGCGCGCTCGAGCTGTTCTTCGTCTCGCCGATGATCGTGCCGACCATCGTGCTGGCGATCGGCCTCTACCTGCTCTTCGCCCGGTTCCGGCTCGTGGGCCAGCCCGTCGTGCTCTACCTCGCGCACACCGTGGTGGCGGCGCCGCTCGTGATCGTGATCGTCTCGGCGGCCCTGCGTACCACCGACTCCGCCATCGAGCTGGCCGCCCGGAGCCTGGGCGCGGGCTACTTCCGGACCCTCTGGCACGTGACCCTGCCCGCGATCCGGCCGGCGGTGATCTCGGGCGCCGCCTTCGCCTTCCTCGTCTCGTTCGACGAGGTCGTGCTGGCCATCTTCCTGGGCGGACCCGCGACCACCACGCTGCCCAAGCGGATGTGGGAGAGCGTTCGCTACGAGATCGATCCGACCCTGACCGCCATCTCGACGCTGCTGGTGCTGATCCCGATCATCGCCCTGGCCGGGGTCGAGGCGGTGCGGCGCGCCGGCCGGGGCGTCGCCACCTGAGCAGGACCTGGGCAAAGAAAGGTCGAACGTGACCACGACGACGATCGACGAGAAGCCGTTCACGGTGATTCGCGGCGGCGAGGTGTTCGCCCCGGCCGCGCTCGGCCGGACCGAGGTCCTGATCGCGGGCGACCGGATCTTCGCCATCGGCGACGGGTTTGCCGAGAAGACCGCGGCCCTCGGCGGGGCCCGCGTGATCGACGCCACCGGGAAGAAGGTCGTGCCCGGCTTCATCGACCAGCATCTGCACTTCCTGGGCGGTGGCGACTTCGAGGGGCCGCTCGGTCGCGTGCCCGAGCTCCACGTGAGCTGGATCACCGAGGGCGGCGTGACCACCGCGGTGGGGATCATGGGCATCGACATGGAGTACAAGACCCTTCACGGGCTCCTCGTGAAGGCGCGCGAGCTGGAGCGGAGCGGGCTGACGACCTTCATCTATACCGGGGCCTTCCCGATTCCCTCCCCCTATCTCACCCACAGCGTGCGGGCCGACATCGTGCTGATCGACAAGGTCCTGGGCGTGAAGGTCGCCATCGCCGAGGACACCGCGCCGAACCTGTCCCTGCCCGACCTGGCCAGGCTGGCCGGGGAGCTTCGCCTGGCCGCCGGGATCAGCGGCAAGGCGGCGGTCATGCACTGCCACACCGGGCGACACGCGCGGCGGCTCCAGCCGCTCTTCGACCTGCTCGATCACGTCGGCCTGCCGATCCGCCAGATCGTGCCGACGCACGTGAACCGGAAGCAGCCGGACATGCTGGAGCACGCGGTTCGCTTCGCCCGGATGGGCGGGACCCTGGACTTCAGCTCGAATCTCAGCCAGCGCTCGGGGAGCGTCACCGGCATGAACCCGGACGAGGCGGTCCGTCGCGTGCTCGAGGCCGGCGTGCCCCTCGAGCAGATCACGCTCTCGTCCGACGCCAACGTCTCGATGCCGATCCTGGACGGCCAGCAGGCGGCGATCGGGCTCCACAACGCCTCGCCGCGGATCCTGCACCGGGAATGGCTTCACATCGTCCGGACCAATCGGCTCTCGCTGCCGCAGGCGCTCCCGCTCGTCACCTCCAACGTCGCGCGGGTGCTGGGCATCGAGGCGCGCAAGGGCTCGCTCGCCCCCGGCAAGGACGCCGACATCGTGCTCCTCACGGAGGACCTGATGGTGGACACGGTCCTCGCCCGCGGCCGGATCATGGTGGCCGGCGGGCGGGCGCTGGTGAGAGGCCCGTTCGAGGAGCGTGACCCCTTCGACTACGCGCTCTGAGGCGCGAGCGCTACGGAGCGCCCGCCGTCCTGGCGAACAGAGACATGGCGCGTGCGGCCTGGTGGGGGGCCTGGGGCCGGATCAGCGGGAACGTGACCCCGGCCCGGCGGTAGCGCGCCACCCGCTCGCGGACCTCGTCGGGCGTGCCGCACGCGGTGGTCTGCTCGATGAGCGCCGCCGGGAGCGCCGCCGCGACCGCGGCCTTGCCGCCTCGGGCCAGCGCCTCCAGCAGCATGGGGAAGTCTTCCCGGCGGACGGCCGGCTCGCCGACGCGGAGGCGGCGCTCGCTCTCGGCGGGGAAGGTCGGCGACTCGAAGCGGCTCGCCGCCTCCCAGCGCACCGCGTCCACCGCGTCTCGGTGGGTGTCCTCGACCGAGCACGGAACGATCTGGGCCACCTCGAAGCCGTCCCAGCTTCGCCCCGCCTCCCGCACCGCCTCGCGCAGGATCGTGACCGCGTTCTCCACGTACTCGGGCGAGGTGTGGGCGTCCAGCAGGACCCCGTCGGCGAGCTGGCCGGCGAGGCGCAACCCGGTCCGGCTGATCGCGGCGAGCCAGAACGGGATACGCGTCCGGACCGGGCGCCAGTTGAGGCCGGCGTTCTCCATGTCCAGCGACTGCCCCTTGTAGCTGACTCGCTCCCCGGCCAGGAGCCGTCGCACCGTCTCGATCCACTCCCGGAGCGGCACCGTGGGCGTGATCGGCACCAGGCCGTGGCGTCTCGCGTGCTTTTCCGTGCACGCGCCGGGCGCGAGGACGATGCGGCCTCCGGTCAGCTCGTCGAGCGATGCCAGCGTCTGGGCCATGACGACCGGAGAGCGCAGGCGCACGACCTGGGTCGCGCCGAGGAGGATCCGGTTGGTGGCCAGACCGAACGCGGCCAGCCCGGTGACCGAGTCACGGTTGCAGAGCAAGGCTTCCGAGAAGAACGCCATGTCGTAGCCGAGGCGCTCGGCCTGCGTCGCGATCGTCGCCATGTCCCGGACGGTCATGGATGGGTCGTAGCCCATCGCCACTCCGGTCTTCTCCACGTTGTCCTCCTCGGGCGAGCATAGCCGAAGGGGAGCTTCGATGACCAGCCTGGGTAGTTCCTTGCTCCAGATAGGGAATCCTAGCGACCCGAGGGTTGCGATGACTCCAGCAATATCACCGGTTCTCGGCCGCGGCGCGGTGGCCCGGCTCTTGCTGGCGAAACGGTGAGGCGACGATGAGCTTTGCCTGCGCGACCAACGAACGCTGTGAGCACTCGCTGAAGGACTGCGCCGCGGTCCAGGGCGAATACTGCCTCGTCTGCCACCACGCCTCGTCCCTGGC
>DATMMH010000229.1:0-46541 GCA_035569855.1 Candidatus Dormiibacterota bacterium
AGGGGAATCTGACGACGCCCGTGCAGGTTAAGGCCCGCGACGAGATCGGTCTCCTGGGCAATGTCTTCCACCTCATGGTGGATCGCCTGCACGCCTCCCATCGCAGCATGGTGGACGTCCTCGAGCGTGCCCTGGAGTCGCGCGATGGGGCGCCCGGGTCCCTGGCCCGCCTCGCCCGAGCTAGCGTGGCGCTGGCCGACAAGTTCGAGCTGCACCCAGCGCAGCGCGAAGCGCTCGAACTGGGGGCGCTGCTGCATGACATCGGCGAGATCCGGACACCGGAGGCCGTGCTGCACAAGCGTGGCCCACTAACACCGGAGGAGCGGAACCTGGTGCACGAGCATCCTCAGGCCGGCGTGGAGATCCTCGAAACCGTGCCGCTCTTGACACCCGCGCTAGACGTCGTCGGTGGCCATCACGAGCGCTGGGACGGCGCCGGCTACCCGCAGGGCCTTAAGGCAGAGGAGATCCCGCTCCCCGCGCGGATCTTTGCCGTGGTAGACGCGCTGGATGCCATGACGCATGATCGACCCTACCGGCCCGCGCGGCCACTCGAAGAGGCGTTGGAGGCGCTGAAGAAGGAAGCCGGCCGTCAGTTCGATCCGCGAGTTGTGGAGGCGGCGCTCGCGATCCCGGCGGAGCGCTGGACGGAACTTCTCAACCCCGGATGATGGGACGAGATGCGGACTGGCTTCGGCGCTCGCGCCGCCCGCCGCGGCATCGTCCTTCTCAGATACCGGAGAAGCACGCGAATGAACAGTTACGGGAAAGCAGTGAACAAAGCCTTGAGAGGCAAGTATTTGTCGGACCGGCTGAGTAACGTAGCGAAAACGTGGTTGTGACTGAAACACGATTCCGGCCGTGACGTCTTCGGCGACCATCGATTGGCGGCAGCAGACGGCGCCGCCTGTCGACCGTGGTGAGGCCGGGTTGAACCAGCGACCTTGGGGTCATGAGGGGAAGACCGGTGGCCTACCAGGGCGTCGACGTCAGACGGAAGAAGCGCGCCGCGTTCTCCCACATGAGCTTCTGCGTCGCCCGCTCACCCAGCGACTGGCGCCACGCGATCACGGTCTCGGCGTGATCGGGAAAGATGGTCTCGGGGTGCGGGTAGTCCGACTCGAACATGAGCACATGATCGCCGAGGAGGTCGATCACCGCTCGGGTCAGCTCGATGCCCTCCGAGAAGTCGATGCCGCAGAAGATACGCCCCATCTGGGCATACTCGACCGGCGTGTGCTGGAGCGTCGGCGACACGGAGCCGCGGACGTAATCGATCTGCCGCGTGAGGCGCACGAGCCAGTGAGGCAGCCAGCCGTGGCCACACTCGAGCGTCGCGACCCGGAGCCGCGGATGGCGATCCAGCATGCCGCCCATCAGCATGAACGACAGGAACCGCTGACCACCCCAGGTCTGGCCCGCGCACCGGCTCATGGCCGGGTTCTCCCAGACGTCGCGATAGCCGGGGAAGTACGGCGTCTCGATGGTGAAGCCGTGATACATGATCGGCAGGTCCGCCTCGTTCGCCGCCGCCCAGATCGGCTCCAGGTCGGGATCGTCCACCGGTAGCCCCTCGGGCAACAGGGGCCACACGGCCGCCACCCAATCATCCTTGGCGAGCTCCTCGATCGCCCGCGCGCTTGCCGTCGGATCGGTGGCCGGGGCGAGCACCATGCTCTTCAGACGGCGCGGGTCCGCCGCGCAGTATTCCGCCATGTAGCGGTGATAGGCGTCGACCAGCCCCCGCGTGAGGTGGGGAGCGAGCGCTGGCGCGCCGAACGCCCACGGGCCCGGGATGATGAAGTCGATGTCGCGGCCCTCGGTGTCCATGTCTGCGAGTCGGCCCCGCGCATTGTCGTCGGCCACGCGCGCGGTGATGGGTTGTCGCGTGACCATGTGCGTCCGTGCAGAGAGAAAGCCGCGATCGCCCTCCGGCCCCGTCGGCGCGCTCGGCTTGGCGCCGGCCACGCGCGCGTAGCGAAGCTGCTTGATCGATAGGATCGTGGCTTGGCCCTGGTCCTCGGCGTCACCCCGGCCGGGCGAGACCTTCACCTTCCTGAGGTACGGCGCCAGATCGGCCATGCGGTCGCGCAGCGCCGCGTCGGCGTACCGCAGGAGCACGTCCATCGATGGGTTGACATGCGTGTCGGAGTCGATGACACGGATCCCGTGTTTCATGGCGCGTCCACGACTCAGCCCCGGAGCCCTTCGGTCATGAGGTCGGCGACGATGCGGGTGGTGCCGCAGGCCATGGTCCAGATGTGCCGTCGGCTCGTGGGGTGGCCGGCGTCCGCGTCTGGTACCTTATGTCACGGTGACGGGGGCAAGGACAGGGCCGCCTCCGGAGCTCGTTCATGTTGCCTATCCTCCCCGGAGCCCGGCGTCGGGGCTCCCTGGCGCGGCGGCGGCGGCGATGTGCTCCCGCTCATCGCGAATGCTCAGCAGCTCGAGATAGTCCTCCTGGAGAAACGAGATGGCGTTGTGCGTCCCCTTGCCGGGATGGACCCCGCCGCGGAAGACGTTGAACCCGAGGCGCGCGTAGGTGTCGATGCCGCGCTCGAGGTCGGGCGCGCAGATCATCACATGGTCGACGCGGTTCGGCATGCCGGCTCCTCCGCTCCGTGGCCGGGGCAGTCGCACATCGGTGGAGGGCATTATAGTAGACGCGCGGCCCCGCGGCCGGGGACAAGGAGGTGTCACATGCGACACGCCAAACCGATGCTGAACGGCGTCCGGATTCTGATCGCGATGGCGTGCCTGTTGGGGCCAATGCTCGCGCAGGCTCAGGACAGGCCCCGCTATGGAGGCGAGCTGGTCTTCCTAGTGCCCTCCGAGCCACCCTCCTACGACGGTCACCGCGAGGGAACCTTCGGTACCATCCACCCGCTGGCGCCACTGTACAATACCCTCCTCCGCATCGACCCCAGCGATCGGACCGGCACGCGGCCGGTGCCGGACCTGGCCGAGTCGTGGACGATCTCGCCCGACGGGCTGACATATACCTTGAAGTTGCGCAACAGCGTCCGCTTCCACGATGGCAGCCCGATGACCTCGCGCGACGTCAAGGCCAGCTACGACAAGATCATCTTCCCGCCGCCCGGCGTGATCTCGATCCGCAAGGGTGCCTACCGAGCCGTCGAGGCCGTCGAAGCGCCCGACCCGCTCACCGTGCGGTTCCGGCTCAAGTGGCCGGAGGCCTCCTTCCTGGTCATACTGGCCTCGCCCTATAGCTGGATCTACAAGGCGGACATCCTGGCCAAGGACCCGCGGTGGTACGAGACGAACGTGATGGGCACCGGCCCGTTCAAGTTCGTCGAGCACGTGAAAGGCTCGCGCTGGGTGGCGAAGAAGAACCCTGACTACTGGGACAAGGGGAAGCCCTATCTCGACGGGTACCGGGCGCTCTTCATCTCGTCGTCTTCGGCGCAGGTGGCGGCCATCCGCGGCGAGCGCGCCCACATCCAGTTCCGCGGCTTCACTCCGACGGAACGCGATGGCATCGTCCAGACGCTCGGCTCGAAGATCACCGTCCAGGAAAGCCCCTGGGACTGCGTCGCGCTCGTGGCGATGAACCACGACAGGAAACCGTTCGACGACAAGCGCGTTCGCCGTGCGCTGACGCTGGCCCTCGACCGGTACGAGGCCTCGCGCAACCTCTCGCGCATCGCGGTCGTGAAGGAGGTGGCGGGTATCCAGGTGCCGGGCACGCCCTGGGCGACGCCGCCCGCGGAGCTGGAGAAGCTGGCGGGCTACGGTCGCGATATCGCCGCCAGCCGGGCCGAGGCGCGTGGACTCCTGCGGGAGGCCGGCGTCCCCGAGGGCTTCGCGTTCACCTTCAAGAACCGCGGGATTCCTCAACCGTACGAGACGGTGGGGATCTGGCTCATCGACCAGTGGCGCCAGATCGGGCTCACCGTCAAGCAGGAAGTCGTCGAGCCGTCGGCGATGGTGTCCGTCCTCCGCCGGGGCGACTTCGAGGTGGCGATGGACGCACAGTGTGGCTTCATCGTCGAGCCCGACACCGACGTGCAGAAGTTTCAGTCGGTCGGGCTCTCCGACAACAACTATGGCCGCTACAAGGACGCCGCCCTCGACGAGCTGTACGTCAAGCAGGCGCGCGCCCTGGACGCCGAGGAGCGCAAGCGGTACCTCCGCGCTTTCGAGAAGCGCCTGCTCGACGAGGAGGTCCACTACATCTACACGCTACAGTGGCACCGTATCGTTCCCCACAGCGCCAAGGTCCGGGGCTGGGCCGTCACGCCGTCGCACTACCTGAACCAGCAGCTCGACACGGTGTGGCTCGCCGAGTAGCGCGACGCCGGAGTGTCAGGCCGTCGATGTCGAGGTCGGGCATGCGGCCGGTCATGAGGTCGGCGACGATGCGGGCGGTGCGGCAGGCCATGGTCCAGCTGTGCCGTCGGCTCGTGGGGTGGCCGGCGTCCGCGTCTGGTACCTTATGTCACGGTGACGGGGGCAAGGACAGGGCCACCGCCTCCGGAGCGCGTTCATGTTGCCTATCCTCTGTTGGATCTCGCGTCCTTGGAGTCGGCGTTCATCGTCGGCACCGAGCTGGTGATCGACGGCGGCATGACCCAGCTGTAGGTCAACCTGAAACGCCAGGTCAACACCCTCCCAGGCTTACGTGGCGAGCCTGCCCATCAGCAGAGGAGTGGCGAAACTTCCGGTGAAGCCAGCACAGACCCGCTAGTCGAGAACCGCTCGGTTACCCTGTACTTGTGCTAGATATCTGGAAGGTATTCTCAAAGTAGCGGCGGTGGGTTTTCCGTAGCGCTTCCTGGCTCGCGGCTTCGAGGAGGACGACTTCGTGATCGATCTTCCTGCTGTTCAGATCCAACTCAATCCTGAGCCGATCGTTCTCCGCGACCAAGCGGTCTGAATCATTGTAGATCTTGAATTGCTCGATCCGTCCGGGTCGGCGACTGTACTGTATTAGGAAGATCATGGCTTCTTGCTTACCTCCTGTTGACCCAGAAGATAAATCATGTCGAGAAACTCTTTTATAGTCCCTTTCGCCTTACTCGTGTCCCTTCGCACTTCTTTGAACGAACGCTCGAGCTCCGCGCGCTGTTCTCTAACCTTCTCATACTGTTCAACTGCATCGACGTCCGCTTTGTCTATGCTGGCGCTAATCCTTGACACTTCAGCATCCACTTCCGATACCGCCGCATAGATCAGCGCCAACTTAGCCTCCAGCTCCTCAAATCTCGCAATCGTATTGGATGCTGAGATGAGCGCTTCCTGAAGTCTTTCCGGGCCTCCCCCGTACTTCACATTCTTATCGACGACATCAGATAGCTTCTCTGAAAGCTCCGCCCAGAGGTGTTGGGGCGCACTTCGGACCTGTATTTCAACCGCCCTCCCGCCAACCTTAGGCACGACGTGAACGGCCCGATATCCAAAACTCGGGGTCTGCCGACGATCGATGACCGCGGCACCAGGAAAGGCACCGCGCAACGCCGCTACGATCGCGTCTTGTTTCTGCCGGTCCGGTACGACGACTCTGCACCCCGCGATATCCTGAACCTGTGTAAGTCTGATGCTCTCGCGGTGAAGCTTCTCGATGATCGAGCCCGTTGACTTAGCCGGTCTTCCGGTCGGCTCAAGACCGATTCGCTCTATGGATTGGATCACGCTCCCATATGCCTCTCCAAAGGAGCGCCGAAACTCGTCAAGTGTCGTTAGGTCTGAATCAGTAGGGCTCCCTGCTCTGAGCCGATCACCTTGCCGGTCAATCTGCGTGTTGCTCAACATGACAATCCCTATCTTCGCCTATGGGCCGCCCACACCCCGGGAGTTACCCGAGACTCTGCCACCAAGAGTGCCTATCGCCAAAGACAACAAACCCCCGGGACCTGTTTGATCTCGGGGGCTTGTGGTGGTTGCGGGGGCTGGATTTGAACCAGCGACCTTTGGGTTATGAGCCCAACGAGCTACCGGGCTGCTCCACCCCGCGGTGACGAGTCACAATGTAACGGAGAGACTGGGCGGAGTCAACCGGTCGTCTGCTCCTGAAGCCTCTACGACCCCTCGCCTCTACGACCCCTCACCCTGCCCTCTCCCCACCGGCGAGAGGGTAGAGATGAGGCGGCCGGTCACGCGGTCGGTCTTGGCGGGCTCGTAGCGGCCGGTGCGGGCCAGGCTCCTGAGCACGCGCCAGGCACCCCGCGTCGCGAGCAGCCAGTAGGTCTGGCAGCGGAAAGTGCCCAGGAACTTCTCCTTGAGGCTCTTGCGGCGCAGGTCCACGCGGCGCGGCAGGTACGGGTGCAGATCCTCGATCAGGGCCTGGGTCATGATGCCGCCCACCCACACGGTCAGCAGCAGCGAGACCGTCGGGGCGCCCGTCGCCATGTAGAACCAGAAGCGGTGGCCCTCGTGGTGATAGGCCAGATACCAGCCGAGCCAGCCGGTGGCCGGATAGACGAGCGCCGCGATGGGCCACTCCACCACTTTGTTGCCCATGTGCCGGACGAGCTGGGCCAGGTTGAACGCGGTCGGCTCCTCCCGCCAGGCGCGCCAGAGATACGGGATGTCGTTCAGCACGCCCAGGTACCAGCGGGCGTTCTGGCGGATCACCTTCTCCGAGGTCTCGGGCAGGTCCGTCACCTCCACCATCGGGATGGCCTGGATCAGGATGCCGCGGCGGCCGAGAGCGTAGCCGAGCGTGGAGTCCTCGGTGGCGCCGGAGGTGGGGAAGCCGCCCACCGCCTGCATCACGTCGAGCCGCACGAACTGGTTGTGGCCGAGGCAGATCTGCGAGCGGCGGAAGCACAGCTCGAAGGCCGGGCGCACGAGCCAGGCCAGTCGCGGCAAGCGCGCGCTCAGGCGGGCCAGCAGCCGCACCCGCTTGGCCTCGTTGAGCAGCCGCGCGATCGAGACGCGGATGAAGATCGACGATTGCTGGATCGCGCAGATCTTCCCGCGGATCGGCAGCCGGTCGTAGTTGGCGAGGGAGAGCGGAATGCCCTGGTAGGCCATGCTCCCCCGCCCGCCCAGCTCCTGATTCGCGATCCAACGATAGGTATCCAGGTCCGGGATCGAATCGGCGTCGCTCACGCCCACGAAGACGCGCCGCGCGTCGGTCTCCTCGCTCAGGACCTCGCGCAGCACCTCGGGTCGCAGCCCCCAGTTGAGCTGGTGGGCCTTGCGGCCGGAGCCCGGCATCACCACGTGAGAGAGGCGCTTCTGCTGATAGGGCGGCAGCGTCTCCCGCAGGCGCCGCACCAGCTCCCCGGTGCTCACGCCCATGGCCGGGTGCGGGGCGTGCTCCTCCTCTTCCTTGGTGATCACCACCACGTGCAGGCGCCCGTGTGGATAGCGGGAGGCGACCAGGGCGCTCACGGTGGTGGCGATGTCCGGCTCCTGGAACGCGGGCACCAGATGCAGGAACACCGGCGTGCCCGGCGCGCGCTCGAGCTGCTCCTCGGTGGGGAGCCGGCCCAGGCGCGCGTAGCCCTCTCGCACGAAGCGGGTGGTCACGAGCATGCCGCGCCAGTCGAGGGCCAGCTTGAAGGAGGCGCGGATGTTGAAGAAGAGGGCGATGAAGAAGAGGAACGGGATGATGTCGGCCACGGGGCTACCGTCCTCCCCGTGGCGAGGACGGCGGCAGCTTCAGCACCTTCTCGCCGGGCTTGACCAGCCCCAGGTCCTCGCGGGCCACCTGCTCGATGTAGTCGGGATCGGTGCGTAGGCGGGTCACCACCTCCATGAGCTTGCCGGTCTCGGCGCGCAGGGTGGCGATCTCCCGCTCCATTCCCTCGACCTCGCGCTTCATCTGCCACACCCGGGCGAGGCTCTGGCCGCCGAAGGCCAGCGTGGTCAGCGTCGCCGCGCCGAAGGCGATGAGGATCAGCCCGCGGCCGCTCACTGGCCGAGGCTCCGGAAGACGGCGCGGCCGGCCCAGACCGCGGCCGTGCCCAGCTCCTCCTCGATGCGCAGCAGCTGGTTGTACTTGGCGGTGCGCTCGCCGCGGGCCAGCGAGCCCGTCTTGATCTGGCCGGCGTTGACGCCGACCGAGAGGTCGGCCACGAAGGCGTCCTCGGTCTCGCCGGACCGGTGGGAGATGACGGTACCGTACCCGGCGCGCTTGGCCAGCTCCACCGCCTCCAGGGTCTCGGTGAGCGTACCGATCTGGTTCACCTTGATGAGGATCGCGTTGCCGATGCCCTTGCGGATGCCCTCCTGGAGGATGGCCGGGTTCGTCACGAACACGTCGTCGCCCACCAGCTGGCAGCGCGCTCCGATGCGCCGGGTGAGGGCCTGCCAGCCGTCCCAGTCGTCCTCGGCGAGCCCATCCTCGATCGAGCAGATCGGGTAGCGGCTCATCAGCCCCTCGTAGAACGCGATCATCTCCTGGCTCGACTTCTCGGTGCGGTCGGCGCGCAGGCGGTAACGGCCGTGCTCGCCGAACTCGCTCGCCGCGGTGTCCAGGGCCAGCCACACGTCCTCGCCGGGCCGGTAGCCGGTGCGCTCGATGGCGCGCATCAGGAAATCGAGCGCGGGCTCGTTGCCGCCGAGCGCGGGGGCGAAGCCGCCTTCGTCGCCCACGCCGGTGGAGAGCCCCTTGTCCTTGAGCAGCCGTTTCAGGGTGTGGAAGATCTCGACGCCCATGCGCAGGGCATCGCTGAAGGAGCCGGCGCCCGCGGGCACCAGCATGAACTCCTGCACGTCGAGGCCGTTATCGGCGTGGACACCGCCGTTCAGCACGTTCATCAGCGGCACCGGCAGGATGCGCGCGCCGGGTCCGCCCAGGTACTGGTAGAGCGGCAGTCCCGCGTCGTCGGCGGAGGCGCGCGCGGCGGCGAGCGAGACGCCCAGCAGCGCGTTGGCGCCGAGGCCCGACTTGTTCGGGGTGCCGTCCAGCTCGAGCAGGGCGCGGTCGAGCGCGGCCTGCTCCCCCGCCTCGAGCCCTTCGATCTCGGGGGCGATGACCTCGTTGACGTTCTGCACCGCCCGGCGCACCCCCTTGCCGCCGTAGCGATTGTCGTCGCCGTCGCGCAGCTCGACCGCCTCGCGCTTGCCGGTGGAGGCGCCGGAGGGCACGATGGCGCGCCCGAACGCGCCGGACTCGAGCCAGAGCTCGACCTCCACGGTCGGATTGCCGCGGGAGTCGAGCACTTCACGAGCGTGGGTGGCGCGGATCTCGGACATGGCTCAGGCCTTCCGCTCGAGGATGAAGCGCCCGAGGGCGCGAATGGGCTCGGCGCACGGACCGAGCGGAACCAGGGCCTCGTCGGCCTCGCCGATGAGGAACGCGGCTCGCGCCCGCGAGGCCTCGATGCCGTGGATCGCGGGATAGGTCGCCTTCTGCTGGATCTGGTCCTTGCCCGCGGTCTTGCCGAGCTCCTCGGAGCTCGACACCACGTCGAGGATGTCGTCCACGATCTGGAAGGCCAGGCCCAGGTCGGCGCCGGCCACGCTGAGCGCGCGCACCGCCGAGGGGTCCGCGCCGCACAGCATCGCGCCCACGCGCAGCGAGGTGCGGATGAGCGCGCCCGTCTTGTGGGCGTGGATGTAGTCCACCGTGTCGGCGCCGACCTTCTTGCCCTCCGCCTCCAGATCGGCCACCTGGCCGGCCACCATGCCGTCGTGGCCGGCGGCGTCGGCGATGTCGAGGATGACGTCGCGCAGGGCGCCCGCGTGCACGTGGCGCGCGTTGTCGGCCACCAGGCGGAAGGCCAGGGTCAGGAGCGCGTCGCCGGCCAGGATCGCGGTGGCCTCGCCGAAGACCTTGTGGTTGGTGGGCATGCCGCGGCGGAAGTCGTCGTTGTCCATCGCGGGCAGGTCGTCGTGGACCAGCGAGTACGTGTGGATCAGCTCGAGCGCGCACGCGGTAGGCATCACCCGCTCGGCGCTGCCGCCCACCGCCTCGGCCCCCGCGATCACCAGCACCGGGCGCAGCCGCTTGCCGCCCGCGAACACGCTGTAGCGCATCGCCTTGTGCAGGCTCTCCGGCCGGTCGCTCTCGGCGGGGAGGAAGCGGTCCAGGGCCGCGTCGACCGCGGCGGCCCGCTGCTTCATGTAGTCGCCGAGATCGAAGCTCATGCGCGGTCGTCGTCGGGCAGATCGTAGGGCGAGGTCTTGAGCGCGCCGGTCTCGTCCCGCGTCAGGACCTCGATGCGCTTCTCGGCCTCGTCGAGGTACTTGCCGCAGCGGCGGGCCAGCCCCACGCCTTCCTCGAAGACCTGCAGCGACTCCTCGAGCGAGAGGTTCCCCGCCTCGAGCTGATCCACGATCTGCTCGAGGCGCTGCAGCGCCGCTTCAAACTTGAGGTCGGTCATCCCGTTCCTTGAGGCGCTCCACCCGGGCCTCCAGTGCGCCCCGGTGCAGCAGCACCTCGATGGCATCGCCCGGGCGTGCCTGCGTCGCGCTGCGGACGATCACGCCCGACGGCAGCAGGCGGGTCAGGCTGTACCCTCGCCCGAGCACCGCCAGCGGTGAGAGGCTGTCGAGCTGTCCCACCACCCCGTCGAACCGATGACGGGACGTCTTCGCGCCGTACGCGGCCGCCGCCACGAGCCGGCCGTGGAGCTGCGACAGCAGCACCGCGCCGTTGGCAATCCTAGCCACCGGATTCAGAGAGCGCAAGGCGTTTCTGGCCAGCGACAGCCGATGCTCGGTCTGCCCCGCGCGAGTGCGCGCGCCCCGGGCCAGCCGGGCGCCCAGCTCGTCGAGGCGCCGGTGCATGTCGCGCAGGGCGCGCGAGGCGTCGGTGAGCACGCGGCGCTTGGCCGCGTGATCGAGTCGCTCCCGCTCGCGCTCGAGCCGGCCGGTGATCGCCTGCTTGAGACCTTCGTAGAGCTCGAGCAGCGCGCGGGCGACCTGGAGCTTCTCCTGCACCACCAGCTCCGCGGCGGCGGAGGGGGTCGGCGCGCGCAGGTCGGCCACGAAATCGGCGATGGTGAAGTCGGTCTCGTGGCCCACCGCCGAGATCACCGGCACCCGGCAGGCCGCGATCGCGCGGGCCACCCGCTCGTCGTTGAACGCCCACAGGTCCTCGATCGAGCCGCCCCCGCGCCCCACGATCACCACGTCGAGATCGGAGACCTCCTCGAGGTCGCGGAGCGCGCGCACGATCTCGCCCGGTGCGTCCTCGCCCTGCACGCGCACCGGGGTGATCAGGACCCGCAGGTCGGCGAAGCGCCGGTCGATGACGTGGAGCATGTCGCGGATGGCCGCGCCGGTGGGCGACGTGACGATGCCGATCGTGCGGGGGAACGGCGGCAGCGGGCGCTTGCGGGCGGCGTCGAAGAGCCCCTCGGCGTCCAGCCGGCGCTTGAGCTGCTCGAACGCGAGCTGGAGCGCGCCCACGCCCTTCGGCTCCAGCAACTCGACGACCAACTGGTACTCCCCACGGGCGAGGTAGACGTCGAGGCCGCCGAAGGCCAGCACCTGCATGCCGTCCTCCGGCTGGAAAGCCACCCGGCGCCCGCGGCTCCGGAACAGCACGCAGCGGAGCTGGGCCCCGTCGTCCTTCAGGGTGAAGTAGGCGTGCCCCGACGACGGCGTGCGGAGGTTGCTGATCTCCCCCTCCACCCACACCGCCGGGAACGAATCCTCGAGCTGCGCCTTGATGCGCGTGGCCAGCTCGCTCACCGTCAACACCGCCCGCTCGCTCATGCCCTCCGACCGTTTAGCTCTGACTGGAGGCGAGAGGGTTCAGGAGCTGGCGCTGGGCGGCGCGGTGCGTGTTGCGCATGAGCATCGCGATGGTCATGGGGCCGACGCCGCCGGGCACCGGGGTGATGGCGCGGGCCTTCACGCTCACCGAGTCGAACTGCACGTCGCCGGCGAGCCGGCCAGTGGAGAGGCGGTTCACGCCCACGTCGATGACGACGACCCCCTCGCGGACCATGTCCCCGGTGATCACGCCCGGCTTACCGGCCGCGACGCACAGGATGTCGGCGCGGCGGCAGTGCGCGGCCAGGTCGCGCGTACGGGTGTGGCACATGGTCACGGTCGCGTTGCGGGCGAGCAGGAGCTGCGCGAGCGGCTTGCCGACCAGGCGGGAGCGGCCCACCACGACCGCCTCGGCGCCCTCGATCGGGATGCCGTAGTGGTCGAGGATCTCGATGCAGCCGGCCGGCGTGCACGGGATCGCGCCCGGCTTGCCGCCCAGCAGATTGCCCAGGTTCACCGGGTGGAGCCCGTCGACGTCCTTCTCGGGCAGGATGGCGGCCACCGCCTGGTCCTCGTCCATGCCCTTCGGCAGCGGAAGCTGCAGCAGGATGCCGTGGACGGAGCGGTCGCGGTTGATCCCCGCGATGGTCTCGAGCAGCTCGCCCTGGGGGCAACCCTGCGGGAAGAGGAAATCGCGCGTGGAGATGCCCACCTCGTCGGCGGTGCGCTTCTTGTTCCGGATGTAGACCTGCGAGGCGGGGTCTTCGCCGACCAGGATGACGGCCAGCGTGGGCTGCGCGCCGGTCTTCTCGCGGAGAACGGCGACGTTGGCCTTCACGTCGGCCAGGACCTTCGCCGCGACCTCCTTGCCGCTCAGGATCAGCAACGGCACGATCAGCTGGCGAGGGGGACGCGCAGACGCTCGATGGACAGGCCGCGACCGGATTCGGGGTCGATGCGGATCACCGCGCCCTGGAGCATGGCCGGCCCCTTGGCGGGCTCGAAACGATTCGGCATCTGGGAGAGGAAGCGCCCGAGGGCCAGCTCCGGCTCCACCCCGATCACGGAGTCGACCGGGCCGGTGAGGCCGAGGTCGGTGATGTAGGCGGTGCCCTTGGGCAGGAGCCGCTCGTCCGCGGTCTGCACGTGGCGATGGGTCCCGACCACCGCGCTCACGCGCCCGTCGAGGTGCCAGCCCATCGCCTGCGACTCCGACGTCGCCTCGGCGTGCATGTCGACCACGATGATGGGCGTCTCGGCGCGCAGCCGCTCCAGCTCCTCGTCGGCCTTGCGGAACGGGCAGTCCAGCATGGGCAGGAACACGCGCCCCATCAGGTTCAGCACCGCGACCTTGTGCGGCCCGGCCTTGATCACGATGGAGCCCGCGCCCGGAGTGCCGGGCGGGTAGTTGGCCGGGCGCAGGAGGAGGTTCTCCTTGCCGATGTACTCGATGATCTCCTTCTTGTCCCAGATGTGGTTGCCGGAGGTCATCACGTCCACGCCTTGCTCGAGAAAGGTCCGCGCGATCAGCGGCGTGACCCCGAAGCCCGAGGCGGAGTTCTCCACGTTGACCACCGCCAGGTCGGCCTCGTGCTGCTTCTTGAGCTTGGGCAGGAGCATCTGGACCGCGCGGCGGCCCGGCTCTCCGAACACGTCGCCCACGCAGATGACGGTGAGCGGCTTGGTCACTTGGCCACCTCGACCGCGCGGGTCTCGCGGATCACCACGACCTTGATGTGGCCGGGGTACTGCATCTCGGCCTCGATGCGCTTGGAGATGTCCTTGGCGAGCTGATGCGCGTCGAGGTCGGAGATCTGCTCGGCCTTGGTCATCACGCGTAGCTCGCGTCCGGCCTGGATCGCGTAGCAGAGCTCCACGCCCTTGTAGGACATGGCGATCTCTTCCAGCTTGGCCAGGCGCTTGATGTAGCTCTCCAGGACGTCGCGGCGGGCGCCGGGCCGGGCGGCCGAGATCCCGTCGGCGGCCTCGGTCAGCACCGCCTCGATGGTCTCGGGCTCGACGTTCTCGTGGCCGCAGAGCGCCGCGTTGATCACCTGCGGCGACTCGTTGTACTTCGTGAGCACCTGCAGCGACAGCTCGGGATGGCTCCCCTCCTGCTCGTGGGTGAGCGCCTTGCCGATGTCGTGGAGCAGACCCATCCGCTTGGCCAGCTGCACGTCGGCCCCGATCTCCGCGGCCATCATGCCGGCCAGCCACGCCACTTCCTTGGAGTGCTGCAGACAGTTCTGCCCGTACGAGGTCCGGTATTTCATCCGCCCCACCAGCTTGATCAGCTCGGGATGGAGCCCGTGGACGCCCACCTCGAAGCAGGCCTTGTCGCCCTCCTCGCGGATGTGCTGCTCCATCTCTTTCTTGACCTTCTCCACCACCTCCTCGATGCGCGCGGGGTGGATGCGACCGTCGGCGATCAGCTTCTGCAGGGCCAGGCGGGCGATCTCGCGACGGTAGGGATCGTAGGCGGAGATCAGCACCGCCTCCGGGGTGTCGTCCACGATCAGGTCCACGCCGGTGAACCCCTCGAGCGCGCGGATGTTGCGGCCCTCGCGCCCGATGATGCGGCCCTTCATGTCGTCGGAGGGCAGGTCCACGATGGAGACCGCGGTCTCCACGGTGTAGTCCGGGGCCAACCGCTGGATGGTGGTGGCCAGGACCTCCTTGGCCTTGACGTGCGCGGTCTCCCGCGCCTCTTCCTCCAGGCGCATGCCGAGGAGCTGCGCCTCGCGCCGGGCCTCGATCTCGACCTGGGCCATGAGCTGGCGCTTGCCCTCCTCCGCGGTGAGGCCCGCGATGGACTCGAGCTTGCGGCGCTGCTCCTCGAGGGCCGAGCCCAGGCGGGCTTCCTTGTCGGCGAGTCCCCGCTCCCGGTCGGCGAGGCCGCGGTCTCGATTCAGGATCTCGGTTTCCCGGCGGTCGAGCTGGTCGAGCCGCCGGGTGAGCTGCTCTTCCTGGTGGAGCACGCGGCGCTCCACTTCCTGCATCTCCCGCTGCCGCGCGCGGGATTCCTGATCCAGCTCGGCCCGCACCTTCAGGACCAGCTCTTTCGATTCCAGCTCGGCGGCGCGAATCTTGGCCTCGGCTTCACGCATCTTGGAATCGGCGTCGCCGCGGGCCTGATCCACCAGGCGCTTGGCGTCGTCTAGGATGCGGGCGGCGCGGGTCTCCGCGTCGCCCAGCGTGCGCGCGGTGACCGCGCGCGCGCCGAAGTAGCCGACAAAGATGGCCAGGAGAGCGACGACCGGCAGCAGCACTACCAGCCAGGTCATGGCGTTCATCAATCACTCCATCCCGGGTGGTAACCCGGTCCGGATCACGTGCACTCGAGGCGACGGACGGCAAATAGCCGCTAAAGTTGACGAATTATAGGCCTCGTCGGAGAGGAATGTCAACGAAGCCGGCAGGCCCTACGAGGAAAGAAAGACCCCACCTCTGCCGTGTGCCGACGGTGTTTCGAACCTGGTATGCACCAGGTGGGCGCCAAAATGGAGGGCTTTAGGCTTCCCCTCTGGGAGGGGCATGCGCACCACCCTCGTGAGCGGCTCCCAATCTTTAAACGAGGTTGAAACTTCCCCCCGGCATCACGAACAGTGCAGGGCCCTTAAGGTGTACCCCCGGCCCCGGTGGGTGGTCAAGCGAATCGTTATCTCTCCGGGACCACCGCGTCGAGCAATTGGCGCAGCGCGCCGAGACGAGCGCTCACGTCCTTCTGGTCCACGTCCTGCTCCTTGCGCTCGTCGCGCAGCCGGAAGAGCTCGTCCGTGATGTCGAGCGCGGCCAGGGCCAGCACCCGTACCGGGTCCTGCCCGGCGGCGTCTCCACGGATCTCGCGAGCGCGGCGGTCGACGAAGCCGGCGAGCTGCCGGACGTACTCCGGCGCCGCCTCACTGCGGATCGGGTACTTCTGTCCGAGGATCTCGATGTCGACGCGTTGCTTCTCGGCCATGGCGCCCCTCGCGTGTTAGTGCCCGCGCTATTGCTATTGAATGTCCAGCCGATCCAGCTCTTTGAGGATGCCGTCGACCTGGGTCAGCACTTCCTTCCGCTCCTGTCGCAGGCTCTGCAGCTCGGCCCGCTCGCCTTCGAACGTGGCCATCCTGGCCTCGACCGAGACCACCTTGGCCTGCAGGGTGTCGCGCTCTTTCCGGAGCCGCGTGATGGTCTCGGCGGCCCGGCGCACCGACTTCTCGAGCTGCTCGAGACGTTCCACGAGACCTTCGGCCATCGCCTCCTCCGTCACGCGCCGCGGACTTCGGCCCGGAACCGCTCGACGACCAGGGCCACGATGCGCTCGTGTAGCCGGTTCACCTCGGCGTCGGTGAGGGTCCGGTCGGGCGCCTGGAAGGTGAGACTCCAGGCGAGGCTGCGCCGACCCGCGCCGACCTGGCCGCCAGTGTACACGTCGAAGAGGGTGAGGCGTGTGAGCAGCGGCAGGTTCAGGGTCCGGATCGCCGCCTCCACCTCCCCCGCGGTCACCTCGGTGCCGACCACGATGGCGAGGTCGCGCTGGACGGCGGGGAAGCGGGGTAGCGGCTCGTACCGGGCGACCGGGGGCGGCAGCGCGGCGAGCGCGGTCACCGACAGCTCGGCCACGAAGACGGGCGCCGGGAGATCGAATGCTTCGCGGGCCGCGCGCGCCACCTCGCCGAACCACCCCAGCTCGACGCCGTCGCGCACGAGCCGGGCCGCACGGCCCTGCTCGAGGTACACGGGGCCGCGGTCGTCCGGCCAGCTCGCGACGTCCGCGTCGCTCACCCCGGCCGCGGCCAGGGCGAGCTCGGCTATGCCCTTGGCGTCGTACACGTCCACGCGATCCCGCGCGCCGGTGAACCAGGCGCGCGGCGCGCGAAGACCGGTCAGGGCGATGCCGAGCCACAGCTCTTCATGAGCGGGCCGGTCGCCGTCCTCCGGGCGGTGCGGCGCGAAGATCGTGCCCACCTCGAAGAGGCGGGCGTCGGGATTCTGGCGGTTTGCGTTGATCGCCAAAGCCTCGAGCAACCCGGGCACGAGCGACGGACGGAGCACCGAGCGCTCGACGGAGAGCGGATTCTGCAGTGTGAGGAGTGCGCCGAGGTCGCTCCAGCCCATGCGCTCGAGCCGGTCCGGATCGAGGAAGCTCCAGGTCACGCTCTCGAAGAGCCCGGCTGCGGTCAGCACCCGGCCCACCGCGCGCGACACCCGGAGACCCGCCGGCCGGTTGACCGGGATGATCTCGCCGCCCCCGGCCAGCACGAGCGGGATCTTGTCGTAGCCCCAGATGCGGACGATCTCCTCGACCAGATCGTCTTCCTGGTGGATGTCGCGCCGGAAGCTCGGCACGACCACCTGGACGTCTTCGGCCGAGCCGTCCACCGCGAACCCCAGCCCCTGGAGGATCCGCACTGCCTCCTCGCGCGGCGGGGCCGCGCCGATCACACGCTCCACCCGGGAGAGACGGAGCCCGAGGCGGCGATGCGGCCGCGGGTCGGGATAGGCGTCGAGCACTCCGCGCGCCACCGTGCCCCCGCCGAGCTCGGCCATGAGCTGGGCGGCGCGGGCCAGCACGTCGGGCGGGGCCTCGACGTCCCCTCCCCGCTCGAATCGGTACGCGGCATCCGTCGACAGACCGAGCGCCCGTGATGTCCGCCGGATCGAGCCCGGATCCCAGTACGCGGCCTCGAGCAGCACGCTGGTGGTGCTCGCGGTCACCTCGCTGTCGGCGCCGCCCATGACCCCGCCGATCCCCATCGCCCGCTCCGGGTCGCAGACCAGGGCCATGTCGGGACCCAGCGCGCGCTCCTGACCGTCGAGGGTCTTGACCCGCTCGCCCGGACGAGCCCGGCGCACCACGACCTTGTGCTGGGCGAGCATCTCGAGGTCGAAGGCGTGGAGTGGCTGCCCCAGCTCCCACATGATGTAGTTGGTCACGTCAACCAGGTTGTTGATCGGCCGCAGGCCGACCGCGCGCAGCCGCTGGGCCAGCCACGGCGGCGACGGCTTCACGGTGAGCCCGGTGACGACGCGGGCACAGAAGCGCGGGCAGAGATCCGGCGCCTGCACCTCGATCGCGGCGAGCGTGGAGGCGTCCGGCTCGCTCTCGCTGACCAACACCTTGGGGAAGCGGAACGGGGCGCCGGTGAGCGCCGCGATCTCCCGCGCGACCCCGACCACCGCGAGCGCGTCGGGACGGTTGGGCGTGATCTCGATGTCGAGGACCCAGTCGTCGAGCCCGAGGTAGGTCGTGAGATCGGCGCCCAGCGGAGCCTCGGGCGGCAGCACGAGGATGCCGCTATGGTCGTCGCTCAAGCCCAGCTCCTTCTCGGAGCAGAGGATGCCCTCGGAGACCACCCCACGGATCTTCGCGGCTGCCACCTCACCGAATCCCGGCAGCCGCGCCCCCGGCGGCGCGAAGGCGGCGCGCAGCCCAGGAGCGGCGTTGGGCGCCCCGCAGACCACGGAGAAGCGGCGATCGGGTAGCGCCACCCGCACGAGTCGATTGTGATGGCCCGCCGCGCTCATTCCCAGATCCTGCTCGACGGCCTCGATCTCGCCGACCACCACCCCCGCGAGTCCCTCCACGACCGGCGCGACCTGCTCGACGCCGATGCCCGCGTTGGTGAGCCGGTCGGCCACCGCGCGCGCGTCCAGCTCGGTGTCGACGAACTCCTTCAACCAGCGGTAGGTGATCTTCATCGCCCGGGCAGGCCCGCGAACTGCTGCAGGAAGCGCAGGTCGTTGTCGAAGAAGAGCCGGATGTCGTCGATCTCGTACTTGAGCAGGGTGATCCGGTCGATGCCCATGCCGAAGGCCCAGCCCGTCACTTCCTCCGGGTCGTAGCCCACGTTGCGCAGCACGTTGGGGTGGACCATGCCCGAGCCCAGGATCTCGAGCCAGCCCGATTCCTTGCAGAACCGGCAGCCGTCGCCGCCGCACTTGAAGCAGCGCACATCCACCTCGGCGGACGGTTCCGTGAACGGGAAGAACGAGGGCCGGAAGCGCACGGTGGACTTCGAGCCGAACATCTCGCGCGCGAAGAGCTGGAGCGTGGCCTTCAAATCGGCCATCGTGATGTGCTTGTCCACCGCGAGACCTTCCACCTGGTGGAACATCGGCGAGTGGGTCGCGTCGAGGATGTCGCGGCGGTAGACCTTGCCGAGGCAGATGATCCGCACCGGCGGCCGCTGGGCCTTCATGGTGCGGATCTGCACCGGGGAGGTGTGCGTGCGCAGGAGCGCGTCCGCCCCGACGTGAAAGGTATCCTGCATGTCCCGCGCGGGGTGATCGTCGGGGAAATTCAGCGCCGCGAAGTTGTAGTAGTCCGACTCCACTTCGGGCCCCTCCGCCACCGAGAAACCGAGCCCCTCGAAGACGTCGATGATCTCCTCGGTGACCCGCGTGAGGGGGTGCACCGCGCCCGACGGCGGGCGGCGGCCGGGCAGGGTGAGATCGGGCCGGTCCGCCGCGAGGGTGCGCTGGTGCTCGGCCGCCTTCAGCTCGTCGAGGCGGGCCGCGATGCGCTCCTCGAGCTGGGTCTTGGCCAGGTTGGCCTGCTGGCCCACCTTGGGCCGGTCCGCGGCCGGAATGTTGCCGAGCGAGCGCAGCACGGTGGTGAGCTCGCCGGCGCGGCCGAGCACGCGGACGCGCACCTGCTCGAGGTCAGACGTGGAGCGGGCCCCGGCGACCTCCGCCAGGGCCCGATCGAGGACCTCCTGGACCCGCGGGTCCCCCGCCACGCTCAGGCGCGCTGGGCGCGAGCCGTCTCGGCCAGCTTGGCGAAGGCCGTCGGATCGGACACCGCCAGCTCGGCGAGGATCTTGCGATCCAGCGCGACGCCGGCCTTCTTGAGCCCGGCCATGAACACCGAGTACGAGAGCCCGAGCTGCCGGCAGGCCGCGTTGACCCGGATGATCCAGAGAGCGCGTGCGCGCCGCTTCTTCTGCTTGCGGCCCCGGTAGGCGAAGGCGCCCGCGCGGAGCACCGTCTCGGCGGCCGGACGGTACAGCTTGCGGCGCCCGCCGAAGTAGCCCTTGGCCTGCTTGAGGATCTTCTTCCTGCGATGACGGGTCTTGGCCCCGCCCTTTGCCCGTGGCATGACTGGCTCCCTGTTAGAGGTACGGAACGAGGATCTTGAGCCGCGGCTGGTCCACCTTCGCGACGAGGACCGCCTTCCCCAGCCGGCGCTTGCGCTTGGGGTTCTTACCCTCGAGCTTGTGGCGCTTCCAGCCGCGCTGACGCATGAGCTTACCGGTGCCGGTGGCCTTCAGCCGCTTGGCCGCCGCCCGCTTGGTCTTCATCTTGGGCATCGAATGAATCTCCTAATGTGGCTTCGGCGAGAGGATCATGCTCAGCATGCGGCCTTCCATGCGCGGGTGATTCTCGATCAGCGCGATGTCCTGCATGCCCTCCGCCATCCGATTGAGCATCTTCCAGCCGAGCTCGGTGTGCGCCATCTCGCGGCCCTTGAACCGCACCGTGACCTTCGCCTTGTTCCCCTCCTCGAGGAACCGCCGCACGTGCTTGGCCTTGAAGTCGAAGTCGTGCACGTCGGTCTTGGGGCCGAGCTTGACCTCCTTGACCTGGATCGTCGTCTGCTTCTTGCGCGCGTCCTTCTGACGGCGCGCCTGCATGTACTTGTACTTGCCGAAGTCCATGATCCGGCACACCGGAGGCTGGGCTTCGGCCGCGACCTCGACCAGGTCCATGTCCCGCTGGCGCGCCAGATCCAGGGCCTGCTGGATCGGCAGGATCCCGAGCTGCTCGCCTTCGGCGCTCACCACCCGCACTTCCCTCACCCGAATACCTTCGTTGATCCGAATATCTTTTGACTGGATCGCGTGCTCCTTCGGTTCGGGGCCGGCTCAGCCGGCGCGGCCCGCGGTGAGGGTGGCGGAACGGCTTCCGATCTCCGTGACGAGGTCGCTGACGATACGGTCCACCGGCACCGCGCCGAGATCCTCGCCGGTCCGCCGGCGCAGGCTCGCCGCGCCGCTCTGGGCCTCGCGCTCGCCGACCACCAGCATATAGGGCACCTTGCGCACCTGGGCGTCGCGGATGCGATAGCCGAGCTTCTCGTTGCGGTCGTCGAGCTCGGCCCGGATCCGCGCGGCCCGCAGCGCCGCGAACACCTTCCGCCCGTACTCGGCGTGCTTCTCGCTGATCGGAAGCACCCGCGCCTGCACCGGGGCGAGCCAGGTCGGGAACGCGCCCGCGAAGTGCTCGGTCAGGATCGCCACGAAGCGCTCGTAGGAGCCGAAGATCGCGCGGTGGATCACCACCGGGCGCTTGGCATGGCCGTCCGCGTCGATGTACTCGCACTGCATGCGCTCGGGCAGCATCGTGAGATCGACCTGGATGGTGGCGAGCTGCCACTGCCGGCCCAGCGCGTCCTCCACGTCGATGTCGATCTTGGGCCCGTAGAACGCGCCGCCACCCTTGTCCAGATCGGAGACGAGGTTGTTCGCGCGCAGAGCCTGGTGGAGTGCGTCCTCCGCCTGGTCCCACTGCTGCTCGGTCCCGAGCTTGTCGGGCGGCCGCGTGGCGAGCCGGTACGAGGGCTGCAGGTTGAAGGTGGCGTACCACTCGCGCACCAGCTGGAGGAGGTCCGTGATCTCGGACTGGACCTGTTCCGGCCGGCAGTAGAGGTGCGCGTCGTCCTGGGTGAACTGGCGCACCCGCACGAGGCCCGAGAGCACCCCCGACCGTTCGTTGCGGTGGCAGCGCCCCATCTCCGAGTAGCGGATGGGGAGGTCCCGGTAGGAGCGCAGCGCCCGCTTGTAGACGTAGGCCGACTCCGGGCAGTTCATGGGCTTGAGGCTGAAGACCTCGTCCTCGACCTCGAACTTGAACATGTTCTCCTGGTAGAGCTCCCAGTGACCCGACTGCTCCCAGAGCTTCTTGTTCACGAGCAGCGGCGTCGAGATCTCCTGGTAGCCCCGCGCGTCGAGCGACTCCCGCGCGAACTTCTCCAGCTCGCGCACCAGGACCATGCCCCCGGGCAGCCAGAAGGGCGCGCCGGGCGCGATGTCGTAGAAGTCGAACAGGTCGAGCTCGCGCCCCAGCTTGCGGTGGTCGCGCTTGCGCGCCTCCTCGAGCCGCCAGAGGTGCTTGTCGAGCTCCTCCTGGGAGAGCCACGCGGTCCCGTAAATCCGCTGCAGCATCGGGTTCTTCTCGTCCCCGCGCCAGTAGGCGCCGGAGGAGGAGAGCAGCTTGAAGGCGCGGATCTGGCCCGTCGAGGCCACGTGCGGCCCGCGGCAGAGATCGACGAAATCGCCCTGCCGGTAGATGGAAACGGCCGGCGCGTCGATCCCGCGCAGGATCTCGACCTTGAACGGCTCGCCGCGCTCCTCGAAGAAGGCGATGGCGCGCTCGCGGGCCATCTCCTCGCGAGTGAACGGGTAGTCGGCCTTCACGATCTCGCGCATGGTCTCCTCGATGCGCGCGAGGTCGTCGGGCGAGAAGGGGGTCGCCTTGAGGAAATCGTAGTAGAAGCCGTCCTCGATCGCGGGACCGATGGCGACCTTCACCTCGGGGAAGAGCCGTTTCACCGCCTGCGCCATCACGTGGGAGGTGGAGTGGCGCAGGGTGGGCAAGGGCTCGGGGACGCAGTCGAACTCCCCCGCGAAGCTCAGATGCCGCGACTCCTCGGACTCGGCCATGATCTCTTTCTTCGTTAGAGACAAAAAAGCATCACAGGGCTGCGCCCGGTGATGCTCGCAACTCCCTCACTCGCTCACGCTCGACCGGCTGGCGATGGGCACCCCCAAGGGGTCACGTCACGCACAAAGCAGAAATGGTAGGCTCGGGCGGTTTCGAACCGCCGACCTCTACCGTGTCAAGGTAGCGCTCTCCCACTGAGCTACGAGCCTACGTCCCCAAAGCATTGAATACACTACCGGACCGCCCGGAGCACGTCAAGGGGAGCGGCCCGCCGAGAGAGCCTCCAGCACCGCCTCGATCAGGCCCGGCCCATCTTCCGGGCCGAGGAGTACCCGCGCGGTCGCCAGCATGGCGTAGCCGTCCTGGCCGCGGGCCAGGTAGTCGGGGACCGCGACCCGGTACACGCCCGCCGGATCGAGCGGGCGGCCCTCCACCTCGACCGAGCCCACCCGCTGGCCCGGCGGCCGGGCGGCATCCACCTCGAAGCGGAGGCCGGAGGTCTGCAGAAAATGGCCGGAGGGCCGGGGCAATTCGTCCACCGAGTGCTCCAGGGCCGCGCGGAGCGTCGTGCCGGTCACCTCGAGCAGGGTGATCGTGTTGCGGAACGGGAGCACCTCGCGGATGTCGCGCGCGGTAATGGGGCCGGGCGGCACCACGCGGTTGCCGCGGATGGCGCCGCCGTTGAGCAGGCCGACGGCGGCCCCCGCTCGCTCGCGCATCAGGGTGGCGAGAAAGCGGCCGAGGGGCGTCTCCTGGCGTCGCACGAGGCTCTCGCGCGCGTCGAGGACAACGGAGGTCCGCCCCACCACCGTGTCGAGCTCGTGGGCCAGCCGCGCGGCCTGGCTCGCCACGAACGCCGCCACGTCGGGCGCCTCGGCCAGACGCTCGTCGACCGGGATCAGGCGCTGTCGTCGCGCGATCACCGCCCCGCAGCGGATCTCGTACTCGACCTGTCCCACGTTCAGCGCGTCGGAACCCGCCTTCACGATCACGGCGCGGCCCTGCCCTTCCAACATCGGATCGTGGTCGTGTCCGCCCAGGATCGCGTCGATCGGGAGCGCGGCGGCCAGCTCGCGATCCTGACGCAGCGGCAGGTGCGTCACGGCCACCCGGAGGTCGAGCGGGCCGAGCGCGGTCAGGGCCGCGCGTGCGGCGGCGATCGGCTCGTCGAAGCGCAGGTCGAGCCCGCCGGCGGACGTCTTGGCCGCGTCGGGCGTGGTGAGCCCGATCACGCCGACGCGCACTCCGTCCCAGTCGCGGCGCAGCGAGCGCCGCGCGCCCGCGGCGGGTCGGCCGGTGGCGCGATCGGTCACGTTGCTCGACAGCCACGGGAAGCGCGACTCCCCCACCCGCTGCACGAGCACCGCCAGGCCGAAGTCGAACTCGTGATTGCCGAAGGTGGCGAGGTCGAGGCCGAGCGCGTTCCAGCCCTCGATCATCTGCGCTCCGCGCCGCAGGGTCGAGAGCACCGACGGCGAGAGGGTGTCGCCGGCCAGCACGAAGAGGGTGTTGGGCGTCTCCTGCCGCAGCGCGCGCACGAGGGTGGCGACGCGGGCGAGGCCGCCGCGGCCCGCGACCGGCTCGAGCACGTAGACGTCGTTGACGAGCAGGAACTGGATGCGAACCGGAGGCCGATCCGCACAGCGGCTCTCCGCGCAACCCGCGCAGGCCAGCAGCGCGAGCAGCCAGACGACGCGGCGTCCGGGCTTCAGGGCCCTACCGGAGGAACTGGTTCACCAGCCCGCTCACGATCTGGTAGCGGAACTGCCCATTGACCGCGACCGCGCCCTTGGAGATCGCATCCGGCACCGGCGGAAACGGCTGCGCGAGCTTCACCGCATTGAGTGCGGCCTGGTCGAGGACCAAGGTCCCGGACCCCGCCACCAGCTCGATGTACTCGAGCCGCCCATCCTTGCCGATATGGAACTCGATCAGGAGCTGACCCTCGACACCGCGGTCGCCGGCCTCCCGTGGGTACACCCAGTTCGCCCGGATGCGCTCCCGCACCTTCATGAAATAATCCTGATATCTCGGGTCGGGCGTATCGAGCGGGATCGGCTCGCCCTCCACGCCCCCGCGACCACCGCCGTGCAACCCGCCGCCGCCACCGGGCTGCCGCCAGATGCTCGGCCCGGGTGGGCGCGAGGCGACCTTCGGTGGCGCGGGCGACGACGGAGTCTGCGCCGCCTCCGAGGGCCGCGATTCCGGAGGAGTGGGAGCGACCGGCCGGGGCTCCGGCGTCTTCACCAGCGCATCGGGCGCGGGCGGCTCCGCTTTCGCGACCGCCTGCGGCGGCGCCGGCGCGGGCGGAGCGGGGCGCGATGCCGGCACTCGAGGCGCGGGCGGGATCCTCGGCGCGGGTGGGACGGGCGGCGGCGACGGCCGCTGGTTTGACTCGGGTGGGCCCACCGGGCGCGATGGATTGCCGAGGGGCGCCTTCTCCTCGGGCTTCTCCGGCGCGATGTCGACCAGCAGCGGCTCGCCGCGCTTCTGGTACGTGGGGAGCACGAAGTTGCTATAGACGAAGAACGGGCCGAGCAGCAGCAGGTGAAACAGGACCGAAGTCACGATGGCCAGAACCAGCGTGCGCTTGGTCCGGTCTCGCGGGAGCCTCAGCATCGACCATCTACCCCGCCGCCTCACGCGGTCAATTATTGCACGCAGTGCCGCCCTCCGCCGCGAGGCGGCCCAGGTCCCTGAAATCACGGCTTTCTGACGAATTCTGTCCGTCTGGTGACACCCCTCGGGAGAAGCGCTGATCAGCTTACGGGGCAGGAATATTTAGGCCCAGTATTTCAATATGTTACGGCATGGTATCACTTGGCACGACACTGGAAGGCGCTTCGTCCCACAAAGTCATGCGCCGCCGGACAAAAGTTCTCGTTGCCCTGGTCGGCCTCATGGCCGGGCTCGCCCGCACCGCCCACGGGCAGCCGGCCGCACCGCTGACGTTCGGGGTCCTCAACCAGCAAAGCCCGGCCCTCACCGCGGAGCGCTGGAACCCGATCCTGCATCACCTCAGCAGCGTGAGCGGCGTGCCGCTCATTCTCCGGATGGGCCGCACCGTCCAGGAGACCGACACGATGATGGGGCGCGGCGACTTCGACTTCGTGTTCACCAATCACAACTTCCAGTCCGAGTTCGACGGCGTCGGCTTCAAGGTCCTCGCGCGCTGGGCCGGCGAGCCGATCCGCACCGTGATCGCGGTGCCCAGCGACAGTCCGATCCGCGAGCTGCAGGAGCTCGCGGGCAAACGGGTGTCCTTCCCGTCCACCGACGCGTTCGTGGCCTACGCGGTGCCGGCGGTCGCGCTCAAGCGCGCGGGCGTGAAGGTCGAGGAGGTCTTCGGCGGCAATCAGGAAGGCTCGCTCGCGCAGCTCAAGGCCAAGCGCGTGGAGGCGGCCGCGGTCAACTCCCGCTTCCTCGCCCAGTACGCGGAGCGCGAGCACGTCCAGTTCCGCGAAATCTACGTCTCAGAAGGCTACCCGGATCTCGCGGTGAGCGTCCATCCGCGCGTCCCCGCCGCCACCGTGGAGCACGTGCGGCGCGCGCTACTCGGCATGAGCACCGATCCCGCCGCCGCGCCGGTCCTGGCCCTCGGCAAGTTCCGGGGCTTCGAGCCCGCCTCTGACCGCGACTACGAGGGTGTCCGGCGCATCTACCGGCTGATCGGCCAGTGAAATCGAGCCTCCGGACGCTCCTGATCGGACTCACCAGCGTCGCGATCGCCGCGGTCACGCTGGGCGGCCTCGCCATCAACCTCCGCGACCGCAGCACCGCGGCCCAGGTCCGGCTCAGCGAGCAGACCGAGCGCCTCGCCACCGCCGCCGCGCCGCTCTTGCTGGACTCGCTGGTGGTGGGTGACCTCGCGCGGGCCGAGCAGACGCTGCGGAACCTCAACTCCGACATGGTGTGGAGTCGGGTCACGCTCTACGAGAGCGACGGCCAGCGCGTCATCTTCGACGCCTCCCCCACCGACGTGCGGCCCTCCGACGCGCCCCGCTGGCTGAAGCGGCTGGTCCCGGTCACCCTCGACGAGCACCGCGTGGCGATCGCCGCGACGCCGGTGGTCTACGGCGTGCTAGTGGTCAGGCCGTCGCTGCAGAGTCTCGAGAACGAGCTGTGGACCGAGGTCCGTACGATCATCGCGGTGACCGGCGTGCTGCTCCTGACCTTGCTCGGGCTGATGCACGTGATCCTGGGCGTGGGTCTCCGCCCGGTGCGCGCCCTCGCGGAGAGTGCCGCCCGCCTGGGCCGCGGCGATCTCACCGCGCGCATGCCCGAGACCAAGCTCAGCGAGATGGCGCCCACCGTGCGCGCATTCAACTCGATGGCGGCCAGCCTGGAGCAGGCGCTGCACGAGGCCCGCACCCGCGAGACGCGTCTGGAGAGTCTCGTCGAGGTGAGCGGCGAGCTCTCGCGGATGCAACCGCTTGATTCCCTGCTCGCGCGCATCGTGCAGTCGTGCGGCCGCCTCGTGCCCACCGAGTGGGCGGGGTTGCGCCTGGTGGACGGCGACGAGCTGGTGATGGCGGGCACGCTCGAGGGCGGCGACGCGCTTCCGGTGCACCACCGGATCAAGATCGGCGAGAGCCTGGCCGGGCTGGTGGCCGCCACCGGGCGGCCCCTGCTCCTCCGCGACCCGGCCAACCATCCGAGCGTGCTCCCCGACCACGCGGAGGTGCTGCGGCGCTTCGGGTATCGCGGCGCGCTCACGGTGCCGGCCAAGGTCGGCGACCGGGTGGTCGGCGTGCTCAGCTTCCTGACCGCCCGGGAGGAAGGCTTCTCCCTGGAAGACATGGCGATCGCCACCGCCTTCGCCTCCCACGCCGCGGTCGCGCTGGAGAACAGCCGCCTCCTGCACGAGGCCCGGCGCGCCTACGACGAGCTGGCGCAGACCCAGGGCCAGCTCGAGCAGGCCCAGAAGATGGACGCGATCGGCCGCCTCGCGGGAGGCGTGGCGCACGACTTCAACAACCTGCTGACCGTCATCCTCGGGCGGACCGACATCCTGCTCCATCCGCTCAAGCCCGAGGACCCGATGCGCCGGGGCATCGAGCTGATCCAGCGCACCGCGGGGCGCGCCGCCGATCTCACCCGCCAGCTCCTGGCCTTCAGCCGCAAGCAGGTCCTGGAGTCGGTCGTGCTCGACCTGAACGCGGTGACCAGCGACATGAAGGACATGCTCGGACGCCTGATCGGCGAGGACATCGCGCTGCTCGCCAACCCCACCCCCGGACTCGGCCGCGTCAAGGCCGACCGGGGCCAGATCGAGCAGGTGATCATGAACCTGGCGGTCAACGCGCGCGACGCGATGCCCCAGGGTGGCCGCCTGATCGTCGAGCTGGAGAACGTGGAGCTGGACGCCGAATACGTCCGTCGGCACGTGGGAGCGCGCCCCGGTCTCAACGTGATGCTCGCGGTCTCGGACAGCGGGGTGGGCATCCCGCGCGAGATCCAGGCGCACATCTTTGAACCGTTCTTTACGACCAAGGAGCAGGGGAAGGGAACCGGGCTGGGTCTCGCCACCGTGTATGGGATCGTCAAGCAGAGCGGCGGCTACATCGAGGTGGACAGCGAGCCGGGTCGTGGCACCACCTTCCGAATCTACCTGCCCCGCGTGGACACGACGGTGCCGGTGGTGGATCGCGCCACGCGGCCGGCCGCGGCGGCGGGCGGCACCGAGACGATCCTGCTCGTGGAGGACGAGGAAGGCGTGCGCGAGCTCGCCCGCGACATCCTCCGGTCGAGCGGCTATACCGTGCTGGAGGCGCGCAACGGCTCCGAGGCGCTCCTGATCTGCGAGCGCCACCAGGGCCCGCTCGATCTCCTGCTCACCGACGTGGTGATGCCACGGATGAGCGGGCGCGAGCTGGCCGAGCGCCTGGCTCCGCTGCGGCCCGACCTGTCGGTGCTGTACATGTCGGGCTACACCGACGACGCGGTCATCCGCCACGGCGTGCTCGGCGCCGGCACCGCCTTCCTGCAGAAGCCGTTCACGCCCGCCGCGCTCATCCAGCGCGTCCGCGAGACGCTGGATCTGGCCGGGCGCGAAGCCGCGCCCGCGGTCTGACCGACTAGAGCCCCCGCCCCACCGCCTCCGCCACCGGGCGCAGCTCGCGCATCAGCTGGGCGAACTTCGTCGGTTTGAGCGACTGGGGCCCGTCCGAGAGTGCCTCCTCCGGCCGCGGGTGCACCTCGATGATCAGCCCGTCCGCTCCGCAGGCCACCGCCCCCTTGGCCATCGGCGCGACCAGGTCCCAGTGACCGGTACCGTGCGAGGGATCCACCACGACCGGAAGGTGGCAGAGCTTCTTCAATACCGGGACCGCGTTGAGATCCAGCGTGAACCGGGTCGCGGTCTCGAAGGTGCGGATGCCGCGCTCGCAGAGGATGACGTTGGGATTGCCGGCGGAGAGGATGTACTCGGCCGAGAGCAGGAACTCCTGGATGCTGGTCGCCATCCCCCGCTTGAGCAGGACCGGCTTGCCGATCTCACCCACCCGGCGCAGCAGCGTGAAGTTCTGGATGTTGCGGGCGCCGATTTGAAGGATGTCGCTGTACTCCGCGACCACCTCCACGCTCTCCGTCTCGAGCACCTCGGTGACCACCGGCAGCCCGGTGCGCTTGCGCGCCTCCGCCAGGTAGCGCAGCCCCTCTTCCTTCAGGCCCTGGAAGGCGTAGGGCGAGGTGCGCGGCTTGTAGGCGCCGCCCCTCAGGATCTTGGCTCCCGATCCCTTGACCGCGTCCGCCACCTCCAGCATCTGGGCCTGCGACTCCACCGAGCATGGTCCCGCCATCACGACCACGTCGTGGCCACCGACCGTGACCCCGTTGATGCGCACCTCGGTCGATTCGCGGCGCACCTCGCGGCTGGCCAGCTTGAACGGCTGTTGCACCGGCATGACCGACTCGACCGTCTCCATCGCCTCGAGCAGGCGCAGATCGGGACGGCCCCGCTCCTCGCCCACCGCGGCGACGATGGTCTTGAACTCCCCGCGGATCACGTGCGGACCGTAGCCCATCTCGGTGATCCGGCGGCACACCTCGTCCACGTCGGCGTCGTTGATCCCGGACTTGAGCACGATGATCATAGGGTCCTCCCCAGCACCTGGGCCAGCGGGCGCAGCTCGCCCATGAGCTGCGCGAACTTGGCGGGCTTGAGCGATTGCGGGCCGTCGGACAGCGCCTCGGCCGGATTGTTGTGCACCTCGATGATGAGCCCGTCGGCGCCCGCCGCGAGCCCGGCCTTCGCCATCGCCGCCACGTACTCCCAGTGTCCGGTGCCGTGGCTCGGATCGACCATCACCGGCAGGTGCGAGAGCTTCTTCACCACCGGGATCGCGTTGAGGTCGAGGGTGTAGCGCGTGGACGTCTCGAAGGTGCGGATGCCGCGCTCGCAGAGGATCACGTTGGGATTGCCGCCCGCCAGCACGTACTCCGCGGAGAGCAGCCACTCCTGAATCGAGGTCGACATGCCGCGCTTGAGCAGGACGGGCTTGCCGCACTCGGCCACCCGCTTGAGCAGCGAGAAATTCTGCACGTTGCGGGCACCGATCTGCAGGATGTCGGCGTGCTCGGCCACCACGTCCACCTTGTCCGGCTCCATGACCTCGGTCACCACCGGCAGCCCCGTGCTCTTGCTGGTCTCCTTCAGGAGCTGGAGGCCCTCCTCCTCGAGCCCCTGGAAGGCGTAGGGCGAGGTGCGCGGCTTGAACGCTCCACCGCGGAGGACGTGGGCGCCGGCCGCTTTCACCCCACCGGCCACCGCCTGCAGCTGCGCGCGCGACTCCACCGAGCAGGGGCCGGCCATCACCACGATCTGCTTGCCCCCGACCGGCACCCCGTTGACCTTGAACTGGGTGTTCTCCGGATGCGCCTCGCGGCTGGCGAGCTTGAAGGGCTGGAGGATCCGCACGACGCTCTCCACGCAGTCGAGTGACTGCAGAGCGAGCAGCTGCTCCTTCGCGCGATCGTCGCCGACCACGCCGATGATGGTGCGCACCTCGCCTTTCGAGAGGTGGGTCTTGAACCCGAAGTCCCGCACCCGTCGTGAGACGTCTTCGATGTCTGCGTCGCTGGATCCCGGTTTGAGCACGATGATCACGGCCACCCTCCTGGTTAAAAGTAAAAACGCCGCGGGCCGGTTGGCCGCGGCGTCTGTCTTTTCTCTGGCGCCACGGCCGGCGGTTCGTCCGCCCGTGGCTCCTTGGAACTAGCTCATCGGAGCCAGGAGGCGGACGGGGGGAAAGTAAAAATACGACCGCCACGCGCTGTGGCTGCTGGCCGTGGTCCCCGTTCCCGTCGTGCTCACCGGCTCGAACCCTCCATGGAGCAAAGTGGCCAGAGTCTACGGGCCCGGCTTCTCCCTGTCAAGCTCCCTGTCGGGGGCCTCGCTCGGGGCCGCGGTGCGAGCCGCGCTGCGCCCCTGGAACCAGGTCACGATCCGGTGACGATAGTAATAGAGGGGAAGGGCCACCGCGACCGCGACCGCCGAGACCAGGATCGCCTGCATGTAGTCCCCGGTGGCGGTGTGGGCCCCCTGGGCCGAGAGCACCCAGGTACCCGGAATGCGCCCCAGCCCCGACACGACCGCGAACACCCAGAGGGGCATCGGGCTGATCCCGAAGAGATAGCAGACGATGTCTTTGGGCAGGCCCGGGATCAGGAAGATGATGAAGCACAGCACCGTCCCCTCGGCCTCCACGACGAAGCCGAGCCGGTTCCACGTCTCGGCGCTGACCAGGTTCTTGACGTAGTGGGCACCCAGCCAGCGCCCGATCGCGAAGGACACCACCGATCCGATGGTCAACCCGATGGTGGAATAGAAGAGGCCCAGCCACTGGCCGAAGAGATAGCCGCCGAGAATGCCGGTGGCCTCACCGGGAATGGGCGAGATGATGACCTGCAAGGCCTGCAACGCGATGAAGATCACGGGGGCGAGGACGCCCCACTCGCGCAGCGTCTTCTTGAGGAAGTGCTTGTCGACGTAGAGGCGAACCAGGAACTGGTAGGACGGGGCGTCGGTCCAGACGAGCCACGCGCAGTACCCGCACAGCAGCCCGATCGCGCCGATTCCGATCGCCCAGCGGACCCGCGTGGTCATCGCATCCGCGATTTCGAGGGAGGCATCGGCGTTGACACCTCGATCATCGTCATCCTGGGACCATCTCCGATCAGGTCGCCGCGGGCACACCCAGTCCGGGATGCCCGAACCAGCCGTAGCGCGGCCACCACCGCGGCAGGAACGGTTGCGTCGCCGCGATCTCGGTGACCACCGCGAACCAGCGCGTCGGCGTGTGGGCCGCCATCCACTGGCCGAACTGGAGCATCCGGTAGGGCCGACGGTAGCGCGCCACCACCCGCCGGTAGATATCGAGCCCGGCCTCCAGGGTCAGGGCCCCGTCGAGCACCCGCTGGACGATCCGCCCACACTCGCCGCCGAAGTACAGCGCCGGGCGAATGCCCTCGGCGGTCAGCGGCAGGCACTGACCCGCCGCGTCGCCGACCGCGAACACCCCGCCGGTGGTCGGCCGAAGCAGCCGGTTCGGGAAATAGGTGCCGTGGTACGAACCGGCCGCGGTGCCCTGGTCCCGTAGGAGCCGCTCGAGCGCGGGCTTGAGCTTGGACCGTCCGGCGTACGAGCCCAGGCCGATGAGGCTGCCGCTGCCCACCGGAAAGATCCAGCCGAGCCCCTGCGGGATCAGCCGCCGGTCGAGAAGGAACGTGAGTCCCTCGTCCCGGAGACTGGTCCGGGTCTCAAGCCCAAAGGAGTGATGGCGGGCCGGCTCCCCGGCCTCTCCTCCGGTCAACGCACGACGCCACCCCGAGCAGTCCACGATGACCGGCGCGGTGAAGCGGCCCTCGCCGGTCACCACCGCTCCATCCTGGATTCCCGACACCGAGGTACGCAAGAAGCGCACGCGGCACTGCGCCAGCAGGCCCTCGCAGAAAGCCCGGTAGTCGAAGGTGCAGAAGGGTACCGCGGAGAGATCGTAGCGGACGGTGCGGGTCGGCGTCCGGATCACCAGCCGGTCGTGCACCTGCAGGACGCTCGCCGCCACGCCGAGGGCCTCCGGCACCCAGAGCGGAGTCCCGCAGGCGGAGGTCTGAACGGCGCCGACCTCGTTCCGGTCGAGCAACAGCACTTTCCCCCGCAACTCACGGGCGACGGCGAGGCCGGCGAAGCTGGCCCCCACCACGATGGCGTCGTAGTCTCGGGCGGGCATCTTCAGCCACAGCATACCCGAATCCCCGCGAGAAAAGGGATCAAGCCTCGGGTCCGACGGGTCGGCGCCGCCGAGCCGCGGTCTCGCGCAGGGTGCCCAGCACGCCCTTTGGGAAGAAGAAGACGACCAGCACGAACAGGATGCCGAAATAGAGCAGCCAGCGCTCGGACAAGCGCTGCATGATCTCCGAGCCCGCGAACATCGACGCCCCCACGCCGCGGAGATTGGGCAGGAGGGTGCGGGCGGACAGCAGGAAGGCGGCGCCCACGATGCCGCCGTAGAGCGTCCCGATCCCGCCGATGATCACCATCAAGAGCACGTCGAGCATGATCGGAATGCCCAGCGCAGATTCCGGATTCACGTAACGCACCCACATCGTGTAGCCGCCGCCGAGCACCGCGGCGATCACGCTCCCGAAGGACGTGGCCACGAGCTGGAACGCGAAGGTACGATACCCGAGCGCCTCCGCGCGCAGCGCGTTGTCGCGGATCGCCTGGAGCGTGCGACCGAGCGGCGAGCGCACGAAGCGACTCATGAGCAGGAAACACCCCAGGCAGATCAGGAGCACCGCGTAGTACGTGACGAGCCGGCTGCCGAGCCCGAAGGGGCCGGTCGCGCCCGCCGCGAGCGCCCCGGGCAGCTTCGGAGAGAGCCCGTCCTCGCCGCCCGAGAGCTGACTCCACTGCGTGGCCAGGATCAGCGCGAACTCCGCGAACGCGAGCGTGATCATGGCGAAGAAGAGCGCCTTCACCCGCAGCGAGAACGCCCCGATGATCAGCGCGAGGAGACCGGAGAGCACGATCCCGGCCAGGAAGCCCAGGGCGAGGTGGCCGTAGGTGGGCGCGCCGAGCTTGCCCATGGCCAGGGCCACCGTGTAGGCGCCGACACCGAAGAACATCGCGTGCCCGAACGAGACGATGCCGGTGTAGCCGAGCACCACGTCGTAGCTCGCGGCGAGCGTCGCGAACAGCGCGATCTTCAGCGCCAGGTCCAGCAACTGGAAGGACGGCGCGGCCGCGGGCAAGAGGGCCCACGCGAGCACCAGCGCCAGCCGCAGGCAGCGGGTCGGCTGCCGCCAGCGCCCCCGCCGCGCCGCCGCGCGCGCGGCCTGGACCGGGGTCACCGCGACCACGCTCACTTGCCGCTCCCGAAGAGCCCGGTGGGCCGCACCAGCAGCACCAGCACCATGATCGCCATGGTCACGCCGATGGCCGCCTTGGGGACGAGGTAGGCGACGTAGTTGTAGGAGAGGCCGACGAGGAGCGCGCCTACCAGAGAGCCGGTGACGCTCCCGAGACCGCCGATGATCACCACGATGAACGCGAAGATGAGCTGTTCGCCTCCCATCGACGGTCGGATGGACTGGTTGAACATGCCCCACATGAGCCCGCCCAGCCCCGCCAGCGCCGAGCCCGCCGCGAACACCCCGGTGAAGTAGCGGAGGATGTCGTGGCCCATCACCTGCACCATCTCGCTGTTCTCGACGCCCGCCCGCACGATCAGCCCCACCCGGGTGCGGCCGAGCAGCCACCGCATGCCCGCGTAGACGAGGACGCCGAGCCCGATCGCCAGCACCGGAAAGCGCAGCATCACGACGTCGGCCACGTCCCACGAGCCCTGGAAGGCGGTCGGCACCGGCATCACCTGGTCGTTCGGCCCCCAGACGATGCGGATCAGCTCCTCGAGCACGATGGTGGCGCCGAGCGTGATCAGGATCTGGAAGAGGTGCTGGCCGTAGACGGGCCGCACGATGACCCGCTCGAGCGCGATCCCGAGCACGAAGGCCACCACCGCGGCGCCCGCCACCGCGAGCAGGAGCAGGCCCGCGTTGGCCAGCACCGACGGGGAGGCCGCCCAGCCCCAGCGCCCATTCACCAGCAGGATCACCGTGAAGCCCGCGTAGGCGCCCCACGCGAAGAGCGCGCCGTGGGCGAAGTTGAGCACGTCCATGAGCCCGAAGATCAAGGTGAGGCCCGCCGCCACCAGGAAGATGAGCATGCCCATGGCGAGCCCGGCCACCGTGAGCGTGAGCCAGGCCCGCGGCTCGATGGCGGTGAGCGGCAGCAGGAGCAGCGCCAGCCCCAGGAGCGGCCCCACCGCGCGCCTCATATGCCGAGATACTTCCGCTTGAGCGCATGGTCCGTCGCGAGCGCGGCCATCGGGCCCGCGTGCACGGTGCGCCCGTCGTCCATCACGTAGCAGTCGTCGCCGAGGCGGCTCGCCATCGAGAAGTTCTGCTCCACCAGCACCACGGTGGCGTGCCGCTTCATGGCCCGGAGCGCGCCGATCAGGTGCTCGACCACGATCGGCGCGAGCCCCTTGGACGGCTCGTCGATCAGGAGCAGCCGCGCCGGGTTGACCAGCGCGCGCCCGATGGCCAGCATCTGCTTCTGGCCGCCCGAGAGCGTGCCCGCGCGGGCCTGACGGAAGCGCTCGAGATCGGGAAAGAGAGTCAGGACGTCTCGCATCCGCTCGCGGCTGTCCGCGGTCTCGGCGAGCATGGCCACGCGCAGGTTCTCCTCCACGGTCAGGGTCGCGAAGATCCCCTGCCCCTCCGGCACGTAGCCGATGCCGAGCCGGGCGATGGCGTGGGGCGGCAGCTCGTGGATCGGCCGGCCGTCGAAGCGGACCGTGCCCCGCCGTGGGCGCAGCACGCCCATGATCGTGCGCATCGTGGTGGTCTTGCCCGCGCCGTTGCGCCCGAGCAATACCGTGACCGCGTCGGGCCGCACCCGCAGCGACACCCCCTGCAGGATGTGATGCTGCCCGATGTCCGTGTGCACGTCTTCCAGTTCGAGGAGATCAGCCATGGCCGTGGGCGGGCGACGACCCGAAGTACGCCGTCTGCACCTCCGCGCTCGCGCTCACCTCGGCGGGCGGCCCGTCCGCGATGAGGCGCCCATCCTTCAGCACCGCGATCGAGTCCGACAGCGCCATCACCATGTCGATCTTGTGCTCGACCAGCAGGATAGTGCGATCCCGCCGGGCCCGGATACGCTCGATGAGCTCGATGATGGTCGGCACCTCCTCGAGCGCCATCCCGGCGGTCGGCTCGTCGAGCAGCAACACTTCTGGCTCGAGCGCGAGCAGGATACCCAGCTCGAGCTTCCGCTTCTCGCCGTGAGCCAGCGTCCCGGCCGCCGCCGCCCACTTGCCCTCGAGCAGCACCGTCTCGAGGAGCCGGTAGGCGGTGTCCTCCAGATCGGGGTAGCGCCGGTAGTCGCGCCAGGCGGTGAAGCCGAGCCCGCGCCGCGCCTGCACCGCGAGCCGCACGTTCTCCAGCACGGTGAGCGTGGGGAAGATGTTGGTGAGCTGGAAGGAGCGGCCGATCCCGAGCCGGGCGCGGGCGGCCGCCCCCCGGCGCGTGATGTCGCGGCCCTTGAAGAAGATGCGCCCGTCGCTCGGCCGATACTGACCGCTCAACAGGTTGAAGAAGGTGGTCTTGCCCGCCCCGTTGGGCCCGATGATCGATTTCAGCGTGAACGGGGCCACGTCGAGCGTCACGTGGTCCACCGCGACGTGGCCGCCGAAGCGGATCGTGAGGTCGCGGGTCGAGACGACCGGAGCCGAAGCCGTCGCTACGTCCCCTTGAGGAACGCGCGTAGGGCGGCCTTGACCTTCGGGTGCTGGCCGAGCAGTACCGTGTAGTGGTTCGTCCCCGGCACCACGACGAGCTTCGATCGCGAGATGGCGCGGGCCATCGCGTTCGCCTCCTCCGGCGTCATCAGGCAGTCGCTGGGCGTGAGGAGGCCCTCGGGCGCCCGCAGGATCAGGGTGGGCGCCTTCACCTGGTGGTGCCAGACCCAGAGCCGCTCCCGCTCCTGGTTGGCGATCTCCTCCTCGATGGCGCGGCGGGCCGCCTTGGAGCGGACCGTGCCGGCCGGGAGCACCTCCACGTCGTAGCGGAAGTAGCGCTCGAGGTAGCCGTTCCAGCGCCCTTCGAACATCGGCAGCATCCGCACAAACCCGAGGAACATGTCGAGCGAAGGGAACTCGACCCCGAGGCGATCGATGGCGGGCCGCAGCGACTCCAGCACCTCGTGGCGAACGTCGAGGCCGCCGTCCACGAGCACGAGCCGCGAGACCCGCTCCGGATGCTTCGCGGCGAACCGCACGGCGATGTGAGCGCCCAGCGAGTGGCCGATCAGGACCGCCTTCTTCAGGCCGAAGTGGTCGAGCAGCCCTCCCAGATCCTCGTCGTGGTGCGCGAGGCTGTAGCCCTTCTCCGGCTTGTCGCTCTCGCCCCGCCCCCGCAGATCGTAAGCGATCAGTCGATGGGCCGGCGCGAGCACGTCGGCCACGCTGGCCCAGCAGGTGTGATTCGCGGTGAGCCCGTGGATGCAGACGATCGCCGGGCCCTTGCCGGAGCCCGGCCATTCCTCGACCGCGAGCGAGACGGAGCCGACCGCGACGCGACGCATTCGACTCAGCGCTTGTTGGTGATCGCGGGCGCGGTCTCCGACGGGGAGAGCTCGCGGGTCAGGGTCGGCACGAGCCAGGCCACGTCGGGCTTGGAGACCATCTTGAACGCGTACATGCTCTGCAGCGCCTGGTGGTCCTCCTTGCGGAAGGTCATCTTGCCCTTCGGGGTCTGGAACTCGAGCCCCTCCATCGCGGCGACGAGCTTTTCGGGGTCGGTCCCCCCCGCCTTCTGGATGCCCGCCACCGCGGCCATCGCGGCCGCGAAGCCGCCGCAGGTGAAGAAGTCGGGCGGCTCGTTGAAGCGCTTGACGTGCTCGCGCACCAGCCAGTCGTTCACCGGGTTCTTGGGGATCTCGTAGTAGTAGTAGGCTCCGCCCACCATGCCCTCGAGCTTCATGCTTTTCATCGCCTTGAGCACGTCCAGGACATTGCTACCGCTGGTCAGCGTGATGCCGTACTTGTCCAGGCGGTTGTCCACCAGCTGCGGAAACGGCCCGCCCTTGCCGGCCCAGATCACGAACACGTACTTCGGCCCCGACTTGTCCTTGAGCGCCCCGATGATCTTCTGGATCGGCGCGGTGAAGTCGGTGGCGGTGGTCGGGGTGTACTCCTCGTGCACCACCTGGGCCCCCGCCTTCTCGACCGCGGCCTTGTAGGCGGCGACGCCTTCTCGTCCGAACGCGTAGTCCTGCGCGATCGTAGCGATCGACACGCCGGGCTTGGCCACCGCGAGCGCGTTGGCGATGGCGTCCTGGGTGGAGTTGCGGGCGGTGCGGAAGACGTAGCGGTTCCAGTTCTCCCCGGTAATGCTGTCGGCCACCGCCGGCTCCACGATCAGCACCTTCTTGAACTCGGCGGCCACCGGCAGCACCGCGAGGGCGGCCGCGCTGGAGGTGGTTCCCACGATCAAGTCGACCTTGTCGTCGGCGTAGAGCTTGGTGACCTTCTGCTTGGCCACGTCGGGCTTCAGCTGATCGTCCTCCTCGATGACCACGATCTTGCGACCCAGCACTTCTCCCTTGCCCGCGGTCGCGTACTCGAGCCCCAGATCGAAGCCGCGCTTGGCCTGCTTGGCGTAGACCTCGAGCGCGCCGGTGAAGCCCTGCACCAGGCCGACCTTGATCGGGGCCTGGGCCCGCGCGACGGAGGGGCTGACCGCGGCCACGAGGGCGAGCGCGAGGGCGGTGGAGAAGCGGACCAGTCTCGGCATCGTCATGAATGATCCCTCCCGTTGGAACATTTGCGGCTCGATGTCACTCTCCCAGGAACCAGCGACGCCGGGCCAGCGGCCCGTAGCTGAGCCCGAACCGGCGCATGGCCACCGCGGTGACCCACTCCACCGCTTCCGCGGGCGAGTCGGTCACCCTCAGGCGCTGCTCGTCCCCGGGGTCGATGGTGCCCTCGACCAGGAGGCGGTTCCGGATGAAGTCGATGAGCGGGCGCCAGTAGTCGCGCCCGATGAGCACGATCGGGTATTCCAGGATCTTGCCGGTCTGCACCAGGGTGGCGATCTCGAACGTCTCGTCGAGCGTGCCGAAGCCCCCGGGCAGCGCGAGGAACGCGTAGGAGTACTTGGCCAGCATCACCTTGCGCACGAAGAAGTGGCGAAAGGTGATCCAGCGATCGAGGTACTCGTTCGGCCGCTGCTCCCGCGGCAGCTCGATGTTGCAGCCGATGGAGTGGCCGCCCGCCTCGCGGGCGCCCCGGTTCACCGCCTCCATCAGGCCGGGCCCGCCCCCGGTCATGACCGTGAAGCCGACGCGGGCCAGCCGGGCCCCCAGGTCGCGGCCCAGCTCGTAATAAGGATGGCCGGCCTTGAACCGGGCGGAGCCGAACACGCTGACGCAGGGCCCGACGAAGTGCAGCGCCCGGAAGCCCCGCATGAACTCCCAGAAGATGCGAACGGCCCGGGCCAGCTCGAAGGAGCGCGGCTGCGGGCCCTGGAGGAAGCGGATCTCCTTGGAGGGCTCGGTCCGCTTGCCCCACTCCGAGCGGTCCGAGGCCGGCGGCGCTTCCGTGATCGGACCGCTCCGCGCCGCTACTGGGGGCCGCGAGACGACTGGACGGTCACCACCGACACGCTGTCGGGCGTGGAATCTTCCCGCGGCCGATAGCTGGCGGTGTAGCCGAGGGCCAGCGAGAAGTGGCCGGTGGGACTCTCGTCGCCGCCGTGGGGGCGCGCCGTGGTCGGGCGCGCCGCGTCCTCGGACTCGGCCATCGCGTTGAGCTGGGTGAGCAGCGGCCCCAGCTCCATGACGTTCTGCCGCGCGAAGTCGCCCACCGTGAGCCCGGGGAAGCGCGCGTACAGATCGTGCAGCTGGTCCACGTAGAGGCGGCGTCCCTGGGTGAAGATGGGGCCGGTGCCCGGGTGGCGCGCGAGCACGTCGTTGATCTTCGACTCCGCGGTGACGCGGAGGGGCCCCGGCGCGTCCACCACGGCTACCGCCCGCGCACCGTGAGCACGGGGCACGCGGCCATCGAGACCAGGCGGTTGGCCACGCTGCCCAGGAAGAACTTGGCGAGCCCGCTCCGGCCGTGGGTGCCGATCACGAGCAGATCCGCCTTCTGCGACCGCACCGAGCGCACGATCAGCTCGTGGGGCACCCCTTCGAGCAGTAGCCCGCGCGCCCGCGCCCCCGCTTTCTTGGCCCGGGCCACGATCGCGTCGAGCCGCCGCCCGGCCTGGCTACGCGCGGAAGCCTCGAGCGTCTCGTAGACCGCCGGGGTCACGTACCCCTCGCCGGGGATCCCGAGGGCGGGCGGCGTCATCACGTGCAGGATCACGAGCTGGGCCCGATGCATCGTGGCCAGGTCCACCGCGTACTTGAAGGCGCGGGTGGATGCGGGAGAGAAATCGGTCGCGTGGAGGAGTCGTCGTATCCGCATGGCGCTATCTCACAGTGCGCACATCCTACCACGCCGACCGCGGAGGCGCTGAGCGCCCGACGGCAGAGCCGCTCGGCCCGCGTTTGCTATCATGCCCACCATGACGCGTGCGTGGTCCCGCTCCCGCTCGGCGCTCGGCGCTCTGGCGCTCGTGGTGGTCGTGGTCGTGGCCTTCCTCGCCGGTATGCTGGTGGAGCGGCTCATCTCGCACGCGGAGCGCGACGACATGCTGCGGCGGTACGATCAGGCCCTGCGCGAGCACCGCGCCCGCGTCATGGAGACGGAGAAGCAGCAGACGGGCGACGCGGCGAAGCCCTAACCGGGGCGGTTGTCGTCGTACTTCAAGACCCGCACAGATGCTCCTGCGGCCGCCCCGCGCAGCGCCGATCGCTCTCACCGATGAAGATTCGCATCAGGACCTGCTCGCCCTCCAGCGTTCGCGTCGCTACCACCCTCCCTTCCCTTCCACCAGCACCCGGCCGAGGGACAGCCCCATCACGCAGCCCACGAGGCACAGGGTGGTCGTGAGCACGACGTACGCGCCGGCCGCGCTCCACGAGCCGGTCTCGACCAGCTTCACGGTCTCGTAGGAAAAAGACGAGTACGTGGTGAATCCTCCCATGACGCCGACCGCGAGGACGAGCCGTACGGTGTCCGGAATCATGAGGGTGGAGAGGCCGACCTGCTGCACCACTCCGATGAGAAAGGAGCCGAGCACGTTGATCAACAGCGTGCCGTACGGGAAATCGGGGCCGGCCACCCGCGCCACGAATCCGCCCAGCAGGTACCGCGCCCCGGTGCCCACCGCTCCCCCGAAGCAGATCCAGATGAATCGCGTCATGTGCGCCGATCTCCTCGTGTCGGATCCATTCCCCGGAACAAAAAAAGACTCCTACCGGTCGAGCCGGTAGGAGTCATCAGCCCGGAGGCCGGGCGGTCTCGGGCGAACTCCATCGCCCTTGTTCTTCGTCGCGTCGGGAACCGGCCTTAGTATGCATGCAGGGCGACCGCAGTCAAGGAGGGAGACGGCATGAACTGGCTGGCCTACGCGACGCTGTCCGCCGGATTCGCAGGGCTCGTGGCGGTGCTCGGCAAGATCGGGGTGCGGGGCGTGGACAACACGCTGGCCACCACCGTCCGCGCCGCGGTGATGTTCGGAGCCCTGCTCGTCCTGGCCCTGGTCCGCGGCAATCTCACGGGGGTGAAGGAGATCGAGGGCCGGGGCCTTCTCTACATCGCGCTCTCGGGGCTCGCCGGCGCCGCCTCGTGGCTCTGCTACTTCCGCGCCCTGCAGCTCGGCGATGCGCTGCGAGTGGCGCCGATCGATCGGCTGAGCGGAGCGGTGACGCTGGTGCTGGCCGCGGTGCTGCTGCACGAGCGGGCGCCGGTGTCGGCCTGGCTCGGCACCGGCATGATGCTGCTGGGCGCGGTGATCGTCGCGCGGAGCTGAGCGACCCGAGCAGCTCACTCCCCCGGCGGGCGGCGGTCTCCCCAGGGCTGCTCGGCCTCGAACGCGGCGGAGGCGGCCAGCACGGTATGGTCGGCGTGACGACGGCCGACGATCTGCAGCCCCACCGGCAGGCCCGCACTGGTCATGCCCACCGGGACGGTCGCGGCGGGCTGGCCGGTGAGGTTGAACGGGAAGCAGAACGGGGCCCAGCCGAGCGGCGAGGACGGCTGGCCGTTGACCTCGTTGAGCCCGGCCCGGCCCACCTCGAACGGCGGGACCGCGACGGTGGGCGTGATCAGGAGATCGAAGCGGGCCAGGAACCGCTGGACGTCCGTCCAGAGCTCGTGCCGCCGGCGGGTGGCGGCCAGATACTGGGGCAACGTGATGCCGGCGCCGAAGCGCAGCAGGGCGCGGAGCGAGCGGTCCATCTTCTCGCCGTCGGCCTCGAGGCGGTCGCCCCACGCCCCCCACGTCTCGGCCCCGATCGTGACCCGGAACATCTCCTCGGGATCCTCCCAGGACGGCGTCACCACTTCCACGTGGCCGCCGAAGCTCTCGAAGCGCTCCGCGGCGGCCGCGCAGAGATCGGCGACCTCGGGATCCACCCGCGCGTAGCCCAGGTCCGGCGACCACGCCACGCTCAGGCCCGCGATCCCCCCGTCGCATGCGGCCAGGAACGAGCGACCCGCGGCGGGCAGCGAGTACCGGTCGCGATCGTCGGGCCCCGCGACCGCGTCGAGCATGAGCGCCGCGTCGCGGACGGTCCGGGTCATCGGGCCGGTGTGCGAGAGCGTCTCCCAGCCCGGAAAGCCCGGAAACTGCGGCACGCGGCCGAACGACGGCTTGAGCCCGTAGATCCCGCAGAACGACGCGGGGATCCGGATGGAGCCCCCGCCGTCGGTGCCCACCGCGAGCGGACCGAGTCCGGCCGCCACGGCGGCTCCCGCGCCGCCGCTCGAGCCGCCGGGGGTGAGGGCCGGATTCCACGGGTTGCGGGTGATCCCGCAGAGCGGGCTCTCGGTCACCGCCTTGTGCCCGAACTCCGGCGTCGTTGTCTTCCCGACGATGATGGCCCCGGCGCCCTTGAGACGCTCGACCACGACCGCGTCCTCCTCCGGCACGTGATCGGCGAAGAGCCGCGAGCCGCCGGCGGTGAGCACCCGTCGGGTGAAGAGCAGGTCCTTGATCGAGACCGGCACGCCGTGCAGCGGGCCGAGCTCCTCGCCGGTCATCACCGCGACCTCGGCCGCGATGGCCGCGTCGCGCGCCTCCTCGGCGGTCACCGTCGCGAAGCAGTTGAGTGTCGGATTGAGCCGCCCGATGCGGGCGAGCACCGCTTCCACGACCTCGACGGGCGAGACCTGCTTGGCCCGGATCAGCGCGACGAGCTCGTGCGCGGGAAGCCAGGTGAGATCGGCCGGGCCCATCAGCGGCGGCTCCTCATCGCGCCGGGTTCACCCGGGCGACGGTGTAGTCCACGTGCGTGGCGCCGGCCCCCTCGATCACGGTCACCCGGCAGAGGTCGTCCCCCTTGATGAAGTCGGCCCACACCCCGGGGAACTTCTCCGCGTTCACGAAGCGCTCGCTCCGGCTCTCGTTCCACCCCGCGTTCGCGAGCAGTCGACGCGCGTCGGCCAGCGTCTTGTCGACCGTGTTCTGGGTGAAATAGATGAGGCGGGCCGCGGTGACCTTCTCGGTCCTGATCATGGCCCAGTCGTCGGAGTACGGGGTCCACTCGGCGGGCACCGGGATATCGACGAAGGGCTGGATCGGCATCGGCACCGTGACCGGTGCGCACGCGCCCAGGCAGAGCGCGGTTCCGATCAGCATCGCCCGTGCCTTCACCCGCGGGATTGTATCGTCCGGGGCGCGCAGGGGCAAGCGACGGACCCGGCCAGCGGATGCCGGTATCATCATCGTCATGGACCGCGCCGCGCTGCCGCGGCTGCGCGCCTGGCTCGCGCGCGCCGACATCGTCGCCCTCGATCCCGAGCGCATCCCGGCGCTACGCGCCGCGCTCGACGACGCCGATCCGCCAGTCACCGCCGGGCGCGGGGGCGCGCTGACCGGGTTCGCCCCGGAGGCCGGACGGCGCCGGCTCGTGCAGTTCGATCGCCGCGGGCGTCTCGTCGCCGCGTGCCGGTGGGGCGCCGAGGGCGCGCTCGCGTGGGCCAAGTGCCTCCTCCCGGACGGGCGCTGGCTCGGCATCGAGCCGGGCGCGGACACGCATCCGGCCTGGGGCCGCTCGGACCGGGTGTGGCTCCTCGAGGCCGGCGTGCCCTGGCGGCCGCGCGAGCTGCTGACGAGCTTCCAGGCGCTCGACTACACGCGCCCCGACTTCATCCCGCCGCTGCTCGAGCCGCGGCGTCTGCCTCCGGGCGGCGGCACCGCGCTGCTCAACCTCGTCGCGGGCCTCATGAAGGATCAGGGCGTCGCCGCCGTGCGCTATCGGGGCCCCTATCCGACCGAGCAGCTCTTCACCGCCCTGCTCGAGTGCTTCCGCTACGACGCCCGCGAGGCGCTGCCGCTCGAGCGCTTCCTGGCCGACGGAGCGCTCGACTGGCACCCGGCGCCGTTCGAGACCCACCACGTGACCCCCGGCGTATCGGTCCAGCTCCGGAACGAGGTCGAGAAGGTGGTGCTGGACGGCGTGCCGTTCTATCGCGCGGAGTGGCAGGAGATCCGGCGGCGCGAGCCGCGGGTGATCCGCCAGGACGGCGATCGGGTGATCTGCTCGTTGTGGGCGCTCGGCGGGCCGATCGAGGACCGGCTGGTGCTGGATCGCGCCGGCGAGGTGCTGGAGACGCCGGCCCCCGAGTTGGACCGCGTCGCGCCCGCGCCGCTGCCCCCGGTCTGGCAGGGCGCGCTCGCCGAGCTGATCGCGCGCGAGAGCGCGCCCGCGCTCGCCCCCGCCATCGCCGCGGTGACCGCCGCTCTCGATCTCGAGTGGGGCCCGGTGCCGGCGGATCTCCTGCACGTCCACGGCCAGCGCGTCCGCCTGAGCCGGCGCCTGCGCGAGGCCGGCCTCGCAGCGCGGGCGGGCGCCGTGTCCCCGCAGGAGCGCGCCGAGCAGGCGCTGCGCTTCATCCTGGAGGTGGCCCGTCTCCTCGGGCCCGAGGTGCGCGACCGCGCCCAGGCCCATCTCGAATCGCTGAGCGACGCCGAGCAGCGCCGGATCCTCGAGGAGGCCCCGCCCGAGCCACCCGAGACGCTCGGCGAGTCGGTCGGTCGGCTGATCAGCCTCGTGGTTCGCGGCGGCGGGTAGCCCGCCGCGAGGGCTACGACTTGCCGGCGTGGGCGATCAGCCAGACGTTGAGCAGCACGAACCCGGCGACGGAGGCGAGCGACAGCGTGAAGTAGGCGAGGCAGATCGTCTCCTGGCGCGTCAACCAGGTGGCCGAGCGCAGGCGCGACCACAGCGTCTCGCGCACGAAGCGCGCCGAGTCGTGATTGAGCGTCGGCACCCCCACCAGCTCCACGAGGATGTGATAGCCGTCCATCTCGAGGAACCAGAACGGGTAGAGGCTGATCAGGAACGACTGCAGCTGCAGGAGCGCGGAGGCGGCCACGAAGCCCTGGATGAGTCCGGGTGAGAGGTGGACCGCGATCCAGAAGCAGAAGCAGCCGAGGAAGAGATGGAAGAGCGGGCCGGCGACCGAGTTGACGATGCGTGCGCGGCGGGTGGCCATGAAGATGTCGGTCACGTCGGCGTAGAAGGTAGGGATGAAGCCGTGCAGGATCGTGAAGCCGAACTCCCGCACCCGCCGGCGATAGTGGACGCAGGCCAGCGCGTGGATGATCTGGTGGTTGATCACGGTGAGCCAGAACACGATCTTCACGAGCAGGATCGCCAGGAGCGGGTGGCTCGCCAGGCCGTGGGTGACGTCGCTCAGGTCGTGCCAGATCGCCACCCCGCTGCGGGTGCCCAGCACCACCATGATGCCCAGCGCCACGAGGGCCCACGGCGAGAAGAGCAGGAAGCCGCCGTAGCGGTACATGCGCTCGAAGACCTGATGCGAGCGCCGGCTCGTGACGGTGAGCCGCTCCAGGGCGTGGAGCGTGCCCTCCATCGCGCGCGCGGCCGGGTTGCGACGGTTGCGGGCCAGCACCGCGCGCAGCCGCGACACCGGCCGCATCGTGAGCAGATCGGCGCGCAGGAGCTTGACGATCAGGGTCGGGATGATCTCGAAGTCGAACGAGCCGTAGTGGAGCAGGTACGAGGTCGCGATCTCCTGGAGCGAGGCCTGCCCGTCCATCTGCTCCCAGAGGAACTTCTCGGTCTCGGTGATCTGGATGATCTGCTCGGTGCGGCGGTTCTTGAGCGCGTAGGTGACCACGCCCAGCGGGGCGTAGGGCAGGCGCGCCATCTCCCAGTCGGCGTCGGGGATGCGCTGCGGGCGGCTGTGCAGGTAGGCGACCGCGCTGGGGATCTCGCGCGTCTCGAAGCCGTCACCGTCCGGCTGGCGGACCAGCAGCTCGATTCGCGTGCGCTTCGGTCTGCTCTCCGCGGCCTTGTCGCCGGCCTCGCTCACGATCGAGCCCCGGGGGCGCTACTTGTGCTCGATGTCGAGACCCGTGGCCTCCAGCCCCCAGCGGGTGACCTCGGCGACCAGGTCGCTGGAGTCGCGCAGACGCTTGAAGGCCACCTGGGCCATCTGCTGGAAGAACTTGGCCGCGGCGAGCGGGCTGCTCGCGGTGAAGCGGCTCAGGCTGTCGCGGTCGAGGCTGAAGAGCACCGTGTCGATCTCGGCCTGGCAGGTGGCGGACCGCCGTCGCTCGTCGCCGAAGAGGCTCATCTCGCCGAACACCTCGCCGGGGGCGATGCGCGAGAGCACCTGCTCCACCCGGCCGGTGACCGGCTTGGAGACGACGATGCTGCCGTCCTTGATGAGGAACAGCTCCTCGCCCATGTCACCCGCCCGGAAGAGCACGTCGCCCTTCTTCAGCCGTCGCTCCCTGAAGCTCGGCCACAGGGCGAGCAGCACGGGTTCCTCCAGATCCTTAAACAGGACGACGCGACGCAGGAACCCGATCTCGGGGAGGTTGGCCACTCAGCGGGATCCGGCGGGGCGCGTGGTCATCAGGTCGCCCAGCGCTTGAGCATGACGTTTTGCAACGCGCGGGCCCGATCTCGATCCGAGACGTTGGCGGTGCTCCCGAGCGCCTGCATGATGACGGCGCGCTCGTCGGCGGTGAGCTCGAAGCCGGCCAGTACCTGGGCGGGGTCGCGCACGAGGTCGACAAGGAACTCCTTGTCGATCATCACC
>DATMMH010000230.1:0-6186 GCA_035569855.1 Candidatus Dormiibacterota bacterium
CGTGAGACGAGCGTACCGTCCACGTTGTAGGCGCGGTCGGCGAAGCCCTCGGAGGCGACCCGCGCCCCCATCTTCCGGCACGTGGCGTCGTAGCGCCCGGAGGCGAGCGTCATCAGGATCAGACCGGAATCCATGGCCGACTGCCCGGCCGCGGCGGCCAGCGCCTCGTCGGTCTCCATCATCGAGTAGAGGATGCCGTGCGGCTTCATGTGCTGCAACTCCGCCCCCGCGGCCCGGGCCATCTCGCGCAGCGCGCCGGTCTGGTAGCAGAGGTAGTCCTGCAGCTCGCGCGCGCTCACGTCCATCTTGCGCCTGCCGAAGCCCATCAGGTCGGGCAGCGACGGATGGGCGCCCAGCGCCACCCGGTGCGTGAGGGCCAGCTCCACCGTCCGGCGCATCACGTGGGGATCGCCGCCGTGGAAGCCACAGGCCACGTTGGCGGAGCTGATGAGCGGCATGATGGCCTCGTCGGCCCCGAGCGTCCAGCGGCCGTACGACTCGCCCATGTCACAGTTGAGATCGATCATCTTGGTCGTCGTCATGACCCTAACCCCTCCTTCAAATGCGCTCGCCTCGCCTTCGGCTGCAGCTCGCCGTGCAGTTCGCCTTCGGCTGCGGCTCGCCCTGCCCTACGCGAGCACGCGGCCGAGCGTCTCGACGAACCGGTCCACGTCGGCGTCGGTCATGGCCAGGGAGCAGGCGCCGAGGCCGCGCTGGGACAGGAGCACGCCGTCGTTGATCAGCCCCAGGAAGGTGCGCACCGGGGCCTGCGGGTCCTCCGGCCGCGCCGAGCGGTAGTCGCTGAGCTTCTTCTTGGTGTGGTGCAGCCAGAAGAGCGAGCCCACCCCGGTGATCTGCCCCGGGTAGCCGCGCTTGCGCAGGAGCCGCCGCACGCCGTCGCGAAGACGGTCTCCGAGGGCGTCGAGCCGGGCGTAGGCTTCGGGTGTGAGCTGCTCCATCGTGGCGATGCCACCCGCCATGGTCAGCGGGTTGGCGTTGAAGGTGCCGCCGTGGTTGATGCGGCCCTTGCCGTCGCGCGGATCGTAGTAGTTCATCACCTCCGCGCGCCCGCCGAAGGCGCCGACGGCCAGGCCGCCGCCGATGATCTTGCCGAGCGTGGTCAGGTCGGGCCGGATGCTGAAGCGCTCCTGGGCGCCGCCGCGCCCGATCCGGAACGAGATCACCTCGTCGAAGATGAGCAGGATGCCGAGCCGCGCCGTCACCTCGCGGAGCTTCTCGAGAAAACCCTCGCGCACCGGGATCATGCCCGCGTTGGCGAGCAGAGGGTCGATCAGCAGGGCCGCGATGTCGCTCCCCTGCTTATCGAGGATCTTCGCGCAGGCGTCCGCGTCGTTCCACGGCAGCGTCACCACGTGCTTCAGCACCATCGGCGGCACGCCGGACGACCACGCCACCGACTTCGGCCGCTTGCGCGAGCCCGCGGTGGCCGGATCCGGCGACACGCTCACCAGCACCCAGTCGTGGGTGCCGTGATAGGCCCCTTCGAACTTGGCGATCTTGGTGCGGCCGGTGAAGGCGCGCGCCACCCGCACCGCGTGCATGGTGGCCTCGGTGCCGGAGTTGGCGAAGCGCACCACCTCCATGCCCGGGATGCGCGTGGTCAGGATCTCGGCGAGTCGGATCTCGTGCTCGCTCGGACCAGGGAACGACATCCCGTTCGCCGCCGCGTCCTGGATCGCCTTTACCACCTGCGCGTTGGCGTGCCCGAGGATCAGGCTCGTGTAGTTGCCGTTGAAGTCGAGCCGCTCGACGCCGTCGGCGTCCCAGATCCGGGCGCCCTCGCCGCGGGTGATGTAGAAGGGATAGGGGTCGAAGAAGGTGGTGGTGCGACTGTTGCCGCCCGGCATGACGCGCAGCGCCTCCTCGAAGAGCTGGCGCGAGCGGGGGGTCTTGGCCTGGTAGTCCGTGATGGCGCGCTCGAGTGTCATGGGATCCCTCCTCGGAGGTGAAGCTCCTATTCGATCGCGGTGTCCAGCGCCCGCCGGCTGTCTCGAAGCATCGCATGAGCCTCGGCCACTGTCACGCGGCGGAAGCGGAGGCGCCCGCCCGGCTTGAGCTGGGCGATCCGGCCGAGGTCGAACGAGCAGACGGTGGCGATCTTGGTGTAGCCGCCCGCGGACTGGCGGTCGGCCAGCAGCACGATCGGCTGGCCCTCGCCGATCACCTGGATGCCGCCCATGGGGACACCGTCGGAGACGATATCGTGGCCGCGGGTGTGCTCGATGAACGGGCCCTTGAGGCGGGCGCCCATGCGGTCGCTCTGCGGCAGCAGCTCGTACGGCCCTTCCAGGAAGGCGGCGATCCCCGCGGGGGTGAAGCGGTCGTCCTGGGGGCCGAGCACCACCGCCACCGTGGCCTCGGGACCGTAGGCGGGGACGCGGGCAGGCTGCACGCGGCGGGGCCGGGCCGCGGGGGCGGCGCCGAGCGGCAGCCGGTCTCCCTTGCGCAGCGCGCGCCCGTCGAGCCCGCCCAGGCGGCCGCGCACGTACGTGGACCGCGAGCCCAGCACGAGCGGCGTCTCGATGCCGCCCGCGACGGCCAGATAGGCGCGCACCCCGCTCTTGGCCGGCCCCAGGCGAAGCACGTCGCCCGCTTTCACCCGCAGCCCCTGCCAGGCCGGCACCGCGCTCCCGTTGAGCGCGGCCGGCATCTCCGCGCCGGTCACCGCGACCAGGCGCTCGTCGGTGAACTCCACGCGCGGGCCGATCAGCGTGCACTCGAGCCCGGCCGCGTCGTCCGCGTTGCCCACCAGCCGGTTGGCGAGGACGAACGCGTCGCGGTCGGTTGGGCCCGAGGTCGGGATGCCCACGCGCAGGTGGCCGACCCGGCCCAGGTCCTGGATCGTGGTGAGGGGACCCGCGTCATGGACGACCAGGTGGCTCACCGGCCCGCGCCCGATCCCGCGACGCTGATCCGCGCCGCGTATCGGCCCGCCTCGACGAGGGCGGCGATCGCGTCGAACTCGGCGCGATCGATCGCGCGGAACCGCACGTGGTCGCCCGCGCGCAGCAGGATCGGATCCGGCGCGGCCGGATCGTAGAGCCGCACCGGCGTGCGTCCCAGCACCCAGAAACCGCCCGGGCTCTCGACGGAGTAGATGCAGCACTGGATACCGCCGATGCTGACGCTGCCGGGCGGGGTCTTGGTGCGCGGGTTCTGCAGACGCGGGATCGTCAGCTCCTTCGGCATGCCGGTCATGTAGGGCAGGCCGGGTGTGAAGCCGACGAAATAGGTGTAGTAGTCGGCCCCCGCGTGGAGCCGGGCCACCTCGTCGGGGGGCAGCCCGAGCTTCTGCGCGGCCGCCTCGAGCTCGAAGCCCATCTCGCCGCCGTAGCAGCACGGCAGCTCCACGGTGCGCGCCGGCGGCAACACCTCCGGGCGCGCCCGCGCGCACAGCTCGCGGAGGGTCGCCCCGAGATCGTCGTAGCCGATCACGAGGGGGTCGTAGTAGACGAGCAGCGCGCGGTAGCTCGGGACCGTCTCGCCCACTCCGGGGAGATGTTTCTGCTGCAGCAGGTATTCGAGCGCGAGGACGCGGGCGTTCAGCTCACGGTTGACCTCGTCCCCCAGCTCGACGGAGAGCGCCTGGTCTCCGCACGGCAGGAGCCGCGGCTCGGGCCAGATCGTCACGACGGCAGTGGGCCGCTAGATCGCCGCCAGCGCGTGGTTCGGCAGGTCGGTGATGAACATGTGGCCGGGGCTGTGGGTGATCATGAACGCGGGCTTCGACGCCAGTGCCACCGCCTGCGGCGTCACCCCGCAGGCCCAGAACACCGGCACCTCGCCGGCCAGGATCCCCACCGAGTCCCCCCAGTCCGGCTTGTTCACGTCGGCGATGCCGAGCGCGGCAGGGTCACCCACGTGCACCGGCGCGCCGTGCGCGTTCGGAAACCGCGCGGACGCGGTCACCGCCTTCGAGATCATCCCGGTCGGGATCGGCCGCATCGAGACCACCATGGGGCCGTGGAAGCGCCCGGCGGGCCGGCACTCCACCGAGGTCTTCCACATCGCCACGTTCTTGCCCTGCTCGATGTGGCGCATCGGGATGCCCGCGTCGAGCAGCGCCCACTCGAAGGTGAAGGAGCAGCCGAGCAGGAACGCGACCAGGTCGTCGCGCCAGAACGGGGTGACGTCGGTGACCTCGTCGGCCAGTACCCCGTCCTTGTAGATGCGGTAGCGCGGGAGGTCGGTGCGCAGGTCGGCGCCCGGCGCCACGCCCACCGGCTCGGGCGAGCCCGCGTCGGTCACCTCGATGAGCGGGCACGGGCGCGGGTTGCGCTGACAGAAGAGCAGGAAGTCGTAGGCCTGCTCCCTCGGTAGGACGGCCAGGTTCGCCTGCACGTAGCCGGGGGCCAGCCCGGCGGTCACGCCGCGGAGCCGGCCCGCGCGGATGTCCGCCCGGATCTCTCTGGGTTGACGCGCGTCGATTGGCATTCGATGAGCCTCCCGGCTCAGTCTACTTGAGGTGGGCGAGCTTGGGCCAGAGATCGGGGTTGCCGAGCACGTGCGGCTTCTCGCCCCGCAGGACCCGCAGCATCTCCTCGACCACCTGCAAGGCCATACCCCGCATGGTCTCGCGGGTCACCCCCGCGATGTGCGGCGAGACGATGACGTTCTCGAGCTGGAAGAGCCGGTTGTCCGACGACGCGGGCTCCTCCTCGAACACGTCGATACCGGCCGCGCGGATCTTGCCGCTCTCCAGCCCGGTCACCAGCGCGTCCTCGTCCTGGGTCTTGCCGCGGGAGGTGTTGACGAAGATGACGCCGTCCTTCATCTGCGCGACCGCGGCGGCGTCGATCATGTGATGCGTCTCCTTGGTGTGCGGGGTGTGGCACGTGACGACGTCGGCCTGCCGCAGCACCGAGGCCATGTCCGGCATCGGCTCGACGCCCCGGTTGCGCACTTCGTCCGCGGGCACGTACTTGTCGTAGCCGATCACCCGCATGCCGAGCGCGTTGGCGGTCTTGGCCACCCGGCGGCCGATGTTGCCCACTCCGATGATGCCGAGGGTCTTGCCGTTCATCTCGAGCAGCCCCTGCCAGCGGGCCTTGCCCCAGTCCGCCTTGCGGGTCCGCTGGTCCACCACCACCGCCTGCTTGGCGCAGGCGAGCATGAGCATGATCGCATGCTCGGCCACCGAGTTCGAGTTGGAGCCGGGCGCGTGCACCACCGCGACGCCGAGGTCGGTGGCGGCGGGCAGGTCCACGATGTCGAGGCCCACCCCGTGGCGCCCCACCACCTTGAGCTTGCCGCACGCGGCCATGAGGCTGCGCGTGCAATTGGGCTTGGCGCGGAACAGGATGCCGTCCGCGTCCTTCGCCGCGGCGATCATGCCGGCCTCGCTCTCCGCGTCGGTGACCACGACGCGCGCCTCGGCCTCGAGCTGCTTCAGCCCATCGGGATGGATGGGTCCTCCGAGCACGACCAGCGGCTTCATCGAGATCTCCTTCCGAGCGTCATGTTCCCCAGCGGCCCGCATTATAGCGAAGTACCCGCCCGGTCGCTGGCACGAAGCATGCGGTAGACCGACCACGAGAAAGGAGACCCATCGATGAATACGAGACGAGCTCGCATATCGACCGCGACGGCCCTCGGCGTCGTTGCCCTGCTGGCCGGTTCCGCCGTCGCCCAGACCCCGCCGCCCTCGGGCGTTCCGCGTCCAAGCGCCCCGATCGCGCCCGCGCCGCCGATGGCCCCGAGTGGACCGATCACCACGCCCGGACTGCCCGGGCCCGCGATACCGCCGCCCGCGCCCGGAGCCCCCGGCATGACGCAGCCGCAGATCCCGTCGGCGGCGTGCCCGCCCAGCGCATCACCCGGCCCGGCGACGATGCCCGGGACCAGGCTACCGTGCGCGCCCTCGATCACACCCAGATAGGACCCTCGGTGGACGACCCTCCCTGGGCCGGTTCTCGTCGAGCCGGCCGGCCGTCTCTACCCGGTAGGAATTTCCGTCCACGTGCTCGATCGGGCCCACGCGCCCATCCGAGCCGGCTGATCGTCGATTTCCCGACCCCTTCGAGCCAAGCGGCAGGCGGGCACGCAGATTGCTGGCGAATAGCTCAGTGAGTCGTGTATGACCGTGAAGCCGCGCGTACTGATCGTGGACGACGAAGAAGATTCGCGCAGCGCGCTGCAGACGCTGCTCGAGACGTGGGGCTACGC
>DATMMH010000231.1:0-6071 GCA_035569855.1 Candidatus Dormiibacterota bacterium
CGATCGGGTCGAGGTCCCGCCCGCGCCCCGCCGCGAACGCCTCGACGTCGTACATGTCGGATCGAAGGTTGATCCGCGTCCAGGTGTCCCAGAGCCCGCGATTGGCCTCGCGGTACGGATCCATCAGTCCAGGCGATACACCCGTCGCGCGGTGCCCGCGAACATGGCCTGCCTCTCCGCGGCGGAAGCGTCGGCGGCGATCCGCTTGAGGGCGTTCCAGAGTCCCGCCCAGCCGATGCCCATCTTGTCGACCGGGAAGTTGCTCTCGAACAGACAGCGGTTGGCGCCGAACAGCTCGATGCAGGTCCGGATGTATGGGCCCCAGAGCGCGGCGAGCTCGGTGGAGCTGGGCGGCTTGGGCTGGGTCCGGTAGTCGTAGGCGGCGAGCCGCATCATCATGCCGCCGAGCTTCATGGCCACGTTCGGGCACCGGGCCAGCTCGGTGATCTGCACCTTCCACGCCGCGAAGACGTCCTTCCGCTGGCCGGTGTAGGGGCCGTAGCCGAGGACGCCGCCCACGTGGCCCAGGATGATATTCGCGTCGGGACACGCCCGCGCCAGCTCGACCACGTCCGCGAGCTGCGGATGGAACACCCAGGCGTCGAGCGAGAGCCCGAGCTTGGTGAGGCGGGCCAGGCCGGCGCGGAATTCCTGACGGCGGTAGACGTGCGGGGCGTCGGCCACCGCGCTGTTGCCGATGACGTCGCTGGCGTCCCACGCCGCCGAGTGGCGCACGCCGCGAAACCTCCCGCCGCCGGCCCGGATGTGCGCCTCCAGCACGGGCTCCACGCGGTCGCCCAGGGTGAGATCGGCGAAGCCCACGATGCCGGCGGCGACGCGGGTCGGCCCGTACAGGCCGCTGTCGCTCATCGCGGCCTGGCCCGCCACGAACTCGGTCTCGCCCACCGGGCGCATCGCCTCCGGGCCCTTCGCGCGGTACATCGAGTGGCACTCGAGGAACACGGTCGCGATCACCTTGTGCCCGGTCGCCACGTCGGCCAGGAATTCCGGCAGGAAGTAGCGATGGCCGTCGCGGTCCCACAGGTGATGGTGGGTATCGATGATCGGCAGGTCGGGCTCGAGAATGGGCTCGGGCGGTAGCGCGCCGAGCCACGCCTCGTCCGGCGCGTGGATCCTCCCGAACTGCGTCGGTCTCCCGGTGGGCGTCATGGCACACCTCTCCTACCACGAACGGGAGACGAGCGAAACCGGGTGCGCTACCGGGCGAGGCGCCGGAGCAGCTCCTCGCTGGCCTGGTCCGCGGGGAAGAAGCACTCCACCCGCAGCTCGTGCAGCGTGATGTCGTAGGGCACGCCCAGGCTGGTCAGGGTGGAGAAGAACTTGACGTGCAGATCGCCCTTGCGCATCTCGACGGCCAGAAATGGGGCGGGGGTGACGTCGAGATCGAGGCTGCGCCACTTCTGGGGCACGTCCGGGTAGGCGAGCAGCTCGTCGAGCAATCGCCGCGTCTCGGCGTCCCCGATGCCGCGGGCCAGGTCCAGGTGCAGCCACTGGATCAGCGCCGCCGCGGTGGCCTCCCAGTTCACGATGTAGGGGCGCATGCCGCGCGGGTGATAGAAGAGGCGCATCGCGTTCGGCCGGCCGCCGACCGCGCCGACGTCCTCGGGCGAGATGAAGAGCGCCATCAGCCGCTTGGCGCCCTCGTTGGTCATCAGCAGGTTCCAGTGGCCGTCGATGACCAGCCCCGGGAACGGCTCCTGCTGGCGCATCGTGAAGTCGAGCGCCCGGCGGACGTCGGTCATCGCGGGCGCGTCGAGCGCCGTCTCACGGTATACCGGCGCGTAGCCCGCCGCGGTCAGCAGGTCGTTGCGCCCGCGAGGCGGCACGTCGAGCGCGCGGGCCAGCAGCAGCACCATGTCGCGGCTCGGCTGGGCCCGACCGGTCTCGATGAAGCTCAAGTGGCGGGTGGAGATCTCCGCGTCCACCGCGAGGGTGAGCTGGCTCAGCCGCCTCCGCTCGCGCCAGTGCTTGAGGAGCTGTCCGACCGGGCTGGCCTTGGGTCTCTTGGCGATCGTCCCCGAGTGTTTCATGCCGGCACGGTACACCGCCGCCCGTGCCTCTGCCATTACCTCCCAGGTAATTGAACTGCCGCTCGGCCTGGGCCAGGATAGCCCAGGTCAAGAGACCCCCCGAAGGAGACCCAATGTCGATCGATCCCAATCTGTTCAACGAGCGCATGCAGGGCACGCTCGGCACGCTGCTCGGGCTGCGCATCGTGGAGGCCACTCCGGACCGGGTGGTGGCCGAGCTGACCATCCGCGACGAGCTGCGCACGGTGGGCGGCGCGCTCCACGGCGGTACCCTCATGGCCCTGGCCGACACGGTGGGTGCCGCCGCCACGGTGGTGAACCTGCCCGCCGGGGCGACCACGACCACGCTCGAGTCCAAGACCAACTTCTTCGCGGCCGGCCGCAGCGGGGTGGTGCGCGCGGAGGCCACGCCGCTGCACAAGGGCAAGCGCACCCAGGTGTGGCAGACCCGCGTCACCGACGAGTCCGGGCGGCTCCTGTCGCTGACCACCCAGACCCAGATGGTGCTCGTGTGACGGTCGCCCTGTTCCGCGTCGCCTTCGCCGGCGTGTTCGCGGGCCACGTCGCGGATCGGGTGCGCGCCCGCCTCGCGCTGCCGTGCGAGGTGGTGGTCGGCGACGAGCGGGAGATCGTCGGGCAGCTCGTCGACGCGGACGTGCTCGTGACCTTGGCCTTCACGCGCGAGATGGCCGCGGCCGCGCCGCGCCTCCGGCTGGTGCAGGTGCCCGGGGCGGGGCTCGATCGCATCGACCGCGGGGCGCTCGCCCCGGGGACGGCGCTCGCCAACGCGTACGGCCACGACGTGGGCATCGCGGAGTACGTCATCGGCGCGATGCTCGCCCTCGCGCGCGACTTCTGCCGGGTGGACGCGCGCCTCCGCCGGGGAGAATGGGAGAGCGTCTGGTCGGGCGCGCCGGTGCCGCTCTGGTCCGAGCTGGCGGGCAAGACGCTGGGCATCCTGGGCTACGGGCGGATCGGCCAGGCGGTGGCCCGCCGCGCGCTCGCGTTCGACATGGAGGTGCTGGCGATCCGCCGCGATGCTTCGCAGCCGGACCCGCACCGCCTGGCCTTCCTGCGCGGGCCGGAGGCCCTCGACGAGCTGCTCGGCCGGAGCGACTACCTGGCGATCACGCTCGCGCTCACCCCCGACACCCGCGGTCTCATCGGCCGGCGCGAGCTGGCCCGGCTCAAGCCCACCGCGATACTCGTCAACGTGGCGCGCGGCGAGATCGTGGACGAGGAGGCGCTCTATCAAGCGCTTCAGAGCGGCCGTCTCGCCGCCGCCGCGCTCGACGTCTGGTATCGCTACCCCTCGGGTGGCGCGCCGACCCATCCGGGGCATCACCCCTTCCACACGTTGCCGAACGTGCTGATGACCCCGCACGTGTCCGGCTGGACGGAGGGCATGATGGAGGCGCGCGCGGCGGTGATCGCGGAGAACATCCATCGCACCGCCCGCGGAGAGCCGCCGGTCAACCTGATCCGCTGACCTGCTACACTGCTCCGAGCATGAAGGAGCACAAGCGCGCCCGGAAGATCGCCCGCCTGGCCGACCCCTACTGCGTCCGGAAGGGCAAGAAGTTCCGGCTCGAGGACGTGGATCCGGCCGACACGAGCGGGGTCAAGTCCGAGGCGCACGCGCTGAAGCTCCTCGAGCAGAGCACCGAGATCGTGCGCGACCGGCAGGAGAAGCTGTACGCCCAGGACAGCTGGGCGCTGCTGCTGATCTTCCAGGGCATGGACGCGGCCGGCAAGGACGGCGTGATCAAGCACGTGATGTCCGGGGTCAACCCCCAGGGGTGCGATGTCCACTCGTTCAAGACGCCGAGCCACGAGGACCTGGACCACGACTACCTGTGGCGGACCCACAAGGTCGCCCCCGAGCGCGGGCGCATCGGCATCTTCAATCGCTCGTACTACGAAGAGGTGCTGATCCTCCGCGTCCACCCGGACCTCGTGAAGGCGGAGCGGCTGCCCGACCCGCTCGCGAGCAAGGAGATCTGGGACGAGCGCTACGAGGACATCAAGGCGCACGAGCGCTACCTCACGCGCAACGGGGTGGTGATCCGGAAGTTCTTCCTGCACGTGTCGAAGGCGGAGCAGAGGCGGCGCTTTCTGGCCCGGCTCGACGACCCGACCAAGAACTGGAAGTTCTCGATCAACGACATCGCGGAGCGGAAGTTCTGGCCCGACTACCAGCACGCCTACGAGGCGATGGTACGGCATACCGCGACCAAGTACGCGCCTTGGTACGTCGTCCCCGCGGACCACAAGTGGTACACGCACCTCATCGTGGCCGCCGCCATCGTGGACACGCTCGACGAGCTGGATCTGACCTTCCCCGAGGCCGACAAGTCCAAGCGGAAGGAGCTGGCGAAGATCCGCGCCGCGCTGCTCGCCTCCCCGGACTGAGCGATGACCGATCGGACCGCGATCGAACGGACCTACCGCCTGATCGGCCCCTACGTCCGGGTGACCCCGGTGGCCGAGGTGAGCGGGGCCGACTTCGGGCTCGCCGCCTTTCCGCTCACCCTGAAGCTCGAGCTCTTCCAGCACGCCGGCTCCTTCAAGACGCGCGGGGCCTTCACCAACCTGCTCACCCGCCGGATCCCGGCCGCGGGCGTGGTCGCGGCCTCCGGCGGCAATCACGGCGCGGCGGTGGCCTACGCGGCCCGGCGGCTCGGCGTGCCCGCCCGCATCTTCGTCCCCACCGTGTCCTCGCCCGCGAAGATCGCGCGCATCCGCGGCTACGGGGCCGAGCTGATCGTGGGCGGCGACCGTTACGCCGACGCGCTCGCGGCGAGTGAAGCGTGGGCGGCCCGGTCGGGCGCGCTGCCCGTGCACGCCTTCGATCAGGAGGAGACGCTGCTCGGGCAGGGCACCCTCGCGCTCGAGCTGGCGCGCCAGGCGCCCGGCCTCGACACGGTGCTCGTCTCGGTGGGTGGCGGTGGGCTCATCGGCGGCATCGCGGCCTGGTGCGCGGGCGCACCCCGGGTGATCAGGGTGGAGCCGGAGGCCGCGCCCACGCTGACGCGCGCGCTCGAGGCCGGCAAGCCGGTGGACGCGCCCGCCGGCGGCCTCGCCGCCGATTCGCTCGCCCCGCGCCGCGTCGGCGAGCTGATGTTCCCGATCGCGCGGGCCCACGTCGCCCGCGTGGCCCTGGTGAGCGACGGGGCCATTCGCCAGGCTCAGGAGGCGCTCTGGGAGGGCCTCCGCCTCGTGGTCGAGCCGGGCGGGGCGGCCGCCTTCTCCGCGCTGCTGAGCGGCGTCTACGTGCCGGGGCCGGACGAGCGGGTCGGGGTCGTCCTGAGCGGAGGGAACACGACTGCGGTAGACTTCGGCCGATGACCGACTCCGCCACGTCGCCCCGGGCCGACGCCCTCGCCAAGGCGCTCGATCACCTCGCCGCCGGCGAGTGGCAGCTGGCGCACACGATCGTGCAGGAGGACAAGTCCACGCTCGCCGCCTGGATGCACGGCATCGTGCACACGATCGAGGGCGACCTCGACAACGCCCGGTACTGGTACCGCCGAGCCGAGCGCGCCTTCCCGGGCCCGGGCGCGGTCGGGCAGGAGATCGCGGCCGCGCGCCTAGCCTTCGGCCAGGAACATCTCGCGTAGCCGCGCCTTCTGCACCTTGTCGCCGTGCGGCCCCGGAGTGCGGGGCACGTCGGCCACCACGCGGACGTGGCGCGGTATCTTGAACGAGGCGATGCGGCCCCGGCAGTGGGCGATCACCTCTTCTTCGCTCACGCGGGCCCCGGGCCGCGGGATCACGTAGGCGACCGCCGCCTCGTTGGTGCGGGCGTCGGGCACCCCGATGACGAAGGCCTGCAGCACCTTCGGGTGGGTCTGCAGATACTCCTCGATCTCGCCCGGGGCCACCATGAAGTGGCTGATGCGCAGCACCTCGCGCAGCCGGCCGCGGAAGATCACGCGGTCCGCGGCGTCGCGCAGCGCGAGGTCGCCGGTCTTGAACCAGCCGTCGGCTGTGAAGGCCCGGGCCGTCTCCTCCGGCTTG
>DATMMH010000232.1:0-3556 GCA_035569855.1 Candidatus Dormiibacterota bacterium
TTGAACACCTCGCGCCGGACATCCGCGGTCTTGCCGTAGTTCTCGGTGGTGGTGACGTACTCGGTGGTCTGCACGATGTCCTCGAAGCCGCCGCCCGCCGCGGCCAGGAGCTTGCCGAACTTCTCGAAGATGTAGCGGGTCTGGGCCACGATGTCCCCGGGCCCGACGATCGTCCCGCTCTCGTCGCCCGCGGTCGTGCCCGAGATGAAGAGCAGGTTGCCTGCCCGCACCGCCGGCGAGAACGTGTAGCGGGCCGGCCAGGCGCTCGGGCCCGTGATCACCTCGTACGCGGCCATCGCACTCTCCTTTAGGATGCCGGGGGGGACCGCCGCCGGCGCTACCGCCGTCGCAGCAGGAACCGCTGGATCTTACCGCTCTCGGTCTTGGGAAGCTCGGCGAGGAACTCGATCTCCCGCGGGTACTGATGCCGGCCGACGTGCGTCTTCACGACCTCCGCGATCTCGGCCTCGAGCCCGCCCTCGACCGTCCGGCCCGGCTTCAGCACGACGTAGGCCTTGACGATGTGCCCGCGCAGCTCGTCCGGCTTGCCGACCACCGCGGCCTCGGCCACCGCCGGGTGCTTCAGGATCGCGCTCTCGACCTCGAACGGCCCGATGCGGTAGCCGGCGCTCTTGATCACGTCGTCGGCGCGACCTTCGAACCAGAAGTAGCCGTCGGCGTCGCGCCGGGCCAGATCGCCGACGGTCATCCACGGCCCGCGGTACATGTCGCGATCGCGCGCGGCGTCGTTCCAGTAGCCGAGCGAGTAGTAGCCCTCGGGATGCGGCTTCAAGCCGACGTGGCCGACCACGTCCGGGCCCACCTCCCCTCCCTGGTCGTCCACCACCGCCATCGTGCAGCCCGGCAGCGGCAGCCCCATCGAGCCCGGCTTGACCGCCATGTCGATCCGGCCGAAGTTGCCGATCGGCAGGCCGTGCTCGCTCGAGCCGTACTGGTCCATCACCGTCACGCCCCAGTGCTCGCGGAAGAACCCGACCACCGCGGCGTTGAGCGGCTCGCCGCAGCTGCTCGCGCAGCGCAGGGAGAGCGGCTCGCGCGTCACCTCGGCGCCGCCGAGGGCCATCACCGAGCGGAGCAAGGTCGGCGTGGTCGCGAGATTGGTCACCCGCTGCGCGCGCAGCGTGGCGAGGCAGATCTCCGCGGTAGGCGCCGCCTCCCGCGACAGCACCGGCACGCCGAGCGCGAGCGCGCCCATGTAGCAGACGAGCCCGTAGCCCCAGCCCGGATCGCCGGTCGGCCAGAACACGTCGTCGGGCCGCAGGTCGGCGCCGAAGACCAGGTGCGGATGGATCGCCACCAGGAAGTTGGTCGCGATCTTCACGCCCTTCGGCGGGCCGGTGGAGCCCGAGGTATAGAGGAGCACGGCCGGCTCGTCGCGCCGGCGCGCGGCCGGCGCGCTCGTCTCGGCCTTCCCGCGCATCGCGGCCCAGAAGTCGACGTCGCCCGCCGAGCCGTCGTCGGCTCCGGTCACCGTGACGATGCGGACGTCCCCGGGCAGCGCCGCGGGCAGGCGCGGCCGCTGCTCCCAGTGCGTGCAGAGGACCCGGGCCCCGCTGTGGCGAACCCGGAACTCGATGGCGTCGGGCCCGAACCCGGTGAAGATCGGGACGTAGACCGCCCCGGCCTTCCACGCCCCGATCATCGCGATCAGCATCTCGGGGACGCGCGGCATGAAGCCGGCGACCCGGTCCCGCGGACCGATGCCCTGCGCCCGCAGCACGTTCGCGAACTGGGCGGTGAGGCGGCTCAGGTCGTCGAAGGTGTAGGTCCGGACCTCCCCGGGCTTGCCGAGCCAGCGCAGCGCGACGCGACCGGAGCCGGCGTGGCGATCCACGATGGTGTGGCCGAGATCGACCGGGCGGCCCGGTTCCCAGCCGAGGGCCCGGACACTCTCCTCCCAGCGGAAGGCCTGGCACGCGTCGCGGTGGGTCGGCCGGCTCATCATGCGTCGTCGGGCTCAGAGCATAGCGCACTTGCGCAAGTCCGGCGGACGGGATACACCAGACTCCGTCGTCACCCCCCGCGCCAGGAGAGTCCAGATGACCGAGACCGCGACGAGCGAGAAGCTGCTGCTGCAGAAGGACGGCCCGATCGGCTGGATCACCTTCAACCAGCCCGAGAAGCGCAACGCGGTGAGCCAGGAGATGTGGCAGCGCATGCCCGAGTACGTGGCCGACCTGGCCGCCGACCCCGCGATCCGGGTGGTGATCCTGCGCGGGGCGGGCGAGACCGCCTTCGTGGCCGGCGCCGACATCTCGCAGTTCAAGGACCGACGTCGCAACGCGTCGGACGAGGAGGAGTACCGGCGCATCTCGGGCGCGGGGCAGGAGTCGCTCGCCAAGCTCGCCAAGCCGCTGGTGGCGATGATCCACGGCTTCTGCATCGGCGGCGGCGTCTCGATCGCGATCACCTGCGACCTGCGCATCGCGGCCGACGACGCGCGCTTCGGCATCCCCGCCGCGCGGCTGGGGCTGGGCTATCACTACAAGGGCATGGAGAAGCTGATGTCGCTGATCGGCCCGGCCTACACCAAGGAGCTCTTCTTCACCGCCCGCACCGACTTCACCGCCCAGGACGCGCTGCGGATGGGCCTCGTGAACCAGGTGGTGCCGAAGGCGGATCTGGAGCGCTACACCCGCGACTACGCGCTCACGATGTCGCGCAACGCGCCGCTCACCCTGCGCTCGGCCAAGGCCAGCGTGGAGCAGCTCCTGCGAGAGGACGAGCAGCGTGATTACCCGCTGCTCGACAAGCTGATCAAGGACTGCTTCGACAGCCAGGACTACCAGGAAGGCGTGAAGGCCTTCTCCGAGAAGCGCCGGCCCCAGTTCCAGGGGCGCTGAGCCGCGCGCGCGGGGCGCTCCCGAGCTCCTACGCTCGTCGGGTCAGCAGCTCGAGCAGCACCGCGTTGACGCGATCGGCGGCCTCGTAGTTGACCCAGTGACCGGCCCCCTCGATCACCCGGAGATCGAGGTCGGGCCGGGCCGAGGCCAGGGCCCGTCGGCAATCGGCGATCCGCGCGCCCATGAAGGCGTCGCGCTCGCCCCAGATGCCCTCGATGTGCGCCCGGATCGCGGGCAGGGCCCGCAGCAGCAGGTTCGACTCGGGGATCGTGCCCGGCTTGAACCGCGCGTGCTTCACGTTCTCGATCTGGAGCGACACCGTGAGGTCGTCCGCGCTCGCGGGATCGCCCAGCATCAGGAGGCGGAGGTTGTCGCGATGCACGCGCCGGATCTCCTCCGGGGTCATTCCCCGGTCTATTCTCAAGAGCGATCGGCGTGGGGCCGGCCCGAGCCCGAGGCCCCCCGATCCGAGCAGCACCAGCGTCCGCACCCGGGGTCCGAGGCGTGCCGATACGAGGCCCGCGATGATGCCGCCCAGCGAGAACCCCGCCAGGTCGATCTGGCCCGGCGGCGGCGCGACGCTGTCGAGTCCGGCCGTCACGAGATCGGCCAGCCCGGGCGCGGTATGCGGCTCCGGGATCGAATCCGACTCGCCGAAGCCGGGCATGTCCGGAACGAGAACGCGGAAGCGC
>DATMMH010000233.1:0-11287 GCA_035569855.1 Candidatus Dormiibacterota bacterium
GTCCGGAACGAACGTGCTCCGGATATACCGGACCTTCTTGCCGCTGGCCGTCATCTTCTTCCCCGTTTCGATGGCACTCTTCTGCGCTACCCCAAGCTCATCCATCGTGGTGCCCTTCATCAAACTGCGCTCGACCAGATAAACCGCCATAAGAAAGCCCTCCCTTCCGCGAGACGGACGATTCACTGCTGGGACCCCACGCGAGTTTGAGCGCACGCTTTGAGGCTGTCAATGCCACTCTCGCGATCGCTGGGAGCCCTGGCTCAGCCTTCAGGCTTCGGCTACGATACTCGCGCCGTGCGCCGGCGCGATGGCTCGGCTGCTCGCGTGCGACGCGGTCGGATGCGGTGAGAACCTTCGTGCAGCATGGCGCGCGCTCCGCTGTGTCCTTGACCTCCCGCCGCTGAGTCGCCGCTAGTCCGGCTGGCGAGCGCTCGCGACCGGTGAGCTCATCGAGATTGCTCCGAGGAGAGCGAACCATGAAGATCGGCGTCGTCTTTCCCCAGACGGAGATCGGGCAGGATCCGGCGACGATCCGCGACTATGCCCAGGCCGTCGAGTCGCTGGGGTATTCGCACATTCTCGCCTTCGACAGCGTCATCGGCGCCAACCCCAACCGGCCGGGAGGGTGGGACAGCCCGTACACCTACCAGCACGCCTTCCACGAGCCATTCGCCCTCTTCGCGTTCTGTGCCGCGATCACGCGGCGCATCGAGCTGGTCACGGGCGTCCTCGTCCTGCCCCAGCGGCAGACGACGCTCGTCGCCAAGCAGGCCGCCGAGGTCGACGTCCTCTCGGGCGGACGGCTGCGCCTGGGCATCGGAGTCGGCTGGAACCCCGTCGAGTTCGAGGCGCTCGGCGAGAACCTCAAGAATCGCGGCAAGCGGGTCGAGGAACAGCTCGAGGTCATGCGGCTCCTCTGGACCAAGGAGCTGGTGACCTACGCAGGACGGTGGCACCGAGTGCCCGACGCCGGCATCAAGCCGTTGCCCGTCCAGCAGCCGATTCCGGTCTGGATGGGGGGCGAGAGCGAGGCGGTCCTTCGCCGCGCGGCCCGCCTCGCCGACGGCTGGATCACGCTGCAGACCTTCCGCCCGGGCCCCGCCGCCCAGCAGACCGTGGACCGTCTCCTCGGCCTCGTCCGGGAGGCGGGCCGCGATCCCGCGGCGTTCGGCATCGAGGGACGCCTCGCCCTGGCCCAGGTCCCCGCGGAGCGGCGCGAGCAGGAGCTGGCCACATGGCGCGCCATGCGCGGCATCACGCACCTGTGCGTCAACACGATGGGGCTCGGTCTTCCAGGCCCCGAGGAACACGTGAGAACACTCGAACGCTTCAAGAGAGACGTCCTGGGGTAGCATGGTCGAAGCCGAAGTGAGGAATCGCGATGAGCCTAGGGGGGCGCAATGAGCGAACTACTTCGTAATGCGCGGGACCTTCGTCAGAAGCTCCATCGGCTCGAAGTTCTATTGGAGATCGAAAAGGGCGGGCGAAGCCGGGGCTGGTTCGCGGGAGCAGTCCAGGAAGACACTGAACGAGCCGCGTCGCTGAAGAGGCTTTCGAAAGTCGGACTGATCGAGGCGGCGCCACCTCCGGTTCACTTCCGGCTGACTCCCGAAGGGAGGGACTTCTTACGGGACGTCCGCGCCAAGGTCGGCGCCGGCGATGGGCTGGATTGGACCCGGGCGGACGAAATCGACTTCTCGAGGCTCTGAACATCATGGCCAGGCGCTACGTCCTCTTCGCTCTCGCGGGCCTCGCGGTCGCGACGCTCGTCGCCACGCCGGTGCTGTCCTGCACGACGGTCTGCCTCCTCGAAGGGGGCAACACAATCGTCGCGTACAACTACGACTTCCACGCACCCGACGGGCTGGTCCTGGTCAACAAGCGCGGCACCAGGAAGGTGAGTGTGCTCGGGAGTCAGGGGGCCACTTGGGCCGCCAACTACGGCAGCGTCACGTTCAATCAGTTCGGCCGCGACAACCCCATGACCGGGATCAACGAGAAGGGCCTCATGGTCTCGCAGATGTGGCTCGACGGGACCAAGTACCCAGCCGCCGACACTCGCCCGGTGATCGGCATCCTCGAGTGGATCCAGTACAACCTCGATCGTCACGCCAGCGTGGCGGAGGTCCTGGCCAACGCCGAGGCCGTCCGGCCGACCAGCCGGGTGACGATCCACTATCTCGTCGCGGATGCCACCGGTGACGTGGCCGCCCTCGAGTTCCTCGACGGCCGGCTCGTCGTCCATCGCGGCCCGGGTATGCCGGTCCGGACGCTGACCAACTCGACCTACGCGGACTCGGTCGCGGCCTTCGAGCGCGCCAAGAGCAAAGGCGAGGTGCCCGCGTCCAGATCTTCGCTCGATCGCTTCGTGCGCGCCTCCATGCTTGCCGCCGGAGGCAGCACAGACCCGGTCGCTCGTGGCTTCGAGGTCCTGGCCGCGGTCGCGCAGCCCAACTTCACACGGTGGAGCATCGTCTACAACCTCAGCGCCGGCGAGGTCCAGTTCAGGAGCGAGGGCAATCGGGCGATCCGGCGTCTCGCCTTGTCCGGTTTTGACCTCGCCTGCGGCACGCCGGTCAGGATGCTCGACGTGACCGCCGGAGGCGCCGGTGACGTGTCCGCCGCGTTTGCCGACTACACCGAGGCCGCCAATCGCGCCCTCATCGAGGAGTCCTTCACGAAGACGCCGTTCCTGCGGGAGATCCCGGCCGCCGCGCGAGACGCGATGGCCGCACATCCGGGGACGACGTCGTCGTGCGCCCCGTCGAACTGAACGACGGGGTCGGGTACCGCTACCTAGCGCCAGGCCTCCTCGACCGGCCTCCCCGGTCGCCGCAGCAGCCCCACCGCGATCCCGAAGTTGAGCAGGTTCCAAAGGATGCCGTTGAAGAACGCGGCCTGATAGGAGCCGGTCAGGTCGAAGATCATCCCGGACATCCACGCGCCGAGCGCCATGCCGAACACGGTGGCCATCAGCACGGTGGCGACGCGCACGCCCGCCTCTTCGGGAGGGTAGAACTCCCGGATGATGACGGCGTAGGCGGGCACGATCCCGCCCTGGGACAGGCCGAACAGGGCGGACAGGACGTAGAGCGAGACGAGCCCGTCGAAGGGCAGGAAGAGCACCAGCGCCAGCGTCTGCAGGCTCGATCCCAGCAGCAGCGTGCGCCGCCCGCCGATGCGATCGCAGATCCAGCCCGATGCGAGACGGCTCACGATGCCCGCGCCGAGCATGAGCGACAGCATCTGGGCGCCGCGCGCGGCGCCGTGGCCCAGATCGCCGGCGTACGCGACGATGTGGACCTGCGGCATCGACATCGCGACGCAGCAGGAGAGGCCCGCGATGACCAGCACGGCCTGCAGAGCGGCCGGCGACATCCCGAGAGGCCGCGGCGACCGGGCCGCGACGTGCGAGGCCACGGACGCGCGATCGGTCAGCGGCGACCGCCGCCGGAGGACCAGGGCGAGCGGCAACATGGTCGCCACGCAGAAGACGGCGATGCCCAGGTAGGTGCGGCGCCAGCCCATGCTTTGGATGAAGTGCTGGACGACCGGCGGCCAGACCGTTCCCGCGAGGTAGCTGCCGCTCGCGATGATCGACACCGCCATCCCGCGGTGCCGGGTGAACCACAGCGAGGTATCGGCGATGATCGGCGCGAACGTGGCCGAGCCGGCGATACCGACCAGGAAACCCTGGGCCAGAATGAACTGCCAGAGGCTCGTCGACTGGCTGGCAACGGCGTAACCGAGCCCCAGCGAGATGGCTCCGCCCACGACGGGGGCCACGATGCCGAAGCGATCCGAGAGGCGTCCCATCAGGATGCCGCCGAAGCCGAAGCTGATCATCGTCACGGTGTAGGGCAGGGACGCGGCGGAGCGCGCGACCCCGAACTCCGCCTGCACCGCCGGCAGCGCCACGATCACCGACCACATGCCGACACCACCGATGCCCGACAGCAGCAGCGCGGCAAAGAGCCGGGTCCAGGCGTACGCGGATTCGGGCGGGTCGGGCGAGAGGGTGTCTACCCGGCTCCCGACGTCGATGGCGGGGGTGGACATGATGCGCAACGTCCAGTATCCACGCAGGGGCGCGGTTTGTACTCCTCCAATTCGGCAACCGCGGGGAAGGCCATCAGCTCCGCTTGACGATGACCCCGGTGCGGTCGTCATCGGCCGGTGTGGCGCCCGTGAAGTCTGACAGCGCCTGCCGGAGCGCGGTCATCACCTCCGTGGCCGAGCCTTCGCAGTGACGGGTGACGATGTCGATCACGCGCGGGGTGCCGAACCGCTTGCCCTCCGAGCTTTCCGCGTCGACCACACCATCCGACAGCGCCACGAAGATGTCGCCTGGCTCCATGCGGATCGGGGGCCGCAGCCGGACCTCGAGATCCTCGACGCATCCGAAGGGGACGGTGTCCGTCTCGACCACCACGCAGGTCCGCTCCGCGGCCCGATAGTAGAGCAGCGGCCCCTGGCCGCAGCTGAATCCGGTGAGCGTCTGCTCCTTCGCGTCGAGCTCGCCGAGCCAGGCGCTGACGAAGCGGCCGTCCGTCAGGTCGGCGCAGAGCTGTGCGTTCAGGTGACGGATGATCGCCGGCAGGTCCTCACCGACCCGGATCGCCATCCGCAACATCGCCCGCACCTGGGTGACGGAGAGCGCCGGCCCGATGCCGTGCCCACTGGCATCGGCCAGCAGCAGCACGGCACGCTCGGCCTCGGTCGCCGACAGGCGCGGTCCGCTCTCGCCCGGTACTCGACGGTAGCCGATCACGTCGTACGTATCGCCACCGGTCTCGTCGGCGGGCTCGCTCCAGGCGTCGATGTCGAACCCGGGCACGATCGGGATCCGTTCGGGCAAGGTGTCTCGCTGGATCCGCCGCGCCACCTGGAGATCACCCTCGAGCTTCAGCAGCGTCCTGAGCGAGAGCCGCATCCGCCCGTGGGCATCGGCCAGCCGGTGGACCTCCAGGATCGACGAGGCCACCGTCGGCCCGGAGTCGAGGTCGCCTCGGCTGATTCGCTCGCTCTCTCGCACGAGGGCTTCGATGGGCCGGCTGTAGCGTCGCGCGAGGCTCACGGCACGGACCATGGCCAGGGCAAGCCCGACGAGCATGACGAGCACGATGCCCAGCCGGAGATGGCCCAGGTTCCCCAGCAGGTCGGACTCCGGCACCATGACCTCGATCGCCAGCCGACGCGCCGGGCCCAGGGGAAAGGGGCCCAGCTCCGCCCACCAGGGGTCGCCGCCGCTCAGCAGCCGCATGGGGCCGCGCTCGCCCGGCGGCCGGGTCGACAGCGCGCGCGTGGCGTCGGCGACCACCCGCGTGCCCAGTTCCTCCGGGAGCCTCAGCAGGGCGCTGGATTGCTCACTGGCGTCCAGGTATCGCCGGTCGCGAGGCAGGCCGATGACCCGCCGCCCGTCGGTCAAGACCATCACCGCGCCGTGCTCGCCGACCCGCAAGCGGGTGGTGAAGGCGGAGATGTCCGTCAACAGCAGATCGACGCCGACCACCCGCATCCGGCCGTCGCGGCCCTTGAACGCCATCGCCGCCGTCATCCCCGGGGCCTTGGCCGTGTAGAAGGTATAGGGCTCCGTCCAGTAGACACGGTCGGTGACCGGGGCCTGGGCGGAGGTGTGCGCGTGCGTGTCAACCGCTCCCCGATACCAGGGACGCTGCCGCGGGTCGTAGTCGCTCTCTCTGGACGACGCGACCGGATCGGGCCGCGCATCGGTCCATTCGAGCCAGGCGGAGCGGCCGGTCCAGACATCTCGCCGTGTCTGTCGGCTCCGCCACGCATCGCCGAAGTGAAACAGGATGTGCTCGCGGCCGCGCTCGTCGGCCACCATGATCGCCGAGAGCTGAGGATTGACGCGCAGGAGGGGAACCAGCAGCCGGTTCATGGCCGCCGCGTCGTCGCGGTCGAGCAGACCCGACTCGTCCCACGCGTGGATCACACCGAGATCCCGGATCACCGGCTCGAAGAAATGGCCCAGCTCGATCTCGATCTGCCCGATGGTCTCCTGCAGGATCACTCCGGAGAGCCGCTCGACGGTCGCCGTCGAGCCGATGAAGGTCAGGGCCATGATCGCGCCGCTCAGCAGCACGATCACCAGGGCAAGGTTCCCCAGCAGGCTCTGGTAGATGGAGACCGAGCGAAGGCGTCTGCTCAACACGGCCCGCGGCGCGTTCTCTCCCTCTAACGAGGCCCGAGGTCGCGCTCGGCGTCGGCGAGCAAGCGCTCGAAGGAGGCCGGCTGCTCGATCGGGCGGCCGACGACGCCGGGGCTGTAGCCTTGCAGCCAGTAGCTGTTGGTCGGATGGCCGCCCCCGGCCACCACGACCACGAAGTTGTCGGGGCTGGCGGTGATCGGCCACGGGTCCAGGGCGAGGCTCTCGCGGGCCACCTTGCTCGTGTCGATCTCGATCCACGCGGGGCATCCCGCTCGGCGCAGCTGCTCGGCCGGAATTCTCGAATGCTCCCAGAGGAACTCGCGGATCGAGGCCTTCGTCCAGCCGAGGCCGGCCATGGTCTGCGCCACCACCCCCGGGATCATCAGGATGCCCGGGGTGCCGTGCTCGTAGCCGGCGAGACCGGCCATGTTGGGCACGCGCATGAAGTCGGCCATGCGGTGCATGCCCTGAAGCGCATCTTCCTCGGGCGTCTCCTTCTTGGCGCCGCGTCGGCGGATGTTCGTGGCCCCGTTGGCGAAGGCGAGCGAGATCGAGCTGCTGCCCGGGGCGAAGCCGTGGCGCTCGGTCCCGTGCGGTGCCCAGCCCGGAGGCAGGCTCGTCTCGTCCTCCGCGAAGACCACGTTCGTATAGCGCATGCCGCCGTAGTTGGCCATGGTGCCGATGCCGGGCAGGGCACCGCCCTGGTTCTGCTGCAAGAGCCGCAGCGCGCGGCCGATGCTGGCGCCGGCCGGCCGTTGCGGATCCGGGCCCAGGCAGCCGAAGCCGGCATTCAGGCGGATCTGGGCGCCGATCGGCCCGTTGACGATCACGACCGGAAAGGCGCTCCCCGAGGCCGCCTGCAGCTGCGCGCTGCCCGACTCGGGAGCGAGGAAGGCCTCCACGGCAGCGACGAGCACCGGCAGGTACTCCGGTCGGCCGCCCGCCATCGCCAGCGCGATGGCGCACGACTCGACCGTGGTCACGCCGCCGCGCGGCGGAAAGGTGCCGAGGCGGCGTCGGCGCGGCTGGGCCGTGCCGCCGAGGATCCAGTCCACCCGCTCGCGCGTCGGGGGCCACAGCGGGAGACCATCGCCCCAGCGGTTGGCGAGCATCAGGTGATTCGCCCGCGCGAAGGCGTGCTCGACGCTGGTGCCCTCCACGTGCAGCATCGGGGCCTCGCCCGCACCGTCGGCGCCGAAGGTCGAGCGCCACCGGGTCAGCCCGTCGTAGAACTCCCGCCTGCGCACCTCCACAGGCGAGATGTCACTGCCGGGCAGGAACATCTCGATGGGGAAGGTGACCATCGCCGCGTCCGGCGCCAGCCCGAGGCCGGCCACCGCATTCGTCATGACCCCCACGAAATCGGCGCGGGTCAGCGTGACCGTCGGAATCCCCTGCGCCTCGAGCCTGGCGGCCGCCCGGCCGCACGCGGTTGCGCAGGATCCTCAGGCCGCGTTGCCGATGATGACGGCGTCGACCCCGCTCGCCTTGACGAGCGCCGCCGTCTCCTCCGAGCCGATCACCCCGTTGCCCTGCGGGAAGGCATTGATCGGCAAGACCTCGATGCCCGGGAAGTCCGCCTCGAGCAACGCCTTCAAGAGCGGCAGCATGCGATAGGCCTGCCACTGCTCGTTGCTCACGAAGCCGATGCGCTTGCCCGCGAGGGCGGCGATGCGCGCCGCGTGCGGCCGCGTCACCTCGATGGCACCGGACGGGTCGTGGAACTCGAGGCTCACCATACGATGCGCTCCTATTTCATCAATCCCTTGAGCGAGGCTCCGGCAGCATCGAGCCGACGCTTGGAAGCTGCGCCAGCGCCACCGCGGGCACCATCGCGCACGCGACCATGTCCCACACCATCACCGTCATCCCGCCGTTCAGGCGTTTCAGCATGGAATCACCCCAGTCCGGCGCGCGGCGCCGCCGGGCATTCGGACGCAAGTGAGGCTGAACCCGAAACCGCGTCGCGTCAAGGGGGATCCTCCGATCGGTCCTCGCTACGTGCCGGCCAGGCGGTTCACGACGGGAGCGAACGCGCTCATGAACGGCTCGAAGACGGTGTAGTAGGAGATGCCCCAGCGCTCGCGACGGGCGCGGAGGTCCTCGACCATCTGATCCACGGTACCGACCAGCAGGTAGGGACTCGCGAGCAGCTCGTCGACACTCAGCTGCGGCCAGCGGCTCGCCAGCTCCCGGGCGGCCCCGTGGCGATCATCGGTCACGACGACCCGCTGGACGAGCGCGTTCAGCTCGAGGCGCCGAAACCGCTCCCCGGCGGCGGCGCGCACGATCGCGAGGCGCTCCTCGACGGCGGCCGCTCTCCAGGCGGAGAGGTCCGGCTGGGTCCCGCCCTGCCGGAACGTGATGCCGGAGAGACCGACGATGTCGGCCTCTCGGCCGGCGAGCGCGAGCAGCCGTCGGCCATTGCCCCCGATGAGGATCGGCGGATGCGGTCGTTGGACCGGGATTGGATGGACCGTGTGCTCGGTCACCCGATAGTGGGTTCCCGAGAACGTGACCGACTCGCCCGCGAGCAGAGCCTTGATGATCGCGACCGCCTCGGTCAGGCGGTCGACCCGAGTGCCTCCTGGGCCGAAGCTCAATCCGGCCTGATCGTACTCGGACCGCATGTGCCCCGCGCCCACGCCCAGCTCCAGCCGGCCATCACTCAGCCGGTCCACGGTCGCCGCCTCGCGCGCGATCAGCACGGGGTGACGGAAGTCGTTGTTGAGCACCAGCGTGCCGACGCGAAGGGCCTTGGTGGCCAGAGCGGCGGCGACGAGCGCCGGAATCGGCGCCAGGAACTCGGCGAGGTGATCCGGGACCGTCAGGACCGCGTAACCGAGATCCTCGAGCTTGCGGGCCTTGTCCGTCCACTCGGCGCGTGACCCGCCGGCCCACATGTTCACCCCGAATCGAAACGGGGTCAGCGGCCCAGCACCCTGCGCGCCTTGCTCGCGTTGCCTCCCACGGTCAGGACGACCACGGCGGAGCCACGACCGGCCGCGGTGGCGTAGATCGATCGGACGTTGATCCGCTCCTTGGCCAGCCGGGCCGCCACCCGGGCGAGCGCCCCCGGCTTGTTCCGGAGCCGCAGCACGAACGCCGGCTCCTCGCTGGCCCGGTACTTGGCCTTGCGGAGCGCGCGCCGGGCGCGGACTCCGTCGTTGACCAGCAGTCGGATCTTTCCACGGCCGGACGTCTCCGCGGCGCTCAGGGCGGTGATGTTGACGCCGGCGTCGGCGAGCGTGCGGGCCAGCGCGGCGAGCGTCCCGGGTCGCGACACGAGGCTTAGGGTGAGCTGGGTCGTCTTGGGCATCGCAGTCCCTCCTTGGGGTCACCACTCTACTTGACGACGCGCCGGTTTGGATAGACCCTGGGGCGGATCGAGCGACGCTGACCGACTGGGAGGATCACGATCATGGCGCAACGAGTCGCCTATCCCGACCACATCGAGCCCCTCGTCCAGCTCGTGGAGGAGACGCCTCCCGAGCGCATCGTGGCTCGAGCTCACGACCTGCTGGTCGGCGGAACGGGCTTCCGGGACATGCTGCTGGCCTCCGCCCTCGCGGTCGTGCGCTCCTCGGATCTCCCGCCGGGCCACCACGGCGGGCCGCTGCACCCGCTCGCCGGGCTGCACGCCGTGCGCCACGTGGCCGCCCGTCTCCCGGGCGAGTACGCCATGCTGCCAGTGATCCAGCACGTGGCGGTGGCCAACAAGCACATCCACTCGCCGGCCATGGGGCCGTTCATCCTGGCCGACGCGCGGCCGGTGTCGGAGAACGACAGCGTGGAGGCCACCGTCAAGGCGTTCCGCCAGGCGGTGAGCCGGGGTGTCTACAACGCCTGCGATCACTACTTCCTCTACCTGCAGGAGCGCCTGTCGCCCATGCAGATGCTGGAGCACGTGCTCGAGGTCGGCATTCCGAAGAACCAGCTCGACGACCACTACTTCCTCTTCCCGGTCTTCACCTGGCGCGCGCTGGAATACTTCGGGTGGGAGTACGCCCGGTACATCGGGCGGGCGCCCGTCCGCTACGTCACCCGGCCCACCGCCCCGACCTCGCTCGACGAGGTCAACGCGCTGATCGACAAGTACGAGCTGCTCGAACGCGACCTGCGCATGGAAACCGGGGAGGACGAGACGACCGCGGTCACCGCGCTGGCCGACGCGATCGGCCGCGTGGACGACTTCGCGGAGATCCCGGCGATGCTGGCGCGGGCCCTCTCCGATGGGCTGTCCCTGCAGGGAGCGGGGGAGGGCCTCTCGGTGGGCGGCTCGACGCTCTTCCTGCGCTCGCAGACCGGCAATCCGATGGACGTCCACATCAATACCGGCGCCAACACACGGCGCTACCTGCTGCGGCAGCGGGAGCTCTCGCGCCGCATCCGGCTGCAGGCGCTCCTGGTATGGAACACGGGCCCGGAGGTGCGCATGGCGCAGCGCATGCTCGCGCCGGAGGTGCAGCCGGAGCCCGCGCGCGTCGCCGCGCTGCCCTTCCGCACGCAGGACGAGCTGCTCCGGGAGATCGAGACCCTCATCGAGCGCCTCCCGGTCGGCGAGCGGCTTCCCGCCGGCAACCTGGCGAGCTGGCGCTCGACCGACGAGGTCAAGCAGGCCGCCGCCCTCGCGCAGCAGTATGCCGATCGCGGGTACTCGCCCGAGCCCCTGATCACCATGCTCGGCAAGATCGCCTGCCGCGACAACTTCACGGAGCTGCACGCCTTCAAGCACCACCAGGCGACCTACGAGGAGTTCCACGCCACCCGTCCGTCCCTGCGGTGGCGCCACCTGGTCGCCGCGGTGCAGGCCGCCGCGATCTCACACGGGCGGATCCAGGACGTGTGGGATCACGCCGCCGAGGTGATGCATTTCTAGGGGTCGGTCGGTGGACGCGATCAGGCGGCTTTCCCTACGTGGTCTTCGACCGGCCGTCTTCCTCCTGCTCTTCTGCCTGTTCGGGACGCCGACGCTGTGGTCGCAGCAACCGCCGCCGCCACCGCCCGCGCCACCGGCGCCCGGCCAGCCGCTCACCCCCGACCAGCTGGACAATCTGGTCGCGCCGATCGCGCTCTATCCGGATCCGTTGCTCGCCCAGGTGCTGATGGCCT
>DATMMH010000234.1:0-13509 GCA_035569855.1 Candidatus Dormiibacterota bacterium
GAACGCCATGTCGTAGCCGAGGCGCTCGGCCTGCGTCGCGATCGTCGCCATGTCCCGGACGGTCATGGATGGGTCGTAGCCCATCGCCACTCCGGTCTTCTCCACGTCGTCCTCCTCGGGCGAGCATAGCCGAAAGGGAGCTTCGGTGACCAGCCTGGGTAGTTCCTTGCTCCAGGTAGGGAATCCTAGAGACCCGAGGGTCGCGCTGACTCCAGCGATATCGCGTGTTCTCGGCCGCGGCGCGGTGGCCCGGCTCTTGCTGACGAAACGATGAGGCCACGATGAGCTTTGCCTGCGCGACGAACGAACGCTGTGAGCACTCGCTGAAGGACTGCGCCGCGGTCCAGGGCGAATACTGCCTCGTCTGCCACCACGCCTCGTCCCTGGCCACGCCGCCCCGCCGGTCGACGCCGGCGGGCCCGCGGAAGGACCGCCTCGGGATGGCCGGCCTGCTGCGAGAGATCCGGCAGCGCCGCGGCCGCCGCGGCTGACGCCAGACCCTTCGCTCAGCCCTTCACCCCGCCCGCGCCCCACCCCTGCACGAGGTAGCGCTGCACCGCGGCGAAGAAGCACACGGTGGGTACCGTGATCATCACCCCCGCCGCCATGATCATCCCCCAGTCCACGATCGTGGCGTTGAACAGGTCGTTGACACCCACCGGTAGCGTCTTCAGCTCCTCGGAGGTGATGAGGACCAGCGCGAACAGGAAGTCGTTCCAGGCGAGGATGAAGGTGAAGATGGCGGCCGCGATCAGCCCGGGCAAGGCCAGCGGCAGCACCACGTACCACACCGTGCGGCCCCGCCCGGCTCCGTCGACCAGGGCCGCTTCCTCCAGCTCGAGCGGGATCGACTGGAAGAACGCCCGGAGCACCCACAGGCAGAACGGCAGACAGAAGGTGGTGTAGGACAGGACCAGGGCCAGGCGAGTGTTCACGATCCCGAGCTGCTTCACCAGGATGTAGAACGGGATGATGATCATGATCGGCGCGAACATGTAGGTCAATAGAATTAGGCCCGCCACCGCGTCGCGGCCGCGGAAGCGGTAGCGGGTGAGGCTGTAGGCCCCGAGCGACGACACGGTGAGGGTCAGCAGGACGGTGGCGGCCGCCACGATCACGCTGTTGCGGAAGAACACCAGGAAGCTCGTGTCCGCGAACAGACGCGAGAAGTTCTCGATCGTGGGATGGAGCGGCACGAAGCGCGGGGTGGCGAAGATCTCCCCGGAGGGCTTGAGCGAGGTCGAGAGCATCCAGAAGAGTGGGAAGGCGGCGACGAGCAGCAGCAGCGCGCCCGCCGCGTAGAGGGCGGCCGCGCGCCTCACGAGAAGACCTCCTCGGTCCGGAACACGCGGAAGTACACCGCGGTGGCGGCCAGCAGCATCGCGAACATGATCACCGCGAGCGCCGCTCCCATCCCGGCCTGCAGGTAGGTGAAGCTGCGCGCGTACGCGTAGACCGGCAGGGTGCGGATGTAGCGGCTCACCCCTCCGTCGCCGGCCAGCAGCCACACCGTGTCGAACTTGGTGAACATCCAGATGCTTCGCAGCAGCACGATCACGAAGAGCACGCTCGCGGTCTGGGGCAGCGTGACGTGCAGGAAGCGCCGCCACGCGGAGGCCCCGTCCACGGTGGCCGCCTCGTAGAGCTCCGGCGCGATGGTCGAAAGACGCGCCAGGTAGGTCACCACCACGAACGGGAAGAACTGCCACACGCTGGTGATGATGAGCGCGGCCATGATGTAGTCGGGGCCGAGCCAGGGGACCGGGGCCCGCACGAGCCCGACCTGCACGAGGAGATGGTTGACGAGGCCGTAGGAGTCGTTGAGCAGCCACTTCCACAGGATGACCGCCACGATCGTGGGGATCATGTAAGGAAAGAGCACGATGCCGCGGAGGAGGTTGCGCCCGCGAAAGGCCTCGTTCAGGAGCAGGGCGGCGGGCACCCCGACCCCGAGCTGGAGCACCATGGTCACGCCCGCGTAGACGCTGCCGTAGTAGAAGCTGCTCCAGAACTCGGGATCGCTCGCGAAGTACCGGTAGTGGCGGAGGCCGACGAAGCTCTGCACCGGCATGAAGGCGTGCTTGTCGAACAGGCTGAGCCAGACGTTGTAGAGGACGGGGAAGACGACGAGCCCGCCCAGCAGCAGGAGGGCGGGGGCGAGGAGGAGCCAGCCGACGAGCGCGCTCTTCCTCACTCGCCCCGCCCGGAGCCGGCGACTAGGACCAGCGCTTGTGGCCGAGCTGCGTGAGGAGCTCCTCGGCGCGCTTCTGCGCGCGATCGGCCTCCGCCTTCGGATTCTTGCCCCCGACCATGACCTCCACCACCATGTCCGCCACGATGCTCGAGCCGTCGAGTTCGGCCAGGAACGGGAGCAGATTGTCCTCGGGCCGGCTGAAGCCGAGCGGCAGGAAGCGGTTGTTGCGCAGGCCGGTCACCATCACGTCGTGCCAGGCCTTCCACTTCTTGATGCGTTCGTTGGCCAGGTAGGTCGGGTCCCCCAGCATCGACTTGAAGATGGGGGAGAGGTGGATCGGCACCGAGTGGCAGTACTGGAGGTAGTGCTCCTTCTTGTAGAAGAGCCGCAGGAACTCGAAGGCCTCGTTGGGATACTTGGATTGGCTGAAGACCGCCCAGTTCTCCCCGTCGAGCGCGGAGATGCCGACCTTTCCCGACGGCCCGTGCGGCCGCAGCATCGGCATGAAGTGCTCGGGGTCGCGCATGCCTTCGGGCGCGTACTTCTCGATGTAGCCGATCGCCCGCGCGCCGGAGAGATAGCTCATCGCGATCTTGCCGGTGGCGAGCGCGGCCTGGGTGTCGAGGTATTTTTGCCCCGACCAGCCCTGCGACTGGAACTTGTTGAGCTTTTGCAGGTAGTCGAGCGTCTCCAGCATCGACGCGGTGTTGAGCTGGGGCCGCCACGTCTTGGGTTCGACCCACGCGCCGCCGTTCGACGCCATCCACTCGGCGGGGTGGATGAAGCCCATGTAGAGCTTCTCGCCCGGCATCTGGAAGGCGTAGCGGCCGTCCTCGGTCAACGCCGCGGCCAGCTTGAGCATGTCGTCGTAGGTCTCCGGGGTCTTGAGCCCCTTCTTCTCGCGCAGGTCGCGGCGCTCGCAGAAGTAGGTCGCGCCCATCGCGTGGGTGACCCCGTAGTACTTGCCGTCGAAGTACTGGAGCTTCCGGGTCGCCTCGTGGATGTCGCTCTCGCCGAGGGCCCGGATCAGCTCGTCCATCGGGCGCAGGAGGTTCTTGGTGTAGAGCGACGCGGTCATGAACGGGTTCAGGTGGGTGAGGTCGGGCGGGCTGCCCGCGGCCAGCGCGGCCAGGAGCTTGGTGTTGAGGTCGCCCCACCCGAGCGCTTGCTGGCGCACCTTGAAGCCCGGAAACTTCCGCTCGAACTCGGCGATGCTGGTGTCCTGGATGACCTTGACCGTCTGCGGCTCGACCTCGGTGTGCCAGATCTGGAGCTCGCGCACCTGCTGGCCGATCACCGCGGAGGCTCGGCCGAGCGTGGCCGCGCCGAGGCCCGCACCGGTGCCGGCGAGGAAACGACGCCGGGAGATCCGAGAGGAGGATGCGCGGGTATGAGCCATCAGAGCCGCTCCTTCCGTTGTGCCGTCGTTGGCCTTCCGAAAGTGTCGGTGTCCGCCTCGACCGCTGCCGAGTCTACTCGGCCCGCGTCGGGTGTCAACGGGTTCCCGACCCTGGACCAAAGTCCAATAGGCGGGCGGACGGGCGGCCGCTAGAGTTCGGGGATGGTGATGATGCAGAAGTGCGAGAGCTGCCGCAAGGACCTGATCGCGGGAGTGGCACGGTTCTGCGATGAAGCGTGCCGTCTCCGATTCGTGGAAGGACTCAGAAAGCCCACCCCGAGCCATCCCGGGCGAAGGGTCGCCCGGAGGCTTCGTCGGCGGGGAGGCTGAAAGGGAGGGCACGGTGTACTCATCGCTGTTCCTGATCGCGTTCGTCGTCCTGTTCGTCGCCTGGCTACTCGGCGGGTTCGTCTTTCACGTCGCGGGTGGCCTGATCCACGTGCTGCTGGTGGTCGCGATCATCGTCCTGATCGTCCACTTCGTGCGCGGCCGGCCGTAGCCGCGTTTCGCGCCGGCGACCCGGCTCAATCCGCGACGGGGCCGCCGATCTCCTCGACCTGCGCTCGCGTCAGACCCATCGCCGCGCCCGCCGTCACGAGCTCCTCCCACGTCGCCGCGTCCAGCGGGATGCCCGCGCGCCGCCGCTCTTCCCGCGAGAGCCGCTCGGGATCGCCCGGGACCAGCACCGGTTTCGTGGGATCGGCCGGTGGCGAGCCCTTCACGTAGCCCACGAAGCCGTCGATCTCGCGCCGCATCCAGTCCGTCCCCGCCAGCCGCGCGGGATCGACGACGATGCTGAACATGTTGTTGACGATGCCGCCGCGACGCGGGTTCTCGGGCTGGATGGTGCCGCCGCCGGACATGCCACCGGCCAGCAGCTCGGTGAGCACGGCCAGCGCGTAGCCCTTGTGGGCGCCGAACGGCAGCAGGGCGCCGCGCGGCTCCCGGTACATCACCTCGGGATCGGTGGTGGGCGCGCCCTGCGCGTCGATCAGGTTGCCCTCGGGCAGCCGCCTGCCCCCGAGCTTCGCGACCAGGACCTTGCCCATCGCGACGCCGCTGGTCGCCATGTCGAGCAGGAGCGGCGGCCGATTCTCGGTGCCGGGCATGCCGATGCAGACCGGGTTGGTGGAGAAGCGAGCGTCGCTCCCGCGGAAGGGCGCCACCAGCCCGCGGTGATCCGCCACGTTGACGAAGTGGATCGAGACGAGCCCGGCCGCGCTGGCCAGCTCACCGTAGGCGCCGACCCGCCCGATGTGGTGTGCGTTCGCGAGCGTCATGATCGCCACGCCCGTCTCGCCGCAGCGCTCCATCGCCGCCGCCATCGCCTCGCCCGCCACGCGCCGACCGAATCCGCGCTGGCCGTCGAGCATGAGGAAGGCGCCGTCGTCCTTCACCACCTTCGCGCTCGTGTTCGGCACGACGAGGCCTTCCTTCAGATGACGCACGTAGTGCGGGATCAGGCTCACGCCGTGGCTGTCGTGGCCGGCCAGGTTGGCGTCGACGAGGTGGCCGGCGACCAGGTCGGCCTCGGCGGACTCGCTGCCGCCGCGGGCGATGATGCTGGCGGTCAGGCGACGAAGACGATCGGGGGCTAGGCGCATCGGAGGCTCCTTACTGGGAGTGGACACCAGAGGAGGGTACGCCGCCGGAGGCACGCGAAGCAAGACGCCGGACGCTCAGCTTCGTCGACCGGCCCACGCCTGTCGGAGGTCTTCCCGGCGGTACCCCGCCTGCTCCAGCTGCTTCATCACGAGCGACAAGCTGGTAGCGCTGAGCGTCTGGGGGCCGTGCCCGAGGACGACCACGTGGTGGCCGCGGAGGCTGAAGTGCTTGTGCCCGTCGGCACGCTTCACCCGGATGGCGCCTTCGCGCAGGAGCCAGCTCTCGAGCTCGCGGCGGGTCATGGCGTTCCACCTCCTGCTTCCAGGATACCTGGTGCCCTCGTGGACGGCTCTTTCGGATTGTGCTACTACCGTTCCACGGAGGGCACGGCCGTGGTCGTGGGCAACTGGCGCCTCGCGCTCCTGGTGGGCGTCGTGGCGGTCGCGATGGCGGACGAGCAGTATGTCATCTGGAGAAGCTCGGCGGTCAGCGGGTTCGACTGGGAGCCGACGAGCGGGGTGTACTACTCCAAGGAGGACTGCGACCAGGCCATCGAGGCGCGGAGGCGACGGATCGCCCGGGCGCTCACCTTCCTGCGGCGGATCGGGGCGGACGCCGCCGTGCAGAGCGCCGTCGGCGACCGGATCTACGAGTGTCGCCCGACCGTCACGCCGCCGCGATCCGACCGGTTCAAGGCGCCAGAATCACCCTGACGAGAGCGCGCGACCGACTGCCATTCGAGCCGCCTCGACCAGCTCCCGGGCCTCCGGCGCCATGTAGACGCTCTCGCTCTCGAGCTCGACCAGCGCCCGCGCGAGGGCGCGAACGCGATCCACCAGCGGCGCGCGTTGATCGATCAGCACCAGATTCTCGCCTCGTACGACACAGAGGCCTCCCGCCGCCGCCGCGGGCGTCTCGAAGGGCTCCGAGCGGACCTCGACGCCGAGCCGCTTCGCGGCCTGGAGCAGCTCGTCGAGGAGGTGCTGGGCGTCCATCGAAATCGGTCGTACGCGACGCGCTCGCGCGGGGCCTAGCGCGGGCGCGGACTCCGCCGGTCCGCGCAGATCGCCCCGCCTTTGAGCACCAGCTCGATGCGCGTGGGATCCAGCAGCACGGTGACGTCGTCGAGCGGGTTGCCGTCGACCACCACGACATCGGCCAGGCGTCCCTTCTCGATCGTGCCGACCTCGCGCTCGAGCCCCAGGCACGTCGCGGCCCACTGGGTGGCGGCGCGCAGGGCCTGCATCGGGGCGAGGCCCGCTTCGACGAGGTACTTGAGCTCGAGCGCGTTCTTCGGGTGCCCGTGGCCGCCCGCGTCGGTGCCGGCCGCGATCGGCACGCCCAGCTCCAGCGCGCGCCGCACGCTGGCCACGTGATGCGGGTAGAGGGCGACCGCGCGCTCGCGCACGTGTGGCGACGCGCTCTCCCGGTGGTACACGTACACCGTGAGCGTGGGCACGAAGAAGGTACCCTGCACGGCCATCTGCGCCAGCAGGGTGGAGTCCTCGTCGAGATAGCACCCGTGCTCGATCGAGTCCACGCCCGCCTCGAGCGCGGTGCGCAGGCCCGGGCCGCCGAGCGCGTGGCACATCACCCGCCGCCCGAGCGCGTGCGACTCCGCCACGAGCGCCTCCATCTCGGGCCGCGTGAAGGCCGCGTCCAGCGGCCCGTGCCCCGCCCGCGAGCTGGCCCCGCCGGTGGTGGCGGTCTTGATCACGTCCGCGCCGGCCCGCACCATGGTGCGCACCACGTCGCGCACCGCATCGGGCCCGTTGGCCACGCTGTCCGGCAGCAGCGGGTCGTAGGCGGCGCAGCAGCCATGGCCCGAAGGGCTCACCCGATCGCCGATGCCGCCGGTCGGCGAGATGATCTGGATGCCGAGCACCAGGCGCGGTCCCGGGATCAGCCCCTGCTCGACCGCGAGCTTGAATCCCGCGTCGAGCCCGCCGCCGTCGCGCACCGTCGTGTAGCCCATGGCCAGCGTCTCCGCGAGGACGCGCGCGGTGCGCAGGTGCGCGGTGCTCGCGGGCTCGTCGAGACCCCAGCGGGTGGCGAGGCCGTAGCCGTGGGAGGCCAGGTGGTCGTGGGCGTCGATGAGGCCGGGGATCACCGTGCGGCCGCGGGCGTCGACGACCTCGGCGTCGGGGGCCCACGTGACGGCAGTGCGCGGGCCGGCGGCGGTGATGCGGTCTCCGTCGATGACGACGGCGGCGTCGGGAACCGGGGCGGCGCCGGTGCCGTCGATCAGCGTGGCTCCGGTGAGGACGCGGGTCATGGCGCGCGCATCATACCTGGTTTTGGGCGGCCAGACGTCGACCGTGCGGGCAAGGTGGACGGGGCTGGTATTCAATGGTAAGACAGTGGCGCCGCGGAGGGGATGACGTCGTGGACGCGCTGGACAATCTCGGCAATAGCCCGCCGATCATCGCGCTCAAGGCGCGGGCGCGCCAGCTGTTGGAGGCGACCCGCCAGGCCCGACGTCCGCCACCTGTGCTCCTACAGGGCGAGATAGGAACCGGGAAGAACCACCTGGCCCGGGTCCTTCACGAGTCTAGCGGCCGGGCGGCACGGCCGTTCGTTCATGTCCAGTGCAACGCGATCCCCGAGACGCTCGCCGAGTCGTTGCTGTTCGGACACGAACGGGGTGCGTTCACCGGTGCCGACCGGGCGCGGGCAGGTTACTTCAGGACCGCGCATCGCGGCACCCTCTTGCTGGACGAGATCGGGACTCTGTCCGAGGCGGTCCAGGCCCGCTTGCTCCAGGTCATCGACGAGGGGCTGGTCCCCGTGATCGGGCTGCCCATGCCCGTCCCGGTCGACGTCTGGGTGATCTGCGCAACGAACGTCGACCTGGACGAGGCGGTGAGGGACCGGCGGTTCCGCGCCGACCTGCTGAGCCGTCTCACCATCAGGCTCACGCTGCCGCCCCTGCGCCACCGGCGCTCGGACATCGTGCCCCTCGCGCAGCAGTTCCTTGCCACCGCGTGTGCCGACTTCGGGCCGGCGCTCAAGGAGCTCGCTCCCGCCGCTCACCCGCTCTTGGAGCAGCATCCGTGGCCGGACAATCTGCGCGGACTCCGCCACACGATCGAGAAGGCGGTCATCTTCACGCGGGGCCCGGTCATCGGCATCGACAATCTCGAGCTCGGCACGTCCTCGAAAGAGCAAGACCCCCGCGAGCGCCACCTCGATGTGCTCGAGCAGACGAACTGGAACCTCAGTCGGGCCGCGAAGATCCTCGATTGCTCTCGCCCGACGCTCCGTGCTCGCATCATCCGGTGGAAGCTGCGGGAGCTCCGAGCGCGGCGCCAGGCCGGCGAACCGATCGCGCCCCTTCGCGATCCGGCCTCTCCGGAACCGAACCGGATCGTCGAGCCCGGTCTGGATCCGCCCGATGGATCCGAGCGGACCAGCGGTGCGGGTCTCGATCTCGATGTGGGTCCAGCGGGGCTCGGCGTCGACTCTCGCGAGGTCAGATGGGAGCGTCGCTGGCTCGGGCTCCTGCGATTCAACCTGACGGGTCCCGACGCGGACGACACGATGGTCAGCGCCCGGCCCTATGTGGACATGGCGCTCGAGAAGGTGCAGCAGTTCGGTGGTCATGTCGTGGAGTTCTGGCCCACGGGCCTGGACGCCGCGTTCGGGCTGGACGCGAGCGAGGGATCGGCGCAGCGGGCAGGACTTGCGGCCCTGGCCATCCAGGTCGCGGCGATTCGGAGGCACCGCGACTCGACCGGTGCCCCGGACTGGTGCATCGCGCTTCACGCGATATCGTGCCTGGTGGGCTCATACGGTCCGGTACTCCAGATCGATCGCGACTCTCGGCGTCGGGCGGCAGACGTCATGGACGCTCTCGTGTCGGGGCGCGATCCCGGTATGGTGCTGGCCAGCCGCGACATCGTTCCTTTCCTTCGTCGCCGCTTCACCATGGGCGCGGCTCTCGGCGCCGGTCCGGCCGCCCACGCGCGTCCCGTACTCGGGCCTTCGCTCCATCCCGGCGGCTTCGGGGAGCGCCCCGGCCGATTCGTCGGCCGCCGTCGGGAGATCGAAACGCTCCAGGCGCGCGGGGCGATGGCTCGCCAAGGCAGCGGCCAGATCGTCGGCATCGTCGGCGACCCCGGAGTGGGCAAGTCGCGCCTGGTCTGGGAGTTCGCGCATGGTGGCCCCGATCGAGGATTGCTGGTGCTGGAAACCGCGTCGGTCGCGCTGGGCCGGCCCACGCCGTTCTTCGCGGCGATCGACCTGCTCCGGTTGTACTTCGACGTCGCGACCGGAGAAGGCAACGATGCGGTGCGCGAGAAGGTGACCCGGCGGCTGGCCTCGCTGGACGAGGCGCTGATGCCATCGCTGCCGGTGTTCCTCGCCCTTCTCGACGTGCCGGTGGACGATGCGGGTTGGCAGCTGCTGGACCCGAGTCAGCGGCGACGGCAGACCCTGGCCGCGATCAAGCGGTTGATGCTCCGCGAGAGCGTGCGCCAGCCGCTCCTGCTGGTGTTCGAGGATGCTCACTGGGCGGATGCCGAGACGCGGGCGCTGCTCGACGAGATGGCCGACAGCATCCCGGTGGCCCGCGTTCTCATGCTGGTCACCTATCGCCCCGAGCACCGGCACGGCTGGGGCGGGTGGAGCTTCTATACTCAGCTCCGAGTGGATCCTCTGCGAGGAGAGAGTGCGGACCACTTGGTCGATGAATTGATGGGCGCCGACGCGTCTCTGGCCACGCTCCGACCCTTGCTGATCCAGTGGACGGATGGGAACCCGTTCTTCGTCGAGGAGGTCATGCGTACCCTGTCGGAGACCGGGGCGCTGCAGGGCGACCGCGGCGCCTACCGCCTGGCCCACGCCGTGGACAGCCTCGTGGTCCCGGGCACCGTGGACGAAGTGCTGGCCTCGCGCATCTCCCGCCTCGGGCCTCACCCCGCTGCGCTTCTTCGTGCGGCCTCGGTGGTGGGGCGATACGTCCCCTACACGGTCCTCTCCGCCGTGTCCAATGAGGGCCCGGAAGCACTGGAGATACATCTCCAGACCCTGCAGAGGGGTGAGTTCCTGTACCAGGCCGGCGAGGGGGAGAAGCGTGAATACACCTTTCGCCACGCCCTGACTCAGGAGGTGGCGTACGCGAGCCTCTCCGAGGAGCAGCGGCGTGTCCTGCACTCGCGGGCCATGGAGGCCATGACACTCGTCTACGCGGCCAACGAGGACGAGAAGATCAACGAGCTGGCCCATCACGCCTTCGAGGGCCAGGTGTGGGATCGAGCCGCGGGCTATCTGCGCCGAGCGGGCCGGCGCGCCTTCGCGCGGTCGGCCAACCGCGAGGCGGTCGAGTGTTTCGCGCGGGCACTGACCGCGCTCTCGCACCTACCCCAGAACCGCTCCCACCAGCTGGAGGCGATCGACCTGCGCTTCGATCTCCGCAGCGCCCTGTGGCCTCTCGGCGAGGTCGAGAGCATGGACAAAATGCTGGCCGAGGCCCACGACCTGGCCCACGCCCTCAACGATGCGCGCCGGCAAGGACTGGTGGCAGTGGCGCGCTGTCACTGCTTCTTCGTCATGAGTCGGCACGCCGAGGCGGTGTCCGCAGGTGAGCAAGCTCTCACCGTGGCCACCGCGACCGGCGACCGCGCGATCGAGCGGAACGCAACGCTCTATCTGGGCATCGTTCACGGAGCGATGGGTAACTACCGTCGAGCCGTCGAGTTGCTACAGGCCAGCTTGGCGGCCTACGAGATCGCGGGCCCGAGCTTGCCGGCAGGAGATCGGGTCGTCAGTCTTCCGACCGCCCACACCTACGTCGCTCGCTATCTGGCTGAGCTCGGTGAGCTGCGACAGGCGGCCGATCGCGCCGACGCCGGGATGAGGGCCGCGGATGCGGGCGGCAGCCCATGGCTCCTGGCTACCTGCTACTTCGGCAGGGGTAGTGTCGAGCTTCGTCGTGGCGCTTTCCTCACCGCGATACCCTTGCTCGAGCAGGCACTGGAACTGTGCCGCAGCCACCATCTCCAGAGCTGGTTCCCGGCGATCGGCGCGTCACTCGGCTATGCCTGTGCCAATGCCGGACGGGCGACCGAGGGCCTGACCCTGCTGGAGCAGGCGACCGCGCACGCCGATCGAATGCGGGTGAGTGCCAGCTACTCGCTGTGGCTCACGTACCTGGGTTACGCGCTCTTGCGTCTCGGCCGGACCGCCGAGGCGCAGCGCGCGGCGGCGACGGCCCTCGAGCGCGCGCGCAAGCACGGCGAGCGTGGCCACGAGGCCTGGGCGCTCTTCCTGCTGGCGTCTCTGGCGGGGCGCGACGAATCCTCCAGCGGGGAGCGGATCGAGACGGCGTTTGGCCAAGCCATTGACCTGGCCCGAGCACTCGGCATGCGCCCGCTGCTCGCCTATGGGCAGGCGGGCCTCGCCGACGCATACGACCGTCTCGGCCGCGGGGAACGAGCCTCCGAGACGAGAGCGGTGGCCCGGCAGATCCGGGAGGAGATCGGCATGATCTCCGAGGGTCCCGCTCCTACGACGAGTTAGCCGTCGATTCTCCCAGCGCCTTGGCGCGCTCGGTCAGAAAGTTCTGTTTCGAGCGCTGGGTGGCCAGGTCGATCCAACTTTGCATGAGGGCCTTCGCCCTTTTCACATCCTCCCGGTAGTGCCCCTTGAACGCCGGGAGCCGGATCGGGCGCGGCACCGCGGGGCAGATGAGATGCGCGGCGGAGATGCCCGTCATGATCGCGCCCTCGACGGACACGATGTCGACCTCCGATCGGCAGTAGTCGCCGGCGAGGAACAGGTTGGGCACCGTCGCATGAACGCGCGGGAACTTGCGAACTTCTCTTCGCCCACTCTCGGGCTCCGGCGGCTCGTCTAGCCGCGCCTCCGGTCGGTAGTCCCAGGACCCCTCCGTGTTGACGAACAGGGGCTGGTCCCGGTTGCTCTGCAGATGGGCGTATTCGATGTCCTCGTGGGGATCGAAGCGGATGTACTTGCGCAGGGTGTGAATGATGGACTGCTTGATCGTTTCGTCGTGATGTTCCATGAGCAGCGTCGAGTCCGTAGCCAGCACGCTGAGGACGGTCTTGTTGCTCTTCCGCAGCTCGGGCCAGAGCCGGGAGTGATCGACGAGCGAGAGTCCGTACTTGGAGGCGATCCCGTTCTTTCGCGCCAGGCTCGTGTCCGTCTTGTAGAAGTCGGCCGACTTGTCGAGGAGCGTGATGTGCTCCGGGGGAAAGTCTAGGCGCTTGTTGAAGTAGAGATTCAGCGCCGGCACCGGGATGGCCTCGAGATACCCGACATCGGCCAGCTCGGGTGCCACCTTCGCGAGGTGCGGACTGTTCTTGAGGATCTTGACGAGCCCGGCGGGAGGGACCGCCACCAGGAGCGGGCCGACCACCGCTTCGGCATGGTCCCGGAAATGGATATGGGTGACCGGATGCTTCGAGTCGAGCTGCCCAAGGGTGAGTCCGGTCACTTCTTCTCCGGTTCGCATGTGGAATGGAACGCGGTTGCCGTCAGCGGTGCCCCTGAGCTTCTCCATGAAAGGGGCCCAGAAACGTTCCTGGACATTCCCTCGCATCGACCAGAAGTTCGGTGAGAGGATCGAGGGGTCGGGCCCCACTTGCTGTCCGGGCGGGAACGCAGCCATATGGCGAAGATACGTCTGGTAGGCGCGAGCCGAGGTCCGGTAGCTGGGTACCGCAAACACCTTCAGCAGCAGCTCGTGATGTAAGAGCGCGGCGATGTCCGAGGCGTACGGCCGCGAGCGCATGAATCCGTTGACACTGACGCGATTGAGAAACTCCTTGAAATTGTCGTCGAGGCTCTCGTCGGAGAGCAGGTCGAGGATGGAGTACTCGTAGATCATCATGTCGGACCAATGCGCGACGCCGGCGTTCGCGTTCTTCCAGAAGTTTCTGAATGTCCCGAGGTATTCGAGACGGCAGAAGTCCTTCGTCTCGCGACCCTTGAGCACGCCCTCGTGCGTCATCGGAGCCAGGGTCAGGAACGTCGGCCGGGGCACGAAGGCCACCTCTCCTCTACCCGGATCCGTTGGTCGACGGATGCCGATGTCCTTACACAGTGAGAAGAAATTCCGGCACCAGTCGGCGAAGATGTGGAATGCGTGCTCATGGTATCGAGGCCCGTCTTGGACACCTCCGAACTGGCCGCCGATACGGTCCGTTTTCTCGATCACGGTGACCGGGCAGCCCGCCTGGACCAGCCGGAGCGCGGCCGACATGCCGGCGATGCCGGCGCCAACGATCGTAACCCGGGGTCTCGACTCTGGCATGCCGTGTCTCCCTTGTCGGAAGAAGAGTGATGGCCC
>DATMMH010000235.1:0-10847 GCA_035569855.1 Candidatus Dormiibacterota bacterium
GCACCAGGAATCCCGGGTGCGTCCGCGACAAGAGGATCTGCGGACCCTTGGCGGTCTTCTTGACCTCGAGCATGTAGGCCCGCAGCCGGTCGCCCGGGTTGTAGCGCTCGCCCGGCAGCTGCTCCCGCTCGGTGATCACCGCTTCCGCCTTGCCCAGCTCCACGATCACGTTGCGCTTCTCGATTCGGTGCACGGTGCCGCGCACGATCTTGCCCTCACGGTCGATGAACTCCGCGTAGACCGCGTCGCGCTCGGCGTCCCGGACGCGCTGCAGGATGACCTGCTTCGCGGTCTGGGCCGCGATGCGCCCGAACTCCTGCGGGGCCAGCTCGAGCTCGATCTCGTCGTCGAGCTGCGCGTCGGTGTTGAGCCGCCGGGCTTCCTCGAGCGTGATCTCGAGCTTCGGATCCGTGACAGCGGCCACGACCTTCTTGCGGGCGTAGACGCGCAGGGTGGCGGTCCGCCGGTCGATCTGCATCCGCACGTTGTCCGCGGTGCCCATGGTCTTCTTGGACGCCGACAGCAAGGCAGACTCCAGCGCCTCGAAGAGGACCTCTTTGCTGATCCCCTTCTCGCGGCCGATCTGCTCGATAACGTAGATGAGGTCTTTGTTGATCATCGCTTCGTCCGACCGAACGCCTGCAGCTCCAGCCGCGCCTTCGTCACCAGCCGGCGCGGCACCTCGTGCCTCGTCCCTACCGTCTCCTCCAACGTCAACGACGCGGGCGACACCTCCAGCAGCCGCCCCGAGAACTCGGTCTGCCCGTCCACCGGCTCGCCCACCCAGCAGTGGACGTCACGGCCGATCGCCCAGCGCAGCTCACGGTCCTTCTTCAGCACCCGGTCGAGCCCCGGCGAGGACACTTCGAGGTCGTAGGAGGGCTCGATCAAGCCGGACACGTCCAGCACGTCCCCGGCCTCCCGGCTGAAAGCCTGGCAATCCTGGATGCCGACGCCGCCCGGCTTGTCCACGAAGAACCGCAACACCCAGCGGCGACCTTCCCGGCGCCATTCACTGTCGACCAAGTTGAGGTCGCGCGCCGCGAGCACCGGGCCGACGACCGCTTCGACCCGGTCGAGCCACTGTGCATCGTCTACCATGCGGCCACCCCCACAAAAAAAGTGGGCAACGGCCCACTTTTTTCAGGACTTTAGCACAGGGACCGGGCCCCCGCAAGGGGCCGGCCGTTCCGGATGTCTATGAAATCGTTTTCGCGATCTCCCGAACGGTGGCGACGACCTCCGCCTTCGGCACGCGACGGTCGGCGCGCGTGCTCCGCTGGCGAATCTCGACCACACCCTCCTTGGCCAGGGCGTTGCCGATCGTCACCCGGATCGGCACGCCGAGGAGGTCGGCGTCCTTGAACTTCACGCCCGCCCGCTCCTCGCGATCGTCCATCAACACCTCGAAGCCGGCCTGCCGGAGATCCCGATAGATCTCTTCCGCGGCGGCCATCTGCCCGGCGTCCTTCACCGCCACCGGCACCAGATGGACGTGAAAGGGCGCGATGGCCCATGGCCAGACGATGCCGTCCGCGTCATGGCGCTGCTCGACCGCGGAGGCGGCGATTCGGGCCGGCCCGATTCCGTAGGAGCCCATGACGATCGGCTGCTGCTGGCCGCGCTCGTCGAGGTACATGGCGCCCAGCGGCACCGAGTACTTGGTCCCGAGCTTGAAGATGTTGCCGACCTCGATGACCCGCTCGATGCGGAGCGGCTTGCCACAGTTGGGGCATCCCTCCCCGGCCAGCGCCACCTGCAGATCCGCCCACTCGCACTGGAAGTCCTGTCCCGGCGCGACGCCGGTCTGGTGGAAACCGTCGCGGTTGGCGCCCACGACGTAGCGGCCCCGCCGCAGGGAGAGATCGGCGACGATGCGGGCGCCGCGGACCCCGACGGGCCCGATCGAGCCGGGCGACACTCCCAGGTGGCGCTTGACCTCGTCCGGATGGGCGGGCCGGCTCTCCGCGCGGAGCGCGCGCGCCAGCTTTCGCTCGTGGAGCGCGTGATCGCCGCGGACCAGCGCGAGCACCGGGCCGTCCGGACCGATGAACACGAGCGTCTTGATCGTGGCCGCGGGGTCGACCTTGAGCTGCGTCGAGACCTCCGCGATGGTGTGCGCCCCCGGGGTGGCGACCTCCTCGGGCTTCGCGCTCGACGGAGCCGGCTCGGTCGGCACGCCGCGCGCCAGCTCGACGTTGGCGGCGTAGCCGCACGCGTCGCACAGCGCGACCTCGTCCTCACCGGCGGCGCTCGGCGCCATGAACTCGTGCGAGCCGGAGCCGCCCATCATGCCGGGATCCGACTCGACCACCACGTAGCCGACCCCGCACCGGTCGAAGATTCGGCAGTAGGCCTCCTTGTGGGCGTGGTAGGAGATCTCGAGCGCGGCCGCGTCGGGATCGAGGGTGTAGGAGTCCTTCATCAGGAACTCGCGGGTGCGCAGCACGCCGGAGCGCGGGCGCGCCTCGTCCCGCTCCTTGGTCTGGATCTGGTACCAGATCTGCGGCAGGTCACGATACGAGCGGATCTCCCGGGCCGCGATCCAGGCGATGATCTCCTCGTGCGTCATCCCGAGGCACATGTCGCGCCCGTTGCGATCCTTGAGCCGGAACATCTCGCCGCCGATCACGTCCCACCGCCCCGACTGCTGCCACAGCTCGGCGGGGTGCAGGACCGGCATCGTGATCTCCTGCCCGCCGATGCCGTTCATCTCCTCGCGGATGATCGCGTTGATCTTCTCGAGCACGCGGAGCCCGAGCGGCAGGTAGACGTAGATACCGGCCGCGAGCTGGCGGACGAGGCCGGCGCGCACCATGAGCTTGTGGCTGATGGCCTCCGCGTCGGCGGGATCGTCCCGGAGCGTGGGGATGAGCGACCGGGTCCAGCGCATACGGCCTAGAAGAGCCCGATCCGCTTGAAGTCGTTGTAGAAGGCGAACACCATGAGCAGCATCAGCAGCGCGAAGCCGACCTGCTGGGCGACCTCCCGCTTGCGCAGGGACAGGGGCCGGCCGAGCACCGCCTCGAAGGCGAAGAAGAGCAGGTGGCCGCCATCGAGCATCGGCACCGGCAGGAGGTTCAGCAGGAAGAGGTTGATGCTGATCACCGCGGTGAAGAGCGCCAGGCTGACGATGCCCTGGCGGGCCTGCTCGCCCGCGGTCTTGGCGATCTGGATCGGTCCACCGATGTTGCTCCGATCGAGCTGTCCCACCACGATCTTGTAGAGCCCGATCGCGGTCTTGAGCGTGACGTCGCTCGCCCACACCACGCCTTCCCAGACCGCGCTGATCGGATTGGAGCGGACCATCATGACGGCCCCGCCGGGCCGGATGCCGATCAGCCCGACCTCGATCTCCTTGCCGTCGGGCCCGGGGACCTTCCCCTTCTTGGGCGTCACGGTCAGGGTCAGGGTCTCGTTGCCGCGCTTGACCTCGAGCCGGGTGGGCTGGCCGGCGCGCTGGTGGATCCGCTCGGCCAGCTCGTCCCAGGAGAGGACCGGCTGGCCCTCGAGCGCGGTGACGACGTCTCCGGACTTGAGCTTGGCCTGGTCGGCCGGATCGCCCGCAACCGTGTCGCCGATGGCGGCCGGGTTGTACGGAGAGGCCCCGATCTCCCAGACGACTTGGTCGTCCCCGAAGAGGTCCTTGCGCTTGGCCTGAATGGGCGTCAGCGTCACGGCGCGCTCGCCGTCCGTCCCCTGCACGGTGAGCTGCAACGGCCGGCCGGTCCCGGCCTGGACCGCGTGGGCGATGTCCTCCCAGTACTGCGCGCGCTTGCCGTCCACCGCGACGACGCGGTCGCCGGTCTTGAGCCCGGCCTGCGCGGCGGAGCCGCCCTCGGTCACCCGCCCTACCACCGCGGGCGCCACCGGCCGGCCCATCACCATGAACATGAGGGCCGCGATGATGACGGCCAGGACGAAATTCATCGCCGGGCCGGCGAAGACGATGAGGAATCGCGCGAAGAGCGACTTGCCGTTGAAGGCCTTCGCCGGATCGACCGTGCCGGTCTTGCCGCCCTCCAGCGGGTTCTCGTCGTCGCCCATCATCTTGACGTAGCCGCCCATCGGGATCAGCGAGAGGCAGTACTCGGTCTCCCGGCCCCGGAAGCGCCACAGCACCGGGCCGAAGCCGATCGAGAAGCGCTCGACTCCGACGCCGGCGAGCCGGGCCATGATGAAATGGCCCAGCTCGTGGACGATGATGAGGATGCCCAGCACCACCACGAACGAGACGAGCATCTGCACAGTCGCCATGATCGGGACCCCGCTATCTGATCGCGGCGGCGACGCCGCCGGGAAGCCAGTCTCTCACCGTCGCCCGGGTGCGGGCGTCCACCTCCACGCACGTGTCGATCGAATCCAGCGCGTGCCCGGGCACGCGGGCCAGCGCCTCCGCGATCAGCTCCGGGATCTGGGTGAAGCGGATGCGTCCGTCGAGGAACGCGGCCACCGCGATCTCGTTCGCCGCGTTCAGGATGACCGGCGCGCAGCCGCCCTCGAGCAGGGCCCCGCGCGCGAGGGCCAGACAGGGGAATCGCTCCGTGTCCGGCTCCTCGAAGGTGAGCGGCCCCACCCGGGTGAGGTCGAGCCGCTCGGCCGGACAGGCGAGCCGCTGCGGATAGGTCAGCGCGTACAGGATCGGGATCCCCATGTCGGCGACCCCGAGCTGGGCGATGATCGATCCGTCCACGTACTCGACCATCGAGTGCACGATCGACTGCGGGTGCACCACCACCTGCACCTGCTCCGGCAGGACGTCGAAGAGCCAGCGCGCCTCGATGACCTCGAGCCCCTTGTTCATGAGCGTGGCGGAGTCCACCGTGATCTTGGCGCCCATGCGCCAGGTCGGGTGGTTCAGGGCTTCCTCCACGGTCACCCGAGCGAGGTCCTGGGCCTTCATGGTGCGGAACGGCCCCCCGGAGGCGGTGAGCAGCACCCGGCCGACCTCGCTCCGGTTGTGGCCTTCGAGACACTGGAAGACCGCGCTGTGCTCGGAGTCGACCGGCAGCAGCGCCACCCCGCGCTCACGGGCCGCCGCGGTCATCAGGCTGCCCGCCATCACCAGCGTCTCCTTGTTGGCGAGCGCGACGTTCTTGCCGCTCCGGATCGCCGCCATGGTCGGCAGCAGCCCGGCGCCGCCCACGATCGCGGAGAGCACCACGTCGGCCTCGACCTGGCCGGCCAGGGTCACCAGACCCGCCGCCCCCGCCAGCAGCTCGGGCCGCGGCGCGGGCAGTGCGCGCGCCACCACTTCGAGCGCGGCGGCATCGGTCAGCGCCAGGGCCCGGGGCCGGTGGCGGCGGCAGAGCTCGACGACGAGATCCGGGTTCGAGCCGCGCGCGGCCATGCCCTCGACGCGGAACTCATCGGGAAAGTGCTCCGCCAGCTCGAGCGTCCGCCGGCCCACGGATCCGGTCACCCCCAGCACGGTCAGCCGTTTCATGATCCGAGAGACCTCGTATAGGTGGCGTAGTAGAAGAGGACCGGGGTGTTGAGGAGCAGGCTGTCGACGCGGTCCAGCATGCCCCCGTGGCCGGGAATGAGCCGGCCGGTGTCCTTGGTCCCCACGCTGCGCTTGATCGCGGACTCCACGAGATCGCCGATCTGGCCGGTCACTCCCAGCAAGAGCCCGATCACGAGCGCCTCCCGCATCGACAGCCCGGTGAAGAACGCCGCGCGCGCGCCGAACGCGGCCAGCACCGACGCCACGAGCTGGGCCGCCGCCCCCTCCACCGTCTTGCGCGGGCTGATGGCCGGCGCGAGCTTGTGGCGGCCGAGCGTGGAGCCGACCACGTAGGCCGCGGTCTCGCCGAGCCAGGTCACCGACACGAGCAACAGGACCCACTCGACGCCCGATTCCACGTCGCGGAGCCAGAAGACGTAGCCGAGCAGCCAGTTCACGTAGCAGATGCCGAACAGAGTCACCGCCACCGGCTCCCAGGCCGGACGCCCGCTCTCCCCGCGCAGCAGGCCCACCGCGAGCACCGAGAGCAGCACGGCGGTGAAGACCACGCGCTCCGAGACCGGCAGCGCGAAGCTCGCGGTGACCACGACGCCTCCGAGGAGCCCGAGCCGCCGCAGGGTGCGGATCCCGGCACGCTCGAACATGCCGGTGAACTCCCACTGCCCGAGGGCGCCGGTCAGCACCATGGCGGCGCCGAACATCCACACCGGCCCCCCCATCACCATCCAGACGAACAGCGGCAAGAGGACCAGCGTGCTCAGCAGCCGGCGCAGGAGCGCGGCGGCGCGCGAGGACCCGGCGCTCTCCACCGGGTGCGGGACCGGAACGCCGTGGGCTCCCGCCATCACACCCGCCCGAAGCGGCGGTCGCGCTGCTGGAACTCGGCCACCGCGAGGCAGAACTCGCGCCCGTCGAAATCCGGCCACCGCGTCGGCGTCATCCACAGCTCGGTATAGGCGATCTGCCACAACAGGAAGTTGGACAGGCGCAGCTCGCCGCTGGTGCGGATGAGCAGGTCGGGATCGGGGATGCCGTCGGTGTAGAGCGCGCGCGAAACTCGAACCTCGTCGATGTCCTCCGGACGCAGCGCGCCGCGCTGCACGTCACGGGCGAGGGCTCGCACCGCGTCCACCAGCTCGTCGCGCCCGCCGTAGTTGAAGGCGAGCACGAGGGTGAGCCCGGTGTTGCGCGCGGTGGTGTCGATCAGCCGGCGAATGCGCTCACCCACCCGGGTCGGGACGCCGTCGGGCCGCCCGATCACCCGGAACCGGACGTTGCGCTCCATGAGCTCCGGCAGCTCGCGCTCGATGGAGCGCTCGAGCAGGGTCATGAGCGTGGAGACTTCCTGCTGCGGGCGCTGCCAGTTCTCCGAGGAGAACGCGTAGAGGGTCAGGTACTGGACCCCCAGCTCCCCCGCGATCCGCACGACCCGCCGGACCGACTTGACGCCCTCGGCGTGGCCGGCCACGCGCGGCAGCCCGCGCTGCATGGCCCAGCGGCCGTTGCCGTCCATGATGACCGCGACGTGGCGTGGGACGGGGCGGGTCAGGATGCGCTGCTTGAGGTCGGCCTCGTGAAGGGTCGCCAGCTCCGCCACCGACACGCCGAGCCCGGCCTTCGCCGCCATATCAGGGAATCTTACGTGAGCCCCTACCGAATTGCCAGTAAAAACGCCCCCATACAGCGAAAAATGCGACTAGACGGTAAGGATTTCCTGCTCTTTCTTCTTGGCCAGCTCCTCGATCTTCGCGGTGAAACGATCGGTGGTCTTCTGGATCTGGTCGTGCCCGCGGCGCTCCTCGTCCTCGGAGACCTTCTTGTCCTTGGCGAGCCCCTTCAGCTTGTCGTTGGCCTCGCGTCGCGCGTTGCGGATGCCCACCCGCGCGTCCTCCGCGAACTTCCCTACCGTCTTGGCGAGCTGCTTGCGCCGCTCCTCGGTGAGCGTGGGCAGGGTGAGCCGGATCACTTTGCCGTCGTTGCTCGGGGTGAGCCCCAGGTCCGACTTGGCGATGCCCTTCTCGATCTCCTTCATCTGCGACACGTCCCACGGCTGGATCACGATCGTGCGCGGATCGGGGACCGAGACCGACGCGAGCTGGTTGATCGGGGTCAGGTTACCGTACGCGTCGACGCGCACCGCGTCCAGGAGCGACGCGTTGGCGCGGCCGGTGCGGACGCCCGCGAACTCGCGCGTGAGGGCGTCGACCGCCGCCTGCATCCGGGTCTCGAGTTCCTTGATCACCGCTTGCGTCATGGCCTACCCCCTCGGCGGCGGCGCGCCTGCGTCGGCGGCGACGACGGAGCCGACCGGCTCGCCCGTGACTATTCGTCGGATGTTGCCCTTGCGCGTGAGGTCGAACACCACGATGGGCAGCTTGTTGTCCATGCAGAGCGAGATGGCGGTGGTGTCCATCACCTGGAGCCCGCGGTTGAGCACCTCGATGTAGCTCACCCGCGGCAGGCGCGTGGCCGTCTTGTCCTTCGCCGGATCGGCGGTGTAGACGCCGTCCACCTTGGTGGCCTTGAGGATCGCCTCCGCCCCGATCTCGACCGCCCGCAGCGCACCCGCGGTATCGGTGGTGAAGAACGGGTTTCCGGTGCCCGCCGCGAACACGACCACGCGGCCCTTCTCCAGGTGCCGCATGGCCCGCCGGCGGATGTAGGGCTCGGCCACCGCCCGCATCTCGATGGCGGAGAGCACGCGCGTGGGCACCCCCGCCTTCTCGATCGAATCCTGCAGCGCGAGCGCGTTGATCACGGTGGCCAGCATGCCCATGTAGTCGCCGGTGGCCCGGTCCATGCCACCCGCGCTGGCCGCGATACCGCGGAAGATGTTGCCGCCGCCGATGACCACCGCCAGCTCGACCCCGAGCCGTACCACCTCGGCGATCTCCTCGGCGATGCGGCCGATGACGTCGGGGTCGATACCGTAGCCTTGACCGCCCGCCAGCGCCTCCCCGGACAGCTTGAGCAGAACGCGCCGGTACGCGGGGGTCGCGCCGGGGGCGGCCATCGGCGTCCTAGCTCTCGCCGACCTGGAAGCGGGCGATGCGCTTGACCACGATCCGCTCACCCATCTTCGAGGTGGCCTGGTCCACCATGTCCTTCATGCGCGTCTTCCCGGAGGCGTCGCGGATGAACGGCTGCTCGAGCAGGCAGGACTCCGCGTAGAACTTCTCGAGCTTGCCCTCGATGATCTTGTCGATGACCTGCGCTGGCTTCTTCTGGTCCGCCATCTGCTCGCGGTAGATCTCCCGCTCCTTCTCCACCACCGCCCCCGGCACATCTTCGCGCGACACGTAGGAGGGATTCGCGGCCGCGACCTGCATCGCGACGTCCTTCACGAGCTGCTGGAAGTCGTCGGTACGGGCCACGAAGTCGGTCTCGCAGTTCACCTCCACCAGCACGCCGATCTTGTTCCCGGGATGGATGTAGGCGGCCACCACCCCGTCCTTCGCTTCGCGGTGCGCCTTCTTGGCCGCGTCGGCGAGCCCCTTCTTGCGCAGGTGCTCGACCGCACCCTGCATGTCCCCCTTGGCGGCCTCGAGGGCCGCCTTGCAGTCCATCACCCCGGCCCCGGTGCGCTCCCGGAGCTCCTTGACCCGTTCCGCGGAAGATGCCATGGATTCTCCCCGCCTCAGGACGTCACGCGCCGGGTTCCGCCGACGCGGACATCTCGGCTTCGGTCACTACCGGCAGGTCGGGCGAGGCCGGGATCTCGTCCTCCGCTTCCTGCTTGGCGTGGGTGCCGCTGCCCTCGATCACCGCGTCCGCGATGCGGGAGGTGATCAGGCGCACCGAGCGGATCGCGTCGTCGTTGCCGGGGACCGGGTAGTCGATCCCGGACGGATCGCAGTTGGTGTCCACGATGGCCACGATCGGGATCTGGAGCCGGCGGGCCTCCTCCACCGCGATCGACTCCTTCTTGGGGTCGATGATGAAGATCGCGGAGGGCAGCCGGTCCATGTTCTTGATCCCCACCAGCGCGCTCTGCAGCTTGGCCCGCTCGCGCTCGAGCCCGATCACTTCCTTCTTGGGCAGCCGCTCGTACTCGCCGGTCTCGCTCATCTCGTCGAGCTTCTTGAGACGGGCGATCGACTTGCGGATCGTGGTGAAGTTCGTCATCGTGCCGCCGAGCCACCGGTGGTTGACGTAGAACATCCCGCAGCGCCCCGCTTCCTCGAGCACCGTCTCCTGGGCCTGCTTCTTGGTGCCCACGAAGAGCACCACACCGCCGTCCGCGGCGAGATCACGCACGAAGGCGTAGGCCTCGCGGAACTTCTTGAGGGTCTTCTGCAGATCGATGATGTAGATGCCGTTGCGCTCGCCGAAGATGTACTTCTGCATCTTCGGGTTCCATCGCTTGGTCTGGTGGCCGAAATGCACCCCGGCCTCCAGCAGCTCCTTCATGGTCAGTGCAGCCATGGTCCTGGCGTCCTTTCCGTCGTCGTTCGGTTGGCCTCCGGTCCCGAGCGGCCGGCCCCCGGAAAGGGGCGCGACGCTTCCCCGCCGGCCGACGTGGGCGCGGCGGGGACCGAAGCTCGAGACCGTGCGTGTTAGGTCGTGTACTTCGCGTTGATTCGAACGTACTCCTCACTGAGGTCGCATGTCCACACCCGGTCCTCGCCGCGCCCCAGGCCCAGATCGATCGAGATGGTGTAGCCGGGGCCGCCCATCATCTCGTGGATACGGTCGAGCCGGGCCCCGGGCCGCAGCATCCCCTTCTCCACGAGCAGCTCGTCGCCGATGGCGAGGGACACGCGCTCGGCCGCCACCCGGGCCGGGCTCTTGCCGAGGGCCATCATGATCCGTCCCCAGTTTGGATCGGCCCCGTTGATGGCGGTCTTGACGAGCGGAGAGTTGGCCACCGCGCGGGCGGCCAGCACCGCTTCCCGCCGGGTCCGGGCGCCCCGCACCGCGATCTCCACGAGCTTGGTCGCACCCTCGCCGTCCTCGACGAGCATCCGGGCCAGTTTCTCCGTGATGGCCTCGAGCGCCCGGGCGAACTGGCGGAGTCCCTTACCCCCGCGCTCGAGCGACGCGTTCTCGGCGAGCCCGTTGGCGAGGATCGCCACCGTGTCGCTCGTGGACTGGTCGCCGTCCACCGTGATCCGGTTGAAGGAGCGGTCGGTCGCGCGGCGCAGCACTCGCGGCAGCGAGTCCCGCGCCACCATGGCGTCGGTGGCGAGGAAGCAGAACATCGTCGCCATGTGGGGCTCGATCATCCCCACCCCCTTGGCGATCCCGCCGATGGTGACGGGCCGGCCCGCCACGTCCACCCGGAGCGCCGCCTCCTTGGGCCGGGTGTCGGTGGTCATGATGGCCTCGGCCGCGAGCCGCCCGCCCTGCGGCGAGAGCCCCTTCACCAGCTTCGGCAGCC
>DATMMH010000236.1:0-2947 GCA_035569855.1 Candidatus Dormiibacterota bacterium
GCCCGGGCCAGCTCCAGCGAGTCGTGGAGACTCCACGACGTGCAGGAGCCTCAGTCCGCGGAGCCGGCGAAGACGAGATCGCACTCCTTGGCGAGCGCCTCGATGATCTCGTGGGCGGCCCCGGTGGCCGCGTTGGCCTTGCGCAGGTGCACCACGCGCGCGACGCCGTGACGCGCCTTCAGGGCCTCGCCGATGGCGACGACGAGCCGGTCGAAGTTGTGCTTGGTGTTGTCGAGGAAGCCCACCGTGAGGCCGCGGAGATCGGCGGGCATCGGCGGGATCGCCGTGGTCGCCGTCCGGAGCTCGCCCACCGGGCTCAGCACCGTGATGAGGGACATGGACGTGGTCTCCTATCTCTTCGAGCTCGCTTCGCTTGAATTCGTATAGTACCGCACATGCTGGTCATGGCGCTGGACGTGGGTACCAGCGGGGCGCGCGCGCGCGTCTTCGACGCGACCGGGCGGGCGCTGCCCGACGCGGTCGGTCACGTGGCGTACGAGCCGCGCACCACCCCCGACGGCGGCGTCGAGCTGGACGCCGACGAGCTGCTGCGCGCGCTGGCGCAGGCAATCGACGGCTGTGTCGCCGGCTGCGGGGCGCGCGCGGGCGAGATCGCCGCGGTGGGCGCCTCCGTCTTCTGGCACAGCCTCCTGGCGCTCGACCGGGCGGGGCGCCCGCTGACCGCGGTCATCACGTGGGCCGACACGCGGAGCGCGGCGGCCGCCGCGTCGCTGCGGCGCGCCCACGACCCCGCGCGGGTCCACGCGCGCACTGGAGCGCCGCTGCACTCCACGTTCTTCCCCGCCAAGCTCCGCTGGCTGCGCGAGGCGCGTCCGGCGATCTTCGATCGGGCCGCGATCTGGTGCGGCTTCGCCGAATACCTGCAGGCGCAGCTCACCGGACTCGTCGCCACGAGCCTCTCGATGGCCTCCGGCACAGGCCTGCTCGACCAGTCGAGCGGCGGGTGGGACCCGGAGATGCTGGCCGTCGCGGGTATCGATCCCGACGCGCTGCCGCGCGTCGACGACGGCGCCGCGCCGGGCCTCGTCGCTCCGTACGCGGCGCGCTGGCCCGCGCTCGCGCGCGTGCCCTGGCATCCGGCCCGCGGCGACGGGGCCTGCTCCAGCGTGGGCTCGGACTGCGCCGACCCCGGGCGCATCGCCCTGAACGTCGGCACATCGGCCGCTCTCCGCGTGGTGCGGCGCGAGCCCGTGGGCCCGCACGATCCGACGCCTGGGGGACTCTGGCGGTATCGCGTCGACGCGGCGCGCGCGATCGTGGGCGGCGCCACCTCCGAGGGTGGCAACGTGCTGGCCTGGTGTCGCAAAGCCTTGGCGCTGCCCGCGGACGAAGCCGCCTTGGAGGAGATCATCCGCACGCCCACCCTCGCCGATCACGGCCTCATCGCCCTGCCCTTCCTCGCGGGCGAGCGCAGTCCCGGCTGGCGCCCGGATGCCCGCGCCGCCCTCGCCGGACTGTCGCTCGACACCGGCGCGGGCGCAATCATGCGCGCCCTGCTCGAGGCCGTCGCCTTCCGGCTCGCCGAGATCTATGACCGACTGCGGCAACTGGCCGAGCCCGCTCACGTCGTGGTGGGCTCGGGAGGCGCGCTGGGACACTCCCCCGCCTGGGCCCAGATCATCGCCGACGCTCTGGGAGTCCCGATCGCGCTGGGCCGCGACGCGGAGGCCTCGGCGCGCGGGGCCGCCCTGCTCACCCTGGAGGCCCTGGGCATCCCTCCCCCGCCCGCCCAACCCCCGGCACAGGTCTTGCGGCCGGACGCGGAGCGCCACGCCCGCTACCGGGGTGCCCGGGAGCGGCAGCGACGTCTGTACGACAACATTGTCGGCTCTGGCGACTCCTGAGAGAATAGACGTCGCGGCGACCATGCGAATCGCGATCGGCTGCGACGACACCGGATTTCCGCTCAAGGAACCGCTGGTTTCCGCCCTCGAAGCCGAGGGACACGACGTCCTCGACCTCGGCACCTTCTCCGCGGAGCCCGTGGACTACCCCGACTATGCCCGGGCGGTCGGCCAGGCCGTGTTGCGGGGTTTCGTGGACGCGAGCATCCTGCTATGCGTGAGTGGCGCGGGCGGGGCGATGGCGGCCAACAAGATGCGGGGCATCCGCGCCGCCTTCTGCCACGACGCGGGCGCGGCGCGTGTGTGCCGCGAAGAAGCCGACGCCAACGTGGTCTGCCTCGCCGCGCCCGCGCTCGGGGTCAAGGCCGCGATCGAGATCGTGCAGGCATTCCTCGGGGCCCAGTTCGCGGGTGAAGAGTCGCACACGCGCCAGGTGGTGAAGATCGGCCAGCTCGAGGCCGGGCTCCTGGGCGCCGACAAGGCTCCGCTCAAGCCGGCTGCGGGCGAGGGAAAGGCAGCGGCCAGGCCGCCGGCGCCGAAGCGCGCGGCCGCGCGCCAGGAGCCATCCCCCGCCCCCGCCGAAGCGACCCCGCGGCCGCCCGCCGAGCGGCCAGCCGCCAGGGGGCCGGAGCGCACCCCCGCCCCGGCCCCCGCCGTGATCACCCCGCCGCCGCCGCTGCCGGATCCGCTCAAGCTGCCCGCGGTGGAGGAGACACTGCGCTTCCTGGAGGCGCGCGAGTTCCTCGACCGGCTCTGGGTCAAGGACGCCACGCTCTGGAAGGGCGACGCGGCCACCGTGCGTAACCGGCTCGGATGGCTCACCTCGCCCACGATCATGCGGGGCCACGCCGAGGACATCCGCAACTTCGCCGACGAGGTGCGCCGCCTGCAGTACTCGCACGTCGTGTTACTCGGCATGGGCGGCTCCTCGTCGACCGGCGAGGTCTTCAACGAGACGCTCGGCTCCAAGATGGGCTTCCCCGACATGCTGGTGCTCGACTCGACCGACCCCGGAGCGGTCAAGCACGTGCTCGAGGCCATCAACCTCGGTCGCTCGCTGTTCGTGGTCTCGAGCAAGTCGG
>DATMMH010000237.1:0-3718 GCA_035569855.1 Candidatus Dormiibacterota bacterium
TGACCCGCGCCCGCGCGCTCGCGGTCAGCGCGGATGGAAGGCGGGAGGCGGGATCGCGTCGCGCAGCCAGCGCTGGCCGTCGTAGACCGTGAACGGCGGCCGCTCGTCCCCGATCACGCTCAGATGGCTCACGAGACCCGAGTCCGCGTCGAGCCAGAGATGGAGCGAGCACGCCGGCGGCTCCATGACGACCGCCAGGCGCTGCGCCGGCGCCAGGTCGAGCGCGAGCTGGTGCGCGGTGGCGGGGCTCGTGCTGGCGACGGTGCCCGCGAACCGCCGCGTCATCGGCCGGTGCACGTGCCCGCACACCAGCCGCTCGACCTGCGGATGGCGGCGAATCACGCCGGCCAGCTCGTCCTTGCCCGCGAGGCCCATGGCGTCCATCGCCGGCATCCCGGTCATGAACGGAGGGTGATGCATGAACAACAGCGTGGGTCGCGCCGGCGCCGCCGCGAGTCGCGCGTCGAGCCAGCCGAGCCGCTGCGCGCAGAGCTGGCCTCCCGGCTGCCCGGGGACCTGCGTGTCGAGCCCGATGAGCCGCACCGGCCACTCCTCGACCGTGTAGTGGAGGAAGCCTCCGTCTTGCGGCAGATAGCCGCGGTCGGCGAAGGCCCGCGCCAAGTTCTCACGCGAGTCGTGGTTGCCGGGGATCACGTAGAGCGGCATCGCGAGGCGGTCGAGGATGGACCGCAGCCGGGCGTACTCCTCGGGCTCGCCGCGCTCGACCAGGTCGCCGGTGGCCAGCACCACGTCCGGGCGCGGGTCCAGGCGGTTCAGATGCGCGACCGCGCGCTCCAGATGCTCCGGCGTCCGGAAGTAGCGGTCGTTGGGACTGTCGGGCGTGCTGATGTGGGTGTCGGTGATCTGCGCGATGAGCATGGCAGCGGTAGTGTACCGCACCGTGGGTGGCTTGACTCGGCAGGAGGTTTCTCCGATAGTGCTGCTGCGGTCGGGCGGCGGCACGAGCGACGCGGGTTCATCGAGACGGAGCGGGAGGAGACCCAATGGCGGGAACGAGCGCGCTGACGTATCAGGTCGTCGAGGGCTGGGAGCAGCTTCCGTCGGGCTACGAACATCGCGACGTGGCCGGCGTCGCGGTGGATGCGGAGGACCGTGTCTACCTGATCTGCCGAGGGGATCATCCGATCATCGCCTACGACCGGAACGGCAAGTTCCAGGGATCCTGGGGCGAGGGCCAGTTCACCTATCGCACCCACGGCATCACGGTCGGGCCGGACGAGATGCTCTACTGCACCGACGACGGCAACCATACGGTGCGGAAGTTCACGCCCAAGGGCAAGCTGCTCTTGACCCTCGGCACGATGGACAAGCCGGCCGACACCGGCTACGACGGCAAGGACTATCTGACGATCACCAAGCCGGCGGACGGCTTCAACCGGCCCACCAATCTCGCGGTAGGCCCCAAGGGCGATCTCTACGTCTCGGACGGTTACGGCAACTGCCGCGTGCACCAGTTCGGCCCGAACGGCGAGCTGAAGCGATCCTGGGGCGTGCCGGGCACCGGGCCCGGCCAGTTCTACCTGCCTCACGGCATCGCGGCGTCCGCGGACGGGCGCATCTTCGTCTGCGACCGGGAGAACGACCGCGTCCAGATCTTCAGCCCGGACGGCGAGTACCTCAGCGAGTGGACCGACACCCAGCGGCCCACGCATCTCGTGTTCGACGCGCAGGGGCGCGCCTACGTCTCGGAGCTCTGGTGGCACAAAGGCGACTCGGCGCCCCGGCAGGGCCGCAAGATCACCGATCCTCTCTACGGGCGCGTGAGCGTCTTCGACCGCGACGGGCGGCTCCTCACCCGCTGGGGCACGCCGGAGGCCACCGCGGCGGGCAGCTTCGCGGCTCCGCACGGCATCGCGGTGGACTCCCGCGGCGACATCTACGTGGCCGAGGTCACCTGGACGTTCGCGGTGAGCCGCGGCCGCGTGCCGGCGAACTGCCACACCTTCCAGAAGTTCACCCTCAAGGCCTGACCGCGGGGTCGCGCCATCGGGGAGCCCGAATCCCGCGGCGACCGAATGCTGTGGCTCATCGGCGGGTTCAAGCTCGCCAAGGGGTTGCTGCTCGTCGCAGTCGGCGTCAGCGCGCTCTACTTCGCCAACCACGACATCGCGCGAAGTCTCGAGCGGTGGGTCGCGTGGCTGCATCTGCATCCCAGCGACCACTACGTCGATGGGGCGGTCGGCCGGCTGGTGGCGGTGGAACCGCACACGCTGCGGGCCATCGGCGTCGGGACGTTCGTGTACGCGGCGATCTTTCTCACCGAGGGGACGGGCCTGCTGCTCCGCCGCCGGTGGGCCGAGTACCTCACCGTGATCGTGACCGCCTCGTTCCTGCCCCTCGAGCTGTACGAGCTCGTCCGGCGCGTGAGCGTCACCCGGATGATCTTCGTGGCGGTCAACCTCGCCATCGTGCTCTACCTGATCGCGGTGCTGCGGCGCCCGCGCTGAGATGAGCGTGGCCTACCGGCCGAGCGAGAAGATCGGGCCGCTCACCGACGCGGAGCTGGCGACCTTCCTGGAGGAGCCCTGGAACGGGCGCCTCGCCACCGTCACCGCCGACGGCTGGCCGTACGTGGCCCCGGTCTGGTACGAGTTCGAGCGGGATCGTCGGAGCTTCCTGGTGGTCGGGCGCGAGCGCGCGCAGTGGATCGCCCACCTCCGGGCGAATCGGCGCGTGGCCTTCCACGTGGCGGACGACGTGCACGCCCATCACACCCGGGTGCAGGTGCAGGCCGACGCGCGGATCCTGGAAGGCCCCATCGCCCCGACCGCGAGCCCCACCCTGCTCGCGCTGACGCATCGTCTCGCCCGTCGCTACCTCGGACCGGACGGGCCCCGCTACGCCGAGCGGACGATCGGCCGTCCCCGCGTGCTGGTGCGCCTCGAGCCGGTGAAGTGGACGACGTGGACCGGCCAGGAGTGGCATCCGCGTTATCGGTGAGGCGGGGACATCGGTGACGCGAGCGCTCGCGATGTTCGCTCGGGCGCTATGGCGGCGATGCCCCAACTGTGGCGCTGGACCGGTGACGGAGCGGTGGTTCTACACGCGCCCGGCCTGTCCCCGCTGCCACCTCAAGCTCGACCGCGGAGAGCCCGACTATTTCCTCGGGGCCATGGTGTTCAACATGGCCTTCTCGGAGGGGCTCTTCGCGGCCGGCCTGGTACTGGTGCTGCTCTTGACCTGGCCGCGTCCGCCGTGGGACGCCGTCTACTACGGCGGGATCGTCGGGATGATCCTGGCGCCGATCTTCTTCTACCCCTACTCCAAGCTCTGCTGGCTCGCCTTCGACCTGCTGTTCCGCCGGCCTCGCCCCGAGGACTTCGAGATCACGAATTCTGAGAGGTCATCCAGCGGATGAGGCCGAGGAGGCGTCCGGATCGACGCCCCATCGCGCGCGCCCCCGCGGCCTCCGCGCTCGGATCCCTTAGGACTTCTTGTCCGACTTCAGGCATTGCGACATGAACGCCTTCCGCTCGTCGCCCTTTTTGTCGCCCGCGTCGACGTTGCACTTCTTCATCTTGTCCTGCTGGGTCATCGGCGCGGCGGTGCCGCCCTTCAGGCACTGCGACATGAAGGCCTTCCGATCATCACCCTTCTTGTCGGCCGCGTCGGCATTGCAGGTCTTCATCTTCTCCTGCTGCGGGGTCAGCTTCTTGTCGTCCGCCGGGCTGGCGGTGACGGTTCCGACGAGCAACGT
>DATMMH010000238.1:0-24882 GCA_035569855.1 Candidatus Dormiibacterota bacterium
CTCCACCAGCTTCTTCGCCTCGGCGATGTCGGCGTCCTTGGGCTGGCGGCAGCCGGGGGCCTTGGCCACCTCATCGAGCGGAAGGGCGAAGTCGCCCACCAGCTTCGGGTCGAGGATCGCGCACGCCACCCCCGCGCCCTCGAGGGCCTTGGCCACCAGCTCCTGCCGGTCGATGGCGAGGTTCACCTCCCGGCGCATGTCCGGGTTGTCGAAGGGCGGCTTCTTGGCGTTCAAGTAGACGAAGAACACGGTGTTGATCGGGGCCTGGTAGATGTCGACGTCGGTGCGCGTGCGGCCGAGCTCGTCGGCCTGGGTCTTGCGCATCGGCGGCCACGCGTCCCACAGCATGATCTTCGACGCCTTGGCCGCCGCGAGCTGGGTCGGCCCGCCCACCAGGATGAACTGCTTGACCCCGTCGAGATACGGTAGCCCGGGGATGAAGTAGTTCGGGTTCTTCTCCCACTCGATCACGCTGCCGCGCTCGTATTTCTTGAACTTGAACGGTCCCGTGCCGATCTGGGCTTCGGGCGCGTTGAGGTCGCCGTACTTGGCCAGGACGTGCTTGGCGGCGATCCGGCACCACGCCGACGCGATCGACGGCAGGAAGGGCGCGGCCGCGAACTTGAGCTTGAACTCGACGGTGTTCGGGTCCACCGCCTCCACGCTCGCCACCATGGGCTTGAGCGCGGCCCCGCACTTCGGGCTCCGGAACTCGGGATTGAGCAGGCGGTCGAACGAGGCCTTCACGTCCGCCGAGCTGAAGGGCTGGCCGTCGTGCCACTTCACGTTCTTTCGTAGATGAAACGTATACGTTTTTCCGTCCGGCGAGGCGGTCCAGCGCTCGGCCAAGTCGCCGATGATCTTGCTCGGCTCGTCGGGGTCGTAGTGGAGCAGCCCGCTATAGATGCCGGCGGTGGCCTGCTGGACGACCAGGGGCGACTCGGCGTGGACGTCGAGGCGGCCGGGGTCGCCGTAGTCGAACCAGGTCAGGATTCCGCCGGTGCGGGGCTTCTCCTGGGCGGCGGACGACGGGACCAGGGTCCCGGTGGTCACGAGCAGGGCGGCGGGCAGGGCCGCGAGGCGAATGAGTCTTGGGAGGCTCATCGTCATCGCTATCGCTCCTTTGCGAGGCGGCGGGCTATCCCAGGCCGCCGCGGAGGCGGGGATCCGTGAGGTCGCGGATCGAATCGCCGAGTAGGTTGAGGCCGAACACGGCCAAGCTGATGGCCAGTCCCGGGAAGAATACCATCCACGGCGCGGTTTCGAGCGCCTGGATCCCCGCCGCGAGCATGCCGCCCCACGACGGCTCGTCGGGCGGAGCGCCCGCGCCGATGAAGCTGAGCGACGCCTCCACCACGATCGCATAGGAGATGTTGGTGGTGACGAGCACGATGTAGCTCGCCATGCAGTTCGGGATGAGGTGGCGGAAGACGATGCGGGCCCGCGAGGCTCCGGCCGCCTCCGCGGCCTCGATGAACGGGGTCGCCGCCACCCCGAGGGCCACCGAGCGAACGGTCCGTGCGGCGGTGGGCGTGAGCAGGATCACCAGGGCCACGATCACGTTGTTGACGGACTGACCGAGCGCGGCCATGAGCGAGAGCGCCAGGATGATCGGGGGCAGCGCCATCAGGCAGTCGACGATTCGCTGGCTGCCGGTGTCGGTCGTCCCTCCCACGTAGGCGGTCACCACGCCCCAGAGGGCGCCCAGGGTGACGCCGAAGACCACCGAGACCACGCCCACGTAGAGCGACAGCCGCGCGCCCCAGATCACCCGGCTCAGCACGTCGCGCCCGACCTGGTCCGTGCCCATCGGGAACTCGCGGCCCGGCGCGACGTAGGTGGCGAAGCCCGTCTCCTTCGGGCCGTGGGGGGCGAGCGCGGGCGCGAGCAGGGCCACCGCGATCAGGGCCAGCACCACCACCGCGCCGCCCGCCCCCAGCGGCTGCCCGATCACGAAGCGCCGGAGCGCCGACGTCACGCCGGCCTCACGCATACCGGATGCGGGGATCGAGCCACGCGTAGAGCAGGTCCACCGCCAGATTCACGATCAGGAACACCAGGGCCATCACGAAGACCATGGCCTGGACGGCGGGATAGTCGCGCTGGCTCACCGCCTGGATCAGGGCGCTGCCCATCCCCGGGACCACGAAGATGATCTCCATGATCACGAGCCCGCCCAGGAGCCGCCCGCCCCACCACCCGATGAAGGTCACCACCGGCAGGAGAGAGTTGCGCAGCGCGTGCCGGTAGACCACCGCGCGCTCGGTGAGCCCCTTGGCCCGCGCGGTGCGCACGTAGTCCTGGCGCACCACCTCGAGCATCTGCGAGCGCGTGAGGCGGGTGATCGGCGCGCTGATGTAGTAGGCCTGGGCCAGGGCGGGCCAGATCAGCTGCTTCAGGTTCTCACTCGGGCTCTCGGTGAACGAGACGAACTCGAGCGGGGGTAGCCAGTGGAAGAAGCGCACGAGTCCGTACAGGATGAGCGCGCCGGTGAAGAACAGGGGCAGGCTCAGCCCGCTCAGGCTGACCAGGCGCGCCAGGTAGTCGAGCGCGGTGTTCTGCCGAACCGCCGAGACCACCCCGAGCGGGATCGCCCACGCCATCGCGAGCACGAGCGTGAGCAGGGCCAGCTCCATCGAGCGCGGGAAGCGCTCCTTCAAGATGTCCACCACCGGCCGGCGTTGCACGTACGACCGGCCGAAGTCGCCGCGCGCCGCCCCGCCGATCCAATCGAGATACTGGGCGACGACGGGCCGATCGAGTCCCAGCTCTCGCCGGATCTGCTGGATCTGCTTCTTCTGGACGGCGCTCGACTCCGATCCCGTCTGGTAGACCAGGATCTCCGCGATGTCGCCGGGCACGAGCCGCATCAGCACGAAGATCAGGACCGAGGCTCCGACCAGCGTGGGGATGAACAGCAGAACCCGTCGGAGGACGTACGTGGACAAATGGGGTCAGGTCTTGCAACCCAACAATCGGGACGGCAACTTGGCGGCCGGGCCCATCACAGGCGATGGCGCCGAATGGTCTTGGCCGTCGCCTCCGGGCTGAACCCGAGCTGGAGCAGCGCGGCGCCCATGTCGAAGGACTCGCGATAGGCCGAGATCTTGCCCTCGCGCTTCTCGAAGAAGCTCATCCCGCGGAAGCGCACCGCGCGTCCGGCACTCCGGGGGATCGCCTCGGTGACCGTGTAGCCGAACGTCCACTCCGAGGCCGCACCGGCGTCCGTCTCGACCACGGTCTCCATGGTCCAGGCGTAGTCGCGGCCCTCGCGGAACATCCGCTCGAACATGGCGCGGAGCGTGTCCGCGCCGGCGTGCCCGCCGAAGAAGGTGTCGTGGTAGCTGCCGTCCGGCGTGAAGCAGCCGACCAGGGCCCCCACGTCCTGCCGGTTGAAGGCGCGCTCGAACTCGCGGACGATGCTCATGGTTCGTCTCTCCGTTCCCGCGCGGCCGGCCGAACAGCTCCGGGTCGGCGCGAGCTCAGCGGATCACGAAGTGCAGGCGGCGATGGGCCTCGCGCAGGCTCGCCTCCGCCTCGACGGGCGTGTCGGCGCGCGAGAAGATGAAGCCGAGGTACCGCGAGCCCTCCGGCAACGGCACGACCTCCTGCCCCTTGTGGAGCGAGATCGTCACGTCCTCGATGTGTGGCACCGCCCGGGCCTCGTCGAGCCCACCCACCTCCTCGAGGATGCCGCCGCGCGGGATCGGGATCATCATGACCGCGGCGGCGGCCCGCTCGCGCTCCATCGAGGCGATCGGCCGGCCCAGCGCCCGGCGCAGGATCAGCTCCTCGAGCGACATGCCGGTGCCGAAGCGCAGCGTGCGTCCGCAGAGCCCGCCGATGGAGCGTGCCGCGATCTCCAGCACTACCGGCTCGGGCCCCGCCGCGGCGGGGCGCAGCCGCAGCTCGCAATGCACCGCGCCGTCGGTGAGCCCGAGCGCCCTCGCGGCCCGCGCGGCCGTCTCGGCCACCGCGGCCTGGGTGACCTCGGGCAGGCGGGACGGGGTCACATAGACGGTCTCCTCGAAGAACGGGCCATCGAGCGGATCCGGCTTGTCGAACAGGGCGAGCGTGTGGAGGCGGCCGTCCTCGAGCAAGCCCTCGAGCGCGACCTCGCTCCCCGGGACGAAGCCCTCGACCAGGATCGCGTCGGTCCCCTCTCCGACCTCGGCCACGTCCGGGGCGCCCAGGATGGCGCGAATCCGCTCGAACGCGGCCACGAACTCCGTCGCGTCGTCGGCCCGGATCACCCCCCGGCTCGCCGCGAGCACCAGCGGCTTGAGCACGCACGGGTAGCTCACCCGCCGGGCGTGCGCGCGTGGATCGTCGGCCAGCGCCACGCGCGTGAACGTCGGCGACGGCACCGCCGCCCGCGCGAGCAGCTCGCGCATCACCGCCTTGTTGCGCGTGGCCTGCGCGGCCGCGAGCGGGTTGGCGCGCAGCCCCAGCGCCTGGCCGATGGCGGAGGCCACCACGGTGGTGGCGTCATCCACCGGGACCACCGCGTCCAGCGGCCGGCGCGCCGCATAGCCGCGGATCTCGCGGACCGCGGCGGTCGGATCGGAGAACGGCAGCGTCAACAGGTGATCCGGGAACTCGCCCGACATGACGTTCGGCCGGTCGGACGCGACGACCAGATCCACGTCGAGCGACCGCGCGGCCTCGACGAAGTCCTCCGTCCGGTAGGTGGTGGTGGGAATCAGCAGCAAGAGTCGCTGAGAGGGCGCCATGGCCGCGACGGGGCCGAGTTTATCACGGCGGGGAAGGCGGCACTTGCGGTATACATGAGCACCCGGGTCCCGATCGGGATCTCCCGGCATCGTGCCCCGGAAGGAGCCACGTCATGCGCGTCGGCATCATGATCGAAGGGCAGGAAGGGCTCACCTGGGAGCGGTGGCTCCGGCTGATGGAGGCCGCCGAGGACATGGGCTACGAGTCGCTCTGTCGATCGGACCATCTCACCGGGCTCTTCGGCGACGCGAGGCGTCCCTCGCTCGAGACGTGGACGTCGCTCACCGCGGTGGCGATGCGCACCCGGCGCATCCGCTTCGGTCCGGTGGTCTCGCCGATCACGTTCTACCACCCCGCGTTGCTCGCCAAGATGGCGGGAGCGCTCGACGCGCTCTCCGACGGGCGCATCGACCTCGGGCTCGGCGGGGGCTGGAACGAGCACGAGCACAACATGTTCGGCATCGCGCTCCCGCCCATGAAGGAGCGGCTCGACCGGCTTGAGTGCGCGGCCCGCTACATCCGCGCCCTCGGCGTCGGCGAGCCGGTCACCCTCGAGCAGCCCTACTATCCGCTGCGGAAGGCCGAGACCCATCCCCTGCCCACCCACGGCCGCCTGCGCGTGGTGATCGGCGGCCGCGGCGAGAAGCGCACGCTCCGCATCGCGGCCGAGTTCGCGGACGAGTGGAACGTCACGCGGGTGGATCCGGCCGGCTTCCGGCAGAAGCGCGAGGTGCTGGCCACGCACTGCGCCGCCGTCCGCCGCGATCCCGAGACCATCGCCCGCTCCCTGATGATCCCGCTCGCCATCGGCCGCGACCGCGACGACGTGGCCCAGCGCATCGCGGCGGCCCGCGCCATCTTCCCCCAGATGCCCGCCGACGAAGCGGGCTGGCGCGCCGCGAGCTTCCTGGTGGGCACGCCGGCCGAGGTCGTCGAGAGCCTCCGCGAATGGGACGAGGCGGGCGTGCAGCGCGTGCTGCTGCAGATGCTGGATCAGGAGGATCTGGCCGCGATCGAGCTGTTCGCGCGCCACGTGCTGCCGCACGTGAAGTAGTCTCGCGGGCGAGCTCCGCGCCCCGCCGCCCGATGCCCGCCCTCCTCACCGCCGACGGTCTCCTGGCGCTCTCCACCCTCACCGCGATGGAGATCGTTCTCGGCATCGACAACGTCGTCTTCATCGCGATCCTCGTGGGCCGGCTGCCCGAAGGGCAGCGCGAGCTCGCGCGCCGACTCGGGCTGGTCCTGGCCCTGGGCATCCGGATCGGACTCCTGCTCACGATCTCGTGGATCATGAGCCTCACCGAGCCGCTCGTCACCGTGCTCGGCCGCGGAGTGTCCGGCCGCGATCTCATCCTGCTGGGCGGCGGGCTCTTCCTCATCTTCAAGGCCACGTGGGAGATCTACGACAAGGTCGAGGCGAGCCACCCGGAGCGGACGGGCGCGGGCGCCCGGGGCGCGTTCCTGTGGGTGCTGGTCCAGATCCTGCTGCTCGACATCGTGTTCTCGCTCGACTCGGTCGTCACCGCGGTAGGCATGGCCAACCAGCTCTCGATCATGGTGACCGCCATGGTGATCGCGATGCTGGTGATGCTGGTCTCCGCGGGGGCGGTGAGCGGCTTCATCGACCACCACCCGAGCCTCAAGATCCTCGCGCTCGCCTTCCTCTTGCTGATCGGCGTGATGCTGGTGGCCGAGGGCATGGGCTCGCACATGGAGAAGGGCTACATCTACTTCGCGATGGCGTTCTCGCTCTTCGTGGAGCTGCTGAACATGCGCTACCGCCGCAAGCCGTAGCTCGACCGGAGCTGCCGCAGCGAGACCGCGTGGAGCAGCCAGGCCAGCGGCACCAGGAAGGCGGGTAGCCAGATGTAGGGCACGTGCGCGATGAAGGTGGTGGGCGGCTCGGTCACGAACACGCGGAACGGGGTGGGCGCCGAGAGCTGGGCCTGCACCACCACGTTCAGCAGGATCAGGATGCCCGCCCAGTTCCACCAGAGCGCCACGCGCGCGGGCCACGCGCGCCGCACGAAGCAGTAGTAGGCGACGAGCGGCGCCGAGAGCCCGACCAGGATGTCCACGTTGCGCCCGTGGAACGTCATGATGTCGGGCGCGACGCCCGCCACCGCGAGCCGCCACAGCACGATCTCCACCAGGATTCGGAAGGCCTGCGCGCCGACCGGCCAGGCCCGGGGCAGCACGGCCAGCAGCGGAGCCACCCCCGGCGAGAACGTGAGCGCGAGGATCCCCAGGAGCGGCGGCCCGATGGCCAGCAGCATGTGGGGCGGCAGCGCCTGGAAGTCGGCGAAGAAGCCGCCGGTGGCGAGCGTCGCGATCAGCGCGAGCCAGCCGACCAGGCCCACGCCGGCGAGCCGCACCGCGAGCCGGGCGCCGGGCGACACGGAGCGGGCGGCGGACGCGGCGGCTCGAAGCACCAGCCCCAGCATCACGACGACCGCCGCGAGGAACAGCAAGGTAACGGACAGCGGTGCCCTCGGCAGCACCACGCATGGATAGCACATCCGGCTCCCGAACACACCGGCAACACGCGCGTCACCCGGATGACACCGTCGTCCCCGGACCCAGCCTATCTGCCCGCGGCAGCAGGCGATCCGGGTCCGATTGGGCTGGCACCGTGATTGCTCCTACTGGTTCGACGCGGAGATGCTTCCCGACAACGGCAAACCCGTCGTGAGACGGGGACGCAAAGCCACGGGTCAGGCGGAACCTGACAGCCGGGCTACCGAAGGAAGGCGCAAGGCGCACTCGTCGGGATGCGAATGGCTCCGCGAACAGGAGGATCCCGATGAGACACACGATGTCCCGCTTCGTCGTTCGCCGGCTCGCCGCGCTCGCGCTCATCTTCTTCATCCCGGTTCCCGCGGCCGCCGATGACGCCATCATGAGCATCGATCAGTACAAGACCCCGAAGGCCCGCGCGCTCGCCACCACCCACGAGCCGCTGCTCAAGCAGATGCGCGAGGAGATCTACTACTGCATGCCGTGGGTCGGGGTGCAGAAGGCCGGGATCGGCTTCCGCCAGCCCAAGGGCGCGGTCGACGACGACCGCTACCTCTCGGTCTGGATCCTGATCGATCAGGACGAGGACGCGCGCTTCTCGGCACTGCCGCCGGAGCGTCGCGCGTCCGCCATGTTCTCGCGCTACGGGACGGACCTGCTGCGACGCATGGCGACGCTGCAGCCGCTGGTCGCGGATCCCAACGTGCACGGCTTCTCGGTCGTTCTCTCGTGGCTCAAGCCCGGCACCGGCGGTGCGGTCCAGCCGGTCAACGAGACGCTCGCGCTGTTCATCGACAAGCCGACCGCGCTCGCCTTCCTGGCCAAGCGCGTGCCCGCCGGCGAGTTCACCCGCAAGGCCAAGTTCTCAGTCTTCGACGGCGTCCAGGACATGGGACGGCTACCGCTCGAGGTCTGGGACGATTCCTTCGTGCGCACCTTCAAGGTCGCCAACTACGAGCTGCCCAAGGGACAGAAGTGCTCGGGCTGATCCCGACGCTCCCCTGATCCCCGGTCGAACCCAGGCCGTCCAGAAGGACCCGCGTGCGAGAGCCGATGAAGCAGCGGGGTCCTTCTGAGCGGCCGCTAGGACACCGGCACGCGGGCGCCGGCCCGGTACCACACCGGGTCGGCGCCCGGCCGGAACAGCTTGACGCGGGCGGTGCCGTGCACGGTGACCGCCCCGTTCTCCCCGATCACCCAGGCGCCCTCCTCCAGCCCCAGCACCGCGTTGTGATTGACCGCGTGGTACTCGCGGATGCGGTCGTCGCGCGTCTCGCTGTACGCGGCCATCAGCGGGTCGGCTTCCTTGTAGTGGGGATTGATGTTGAAGCCGACCAGCCCCAGGGCATCGAAGCGATCGAGGCCCACCACGTTCCAGTCGTTGGTGGTGAGAATGGTCGGGCCCGCCACGTTGGAGCCGGCGCTGGCGCCCGCGTACGGCATGCCGGCAGCCACTCGGGCCCGGACGGCCTCGAGCAGCCCGGCCGCGCGCAGCCGCTGGAGCAGCGCGTAGGTGTTGCCGCCGCCCATGAAGAGGGCGTCGGCCTCCGCCAGCGTGGCGAGGGGCTCGCGATCCCACCGCAGGTGCCAGAGATCGAGGCCAGCGCCCTCCGGGGGCGCGGCGCCGAGCGCGGCACGCACCCGCTCGAAGTAGCCGTCCTCGTCGTGCAGGTTGGCCGCGGTGACGAAGGCCACGCGGCGACGCGGCCCGAAGAAGTCGGCGACGCCGGCTCGGCCCTCGGAGCCGAGCGGCCCGCCCGCGTGGAGCAGGACCCGCACCCGCTACCCGCCGAGCAACCGCCGCAGCTGCGACATCGACTTCACCATGTAGTGGGCCACCCCGTCCGGACCGCCCTTGGGGGCGAAGAGCACCGCGGTCATGCCCACGCGCCGCGCCCCGCGGACGTCCGAGTCGATGCTGTCGCCCACCATGGCCGCCTCGTCCACCGTGACGCCCATGCGCCCCAGCGCCAGCTCGAAGAGCGGCGGCTCGGGCTTGCCGATCACCATCGGGCGCTTGCCCGCCGCGGTGGCCACCGCCTCCACGATGGCGCCGCAGCCGGGCAGGAACTCCCCGTCCTCGAGCGGCAGCCGGGCATCGATGTTGGGCGTGACGAAGGCGGCGCCCGCGGCCACCGCCCGTGCCGCCGCGGTGAGCCGCTCATAGTTGAAGTCGAAGTCGTTGCCGACCACGACCACCGTCGCGTCACGGGCGCTGCCGACCGGCACCAGGGTGTGGCCCGCCTCCCCCAGCACCTCGGCCAGCTCCTCGCCGCCGATGGCCAGTACGCGGGAGGGCCCCCACTGGCGGGCCACCACCTCGCCCAGGATCTCGAGCGGGGTGAGGACGTCGGCCTCCTTGGCCTCCACCCCGAGCCGGTTCAGCTTGGCCTGCATCGTGCGGGCCCGGGCGCGGGAGTTGTTGGTGAGAAAGCACACCCCCTTGCCCTGCCGGCGGAGGAGGGCGAGCACCTCGGCGGCCCCGGGAGTCAGCACGTCGCCGGTCCAGACGCAACCGTCGAGGTCGAACACGAAGCCGCGCAACTCGCGCAGGGCGCGCCGGGTGGGGCTCATGGGTGGCGGTCGGATACTAACATGCGAGCGGGTGGCCCGGGGGGGACCCCCGGCGCCGGCCCTCTCAAAACTTTGGGCGCGGAGCCGATCGCGCTAGATTTGAGGCGTCATGAGTAGAGGTCGGACGTACACGCTGCGGAACGCGGCGTCCATCGTCTTCGCGCTGACCGCGGTGATCCCCCTGCTGCTCTTCACCTACACGCTCTACACCCTGAACCAGCTCGGGCACAGCCAGGCCCAGATGGGGCTCGCCACCGCGCTGGCGTGCGCGCTCGTGGGCCTGTTCATCTTCTCGAACCTGATGGGGCGGCTCGCCGAGGTGCTCCGCTATCTCGAGGAGCAGGCCCCGAGCCCCGCGACGGCGACCGCGCCCGGGTCCTCGGGCGATTCGCTGAACGGCGCCGAGGGGGCGAGTGCGTCCTCCAACGCCGCGGGCGTCGCGAACGGGCCGACCTGGACCGGTCCCGCCGCGGGCGTGGGACTCATGGTGCCCGGGCTCGGCACGATCACCGCGGCCCGCCGGGCGGCGTCGGAAGCGCGGCGCGCCGCCGGTGTCTTCGACGAGGTGCAGAAGACGATGTGGCAGTCCGAGGCGCAGCAGCACCTCGGCCGCCGCGTGCTGATCTCGGTGAAGAACGCCGCCGAGCCCATCTCGGGCAGCCTCGCGCAGATCGCAGAGGACGGCGTGCTGCTCGAGCAGGGCGATCAGCGGGTGGCGATCAGCTACCTGCGCATCACGAACATCGAGAGCGACACCACGGGCGAGTAGCCCTCACCGCCGCCGCAGCACCGCGCTCAGCGCGGCGCGCGACCGCGCGTCGTCAGGCTCGATCCGCAGCGCCTCCCGGAACGCGGCCTCCGCTTCGCGCCATCGCCCCTGACGGGCGAGCATCTCGCCGAGTCGCGAGTGGGCCTCGGCCAGGTCCGAGCTGACCCCGATCGCCGCGCGGTAGGCGGCCTCCGCCTCCGTCGGCTTCCCCTGCCGCTCGAGCGCCGTCCACAGCCCGAAATGGCAGTGGGTGTCGGCCGGCCGCAGGGCGAGGGCCTCGCGGTAGACACTCTCCGCCTCCGCATCGCGCCCCAGGAGCAGCAGCACCGCGCCCAGTCCCCGGTAGGAGGCGATCCGGTGGGTCTTGACGCGGATGGCCTCGCGAAAGGTCTCCACCGCCTCGGCGTGGCGGCCGCTCTCGGTCAGGAGCTCGCCCAGATCGCCCCATGCGCGCGCGTAGCCGGGCTTGAGCCGGACCGCCTCGCGGAACGCGAGCTCGGCCTCGCCCTGCTTGCCCTGCGAGTAGAGCGCCATGCCGAGCCCGCGCCGGAGGGCCGCGCCGTCGGGCTTCACCTCGAGCGCCTGGCGATAGGCCGCCTCCGACTCGGCGTGCCGGCCCTGACGACCGAGGCCCAGCGCGAGATTGGCGCGCGCCACCACGTCGTGCGGATTGAGCCGCACCGCCTCGCGCAGCTCCGTCTCGGCCTCCGCGTGGCGGCCCTGCCGGCCCATCGCGATGCCGAGCTCGACGTGCAGGTCCGCATTGTCTGGATCGAGCGCCACCGCCCGCCGAAACTCGCCCTCGGCGGGGCCGAGGAGGCCCTGGGCCTCGAGGGCCAGGCCGAGGTCGGCGTGGAGATGGGCGTCGTCGGGCTTGAGCTGGATCGCGCGCTCGTAGACTCGCGCCTCCTCCGCCCAGTTGCCCTGGCGGCGATAGATCATCGCCAGTCCCAGGTGGGCGTCGAGCAGATCGGGCTGCCGTCGCACTGCATCGCGCAGCGCCGACTCCGCCTCCGCGTAGCGCCCCTGGCGCTCCAGAACCTGGCCCAGACGCGCCCGCCAGCGAGCCCCGGTGGCGTCGAGCCGGGCCGCGCGGGTGTAGGCCGCGACCGCCTCGTGATAGCGGCGCTGGCGCTCCAGCACGAGGCCCAGCCGTCCGTGGACCGCGGGCTCGGTGGGCCGCAGCCCGGCGGCCTGCCGGTAGGCGGCGGCGGCTTCCGGCCAGCGGCGCAGGTGGCGCAACGCTTCTCCTTGCTGGACGTGCCCCTTGTACGAGCGGCGGTCGAGCCGAACGACGTGCGCGAAGGCCACCACCGCCTCCGCGTGGCGGCCCTTGGCCACCAGCGCCACGCCGAGCCCGTAGTGGGCGACCGCATTCGACGGGGCCAGCGCCAGCGCTTCCTCGAACGCGGTCACCGCCTCGTCGGTCCGTCCCTGGCGCGCCAGGGTCACCGCGAGGGTCTGGCGCGCCTCCCCGCTGCGCGGGGCCCAGCGCACCGCCTCGCGCGCGGCCACGTCCTCCTCGCGCTCCTTGCCCTGGCGGCGACAGGCCGCCGCGAGCCGGATCCAGGCCAGCGCGTGGTCGCGCTTGCCGCGGATCGCGGAGCGGAACGCGGCCTCCGCCTCGGCCCACTTTCGCCTCCGCTCGAGGACCAGCCCGAGCTTGAAGTGTGCCTTCACGCTACGGGGATCGATCGCGAGGGCCGCGCGCAGCGCCTGCTCGGCGTCGGCGTAGCGCCCGTCCCGGAACGAGCGCTCGCCGCTCTCGAGGCAGAGCGAGAAGCCGCTGGTCATGACCTCCGCCGGGCCGCGATCTGCTCGAGGACCAGCTCCACGATGTGCTGGGCCGCATCCGGGCGGCCGAGGCGGCGCAGCGAGCCCTGCATCCGCTCGATGGTGTCCGGGTCGCCCAGCGCCCGGTCCAGCCGGCGCCGCAGCTCGCCGCGCGAGCGCGCCACCAGGGCGATGCCGGCGCGGGAGGCGAAGCGCTCGTTACCGCGCTCCTGCCCGGGCAGCGAGCCGTAGAGCAGCAGCGGCACCTCCGCCGCGGTGGCCTCGGCCAGCGTCATCCCGCCCGCCTTGGTCACCAGCAGATCGGCGGCCGCCAGCAGGGTCGACACGTCGTCGGTGTAGCCCACCACCCGCAGCGGGCTGCGCGCGACGAGGCCGGCGAGCCGGCTCCGCAGCCGCTCGTCGTGGCCGGCGACGATCACCGCCTGCAGCGGCCGCTCCACCGTGAGCAGCGCGCGGGTGACGTCGACGAGCCGACCGAGGGAGCCTTGCGTGCCGGCCATGGCCACGACGGTGCGCCGATGCGGTGAGAGCCCGAGGGTGCGGCGCGCCGCGATCGGATCGATGAGGCGGGAGAATTCGGCCCGCACCGGCACCCCGGTCACCACCACTCGCTCGGGCGGGATGCCGCGCGCCACGAACTCGTTCCGCACTTCCTCGGCGGCCACGCAGTAGCGATCGACCGGCCGCGCCATCCACTGGCTGTGGGCGACGTAGTCGGTCACCGCCGTCGTGTGGGGCGGCACCGGGTGCCCGGCCAACGTGAGGGCGGCCAGGGCCGCGGCCGGCGTCGCGTGCACCGTCACCACCGCGTCGGGCCGGAGAGTGTCGAGCAGGCGGGCCAGGCGCGCGCGGCCGAGCTGCGGCATGCCGAAGGCGAGCGGGGAATCGGGCCCGAGCCGGTCGCCCATCCCGTACCCGATCGCCCACAGCCCCGGCGCGTGGCGCAGGAGCCGGTAGTAGATCGCGCGGCTCACGCTCGCGAACACCGGATGCACCAGCTCGCGGAAATGGTCGACCACGGCCGGCTCCACGCCGCGGGCCTCGAAGGCGGTGGCCAGGCTGCGGGCGGCCTCGGCGTGGCCGGAGCCGTAGCTCGCGCTCAGGATCAGGACGCGAGTCGGCATCGGCGTCACCGCGCGATCGGCTCGTCGACGTAGACCGTGTAGCGCCGCGGCCGGCCGCGGCCGGCATCCGCCGGGTCTACGTAGAGGATCGAGCTCTGGCCGCGGATCGCCGCGGGCAGGATCGAGAAACGGACGAAGCTCGTCTCGACCTCGCAGGAGGAGACCGCGAGGACCGGCTCGCGGCCGCTCTCGAACCACGCCTCGCCCGGCGTCACCGTGCGCGGCGCGCCCTCGCCCACCGTGACGTCGAGACGGCCCCGGAGCAGACAGCGAATCCCGCCGCCCTGATGGCGATGGAGCGGCGCGACGCCGCCCGGGTCGAAGTCCACGCGGTCGCAGCGCATCAGCCAGCTCCGACCGCCGGCCAGGTCGATCGGATGCTCGAGGAGCACGCGCCCGCCCGCGGGGGGCGGCGGCTGCCGCACCAGCTCGACCCGGTAGAGCCGCGCGCCGTCGGCGCCCGCGCGCGCGGTCGAGTCGGCGGGGCCCACCGCGGGGACCGGCTCGCCCGCGGCCGCGCCGAGGAGCGTCCCCGAGACGGCGTAGAGCGCCCGGGGCGCGCCGCGACGCGCGACCGGCGCGTCGGCGCCCGCGGCGAGCCGATCCTCGATGAGCCGGAGGGAGTGCGCCATGCGGAGGTCTCCATAGTAATCGCTTGGCGCGGCTTCCGGAAACCCCTACCCTGTCCTGGTGACCGCCGCCGCTCTGCTCCTCGTCGTGGGCGCGGCCGTGCTCCACGCGGGCTGGAACGCGCTGGCCAAACGCGCCGCGGATCCGGTGGTGTTCCTGTGGTGCGTCGGGGTGGTCGCCAGCGTGCTGTACACGCCGATCGCGCTGGTCGTGCTCTTCCACCAGGGCTTCCGCGCCGCCGCGATCCCCTTCGTGCTCGGCACCATCGTGCTGCACGCGTGCTACTTCTTCACGCTCGGGCGCGCCTACGCCTCCGGCGACTTCTCCCTCGTCTACCCGATCGCCCGCGGGCTCGGGGTGGCCCTCGTGCCGCTGGCCGCGCTCGCGCTCTTCGACGAGCGCCTCTCGCCGCTCGGCACGCTCGGGGTGATCGCGGTCGCCGCGGGCATCTTCTTCCTGCACTGGCACCCCGGCGCGTGGACGCGCGCGGCCCTGCGCAGCTCGGGCACCGGCTGGGCCCTCGCCACCGGCGGGCTGATCTGCGCGTACTCGCTGCTCGACAAGGCGGGGGTCGCGCGGATCAGTCCGCTCGCCTACGTCTGGCTGATGGAGATGGGCTCGTGCCTGCTGCTGACCCCGGTGGCCCTCGCCCGCGCCGACGCGATGCGCCGCGAGTGGCGCACGAACGTCGTGACCATCACCGCCGCCGCGATCATGAGTCCGTCCGCCTACGTGCTGGTGCTGTTCGCGTTCCAGCTCTCCAAGACCGGCTACGTGGTGGCGGCCCGCGAGATGTCCATCGTGCTCTCCGCCATCATCGGCAGCGTATGGATGAAGGAAGGGGGCCTGGCCCGGCGCCTGGCCGGGGCCGCGGTGGTCCTGGCCGGGGTGGTGTGCGTGGCGCTCGCCCGATGAGCGCGACCGTGGGCGTCGCGACCGGCGACGCGGCGCGCGAGCGCGGGGGCCGCCTGCTCGTCGCCGCCGCCGCGCTGTGCTGGAGCACCGGCGGGCTCATCGCGCGCACGGTGGACGCCGACCCGTGGACCATCGTCTTCTGGCGCGGGCTCGCCTGTGCCGGCTTCCTGCTCGTGGTCATCGCGGCGCGCGAAGGGCGGGCGATCGGTCCGGTGTTCGGCGCGATGGGCGCGTCGGGCCTCGCGATCGCCGGGTGCTTCGCCACCGCCTCCACCTGCTTCATCCTGGCGCTGCGCGACACGTCGGTCGCGAACGTGCTGATCATCCAGAGCCTGAGCCCGTTCATGGCCGGATTGCTCGGCTGGGCGTGGATGGGCGAGCGGGTTCCGGGCCGCACGTGGACCGCGATGAGCGTGGCGCTGGCCGGCAGCGCGATCATGGTCTCGCGCTACTTCTTCGCGACGCCCGCCGCGGGATCGCTGCGCGGCGACCTGCTCGCCCTGCTGGTGGCGCTGGCCTTCGCCACCGCCACCGTGCTCCTGCGCCGGCGGCGCCACGTGCAGATGCTGCCCGCGGCCGCGCTGGCCGCACTGCTCACCAGCCTGGCCGCGGCGGTCTTCGCGCGGCCGCGCTCGGTGGAGCCGGGCGGTCTGCTGCTGCTCACCTTCTTCGGCGCCGGGCAGCTCGGGCTCGGCATGATTCTCTTCACCGCCGGCGCGCGGCGCATTCCGGTGGCCGAGGCGTCTCTGATCGGGGTTCTGGAGAGCGTGCTGGGCCCGGTGTGGGTGTGGCTCGCCTTCGGGGAGAACCCGGGCCTGCCGTCGGTGGTGGGCGGCGCGGTCGTGCTGGCCGCGTTGGCCGCCCACACCGCCGCGGACCTGCGCGCGGAGCGGGGCGCGCCGGCCCGTCAGGCCGGGTCGCGGAACCGGTCGTCCACCGGGACCTGGTAGGCGTTGGCGAGCGCGTTGGTCTCGCAGGCCATACCGACCACCGCGAGCAGCTCGCCCCGCATCGGCTCGGTCATGCCCGCCTTGCGCGCTCCCGCGGTGTGCGAGGCGATGCAGTAGTCGCAGCCGTTCGCGGCGCTCACCGCGAGGTAGATCATCTCCTTGCCGAGCGCGTCGAGCGCGCCGGGCGCCATCACCTGCTTGACGCTCTCCCAGGTGCGGCGAAGGGTCGGCGGGTGGTTGGCGAGCGCCTTCCAGAAGTTGTTGATCCAGTCCGTCTTGCGGGTGGCCATGATGTCGTCGTAGACGGCCCGCACCTCGGGACCGGCGTCGCGATACTCGATCAATTGCGTGACGGGCATGGACGGCCTTCCTTTCGGGCTACTCTCCGCGGAGCGTCGGGTCCAGCACGTCGCGGAGCCAGTCGCCGGTGCGGCTCACCACGATCGAGGTGATCATGAGCACCGCGCCGGGGAACGTCGAGATCCACCACGCCGAGTCGAGGTACTCCCGGCCCTCCTGCACCATGCCGCCCCAGGACGGGGTCGGCGGCTGGATGCCGAGCCCGAGGAACGAGAGCGTGGCCTCCAGCACGATCGCCCGCGCGAGCTCGAGGGTGGCGATGACCACGATGGTGGAGAGCACGTTGGGGAGCACGTGGCGCAGCACGATGCGGGCGAGCGAGCCGCCGAGGGCGTGGATGGACTCGACGAACTCGCGCGAGCGCAGCACCAGCACCTGCGAGCGCAGGATGCGCGCGTAGGAGACCCAGCCCGAGAGCCCGATCACCACGACCAGCGTGGGAAAGCTCGGGCCCAGCACCGCGATGATGCCGATCGCGAGCAGGATGAACGGAAAGGCGAGCTGGGCGTCCGCGATGGTCATCACGACCGCGTCCATGCGCCGGCGGCTGAAGCCGGCCAGGAGCCCCGCCGCCGAGCCGAGCAGGCCGCCCACCAGCACCGCCGAGAAGCCGACCACCAGCGACACCCGCGAGCCGTAGATCACCCGCGAGAGCACGTCGCGGCCCAGGTGGTCGGTGCCGAGCAGGTGCGCGTGGCCGTCGGCGCCCGCCCAGGTGGGCGCGGTGAGGCGACCGTGGAGGCTCTGGCGGATCGGGTCCTGGGGGGCGAGCAGCGGCGCGGCCGCCGCCACCACCACCAGGAGACCCACGAAGCCCACTCCGAGCACGACGAGCCACGGCAGGCGCCGCTTGCGCGCCGGCGCGGTCACCGCGGCCACCGGGAGGGCCGCGTCAGCCGGAACGGATGCGGGGATCGAGGACGCCATAGACCAGGTCCACGAAGAAGTTGATCACCACGAACATGAGGGCGGCCAGGAACACGGTGCATTGCACCACCGCGTAGTCGCGGTTGTAGATCGACTGCACCGCGAGCCGGCCGATGCCCGGCCAAGAGAAGACGGTCTCGGTGACCACCGCGCCGCCCAGCAGCGTACCGAACTGGAGCCCGGTGATCGTGACGATGGGGATCGCCGCGTTCTTGAGCGTGTGCTTGGCCACCACCCACGCCTCCCCCACGCCCTTCGCCCGCGCGGTGCGGATGTAGTCGGCGCGCAGCACCTCCAGCACCGCGGAGCGGGTGAGCCGCGCGATCGAGGCCATCGTGAAGGCGCCCAGGGTCAGCGCGGGCAGCACCAGGTTGCGCCAGTCGCCGCGGCCCGAGGTGGGAAAGAGATCGGCCTTGAGGGAGAGCAGCAGGATGAACAGGATGCCCAGGAAGAAGGTCGGGGCCGACTGGCCGATGAGGGCCAGCCCCATCGCCACGTGATCCACGAGGGTGTTCCGGCGCATCGCGGAGAAGAGCCCGATCGGCACCGCCACCACGGTGGCGAGCACGAAGGCGGTGAGCCCGAGCTCGACGGTCGCGGCGAGATAACCCTTCACCACGTCGAGGGCGGGTTCGCGGAAGTGGATGGAGCGGCCGAAGTCGCCGCGGGCCAGGTTCGCGAGGAAGATCACGTACTGCGCGGGCAGCGGCTTGTCGAGCCCGAGCTCGCGGCGCACCCGGAGGATCTCGCTGGTAGGGGCGTCCGGGGGCAGGAGCAGCGGCACCGGGTCGCCGGACAGACGCATGACCACGAAGACCACCGTGGACACGAGCCAGAGCGCGATGAGAGCGCGGAAGAATCGGTGACCGAGGAAGGGAAGGAATCCGCGCATGGGTGATTCGGGGGTCGGAGGCCGCCGAAGCGACCCCCGACCCCGACCGGTGGCTACGCGCGGCGGAACTTGAAGTTGAAGCGGCGGATCTCGAACTGCTGGTTCGGATTCGGGGTGAACTCAACGTACTTCTGCAGCCCGTAGTCCTCGTAGGGCTGGATCACGGGCAGCCACGGCAGGTGCTCCAGGAAGATCTTGGTCATCTCCTTGTAGGCCTGGCCGCGGAACTTCTCGTCCACGCTGAACCGCGCCGCGTTGCCGAGCTCGTCGAACTTGGCCTCCCGCCAGTAGTCCTGAGGTCCGCCGGGGCCGAGCAGGCGCCACATCATGCCGTCCGGATCGCTCAGCGTCGAGGTCGGGTCCGACCAGAAGACGCCCTTGAAGCTCTTCTCCCGGTTCTTCTGGGCGCGTACCGAGTACTCGATGACCTCGACCTTCACGTTGACGCCGACGTCCTTCCACATCGCGGCGATCGCCTCGGCCATCGCCTTGTCCTGCGACACGTAGGCGACGGTGGTCTCGATGAAGACCTCCTCGCCCTTGTAGCCCGCCTTCTTCAGCCGATCCTTCGCCTCCGCCGGACTGTAGGGCAGCGGGGGCAGGCTCGCGTCGAAGTGATTGTCGCCCTTCGCGATCGGACCACTCGGGACGATGCCACGGCCGCGCCACAGCTCCTTCACGATGGCCTCGCGATCGATGGCCAGCGACAGGGCCTGCTTCACGAGCGGGTTGTCGAGCGGCGGCCGCTTGCTGTTGACCGCGAGCACGTAGAGGCCCGCGTAGAGCGCGCCCGCCACCCGCGTGGTGGCATTGCCGGACACCCGCTCGCCCTGGTCGGGCGGGAGCTGGGTGACGACGTCCACCTCGCCCTTCAGCAGGGCCGCGATGCGCGGCGCGGTCTCCGGGATCGGCCGCATGACCCAGCGGTCCATGTCGATCTTGCCGCCCCAGTAGTCGGGGTTGGCCTCGAGGACCGCCCGATCGTCCTTGACCCAGGAGGTGAAGCGCACCGGTCCGCTGCCGACCGGCTTGGCGTTGAAGGTGTCGCCGCCGACCGCCTCGAGGTACTTCTTCGGCACGATCTGGCCGCCGTAGAAGGCGAGACGCGCCGGGAGCAGCGGATCCGGCTTCTTGGTGGTGATCACGATCGTGGAGGCGTCCGGCGCGTCCACCTTCTCGATCGTCCCGAGCACCGTGGCCACCATGGTCTTGGCCGCCGGATCGTAGGTGCGCTCGATGCTGTACTTCACGTCGGCGGAGGTCAGCGGATCGCCGTTGTGGAACTTGACGCCCTGCCGCAGCTTGAAGCGCCACACCGTCTGCGCCTCGAGCTTCCACTCGGTGGCGAGGCTCGGAGCGAGCTTGCCGTCGGGATGGCGGCTCACCAGATTATCGAAGAGGTTGAACGACACGCGGATGTCGTTCGACGAGGTGCTGTAGTGCGGATCGAACTTGGAGATGTCGCCGCTCTGCGCGGTGACCAGCTCCTTCTTCTGGGTGGTCTGGGCGAGGGCGTGGCCGCCCACGGTAAGCGGCGCCGCGGCGGCAGCGCCGAGAGCGGCCGCTCCCTTGAGCAGGTCACGTCGAGTGAGTTCCATTGTGTAGGCTCCTCCTTGGGAGATGGACGTCGGGGACGACTGCGGTGCGACATTCTATAAGGGCATCCCCCCACCCTGTCAAGCCGCCCCCCGGGTGGCGAACGGCCGCCAAACGTGCCAAAATTCAGGGCCATGAGCACCACGGCGGACATCGTCATCATCGGCGGCGGAGCCAACGGCACCAGTACCGCATTCCATCTGGCCAGCATGGGCGCGAAGAACGTCCGGCTCCTCGAGCGCCGCCATCTGGCGGCGGGCGCCACCGGAAAATCCGGGGCCCTGGTGCGAATGCACTACACCAACGAGCACGAGTGTCGGCTGGCCATCGAGAGCCTCCGGGTCTTCCGCGACTTCGACGCGATCGTCGGCGGCGACTGCGGCTTCGAGGCGCCCGGCTTCCTGCAACTCGTCCCGCCCGGTTACGAGGCCGCGCTGCGCCGCAACCTGGCCCGCCAACAGCGACTGGGCGTGGACACTCGAGAAGTCTCGCGAGAGGACATCCGCTCGCTCTTCCCGGAGTGCCGCGCCGACGACATCGGCGCCGCCGCCTGGGAGGCGGGCTCGGGCTACGCCGACCCCAACGCGACCGCGTTCGCCTTCGCGGCGGCGGCCCAGCGCCGCGGCGTCACGGTGGAGACCGGCTGCGAGGTCACCCGCATCCTCACCGAGGGCGGGCGCGTCACCGGCGTGGAGACCGGCCGTGAGCGCATCCAGGCGCCGGTGGTGGTCCTGGTGCCCGGGGCGTGGGGGCAGCCGCTGCTCGATCAGCTCGGGCTCGATTTCGGGCTGCAGCCCTTCCGCATCCAGGTCTCGCTGTTCCGCTGGCCGCCGGCGCTCACCCGCAAGCACCCGGTGGTGATCGACGCGGGCCAGAAGGCGTGGATCCGCCCGGTGGACGGCGCCCTCACCCTGATCGGCGTCGAGCTGGGCGCGGCCTACGGCGGCGATCCCGACAAGCTCCACGAGGGCGTGGACGAGGGCTACGTCGCGCTCTGCCGCGAGCGACTCGCTCACCGCCTGCCAGTCTTCGCCGACTCGACGATGCGCGGCGGCTGGGCCGGCATGATCATGATGAGCCCGGACGGGCGCCCGATCATCGATCGCATCCCATCGACGGAGGGCCTCTACGTGATGCTGGGTGATTCCGGCACCTCGTTCAAGACGTCGCCGGCCATCGGCAAGTGCCTGGCCGAGTGGGTGCTCGAAGGCAAGCCGCGCACCGTCGATCTCAGCCCGTTCCGCTCCACGCGATTCGCGGAAGGCAAGCCCTGGGTCGACGAGGACCACTACGGCCGCGAGCGCCTCACGATCTCCCGCTAGCGCGTCTCGAGAGGGGCCGACTACCGCAGCCGGTAGAGGCGCATCGGGGTGTCCACGTTCTTCAGCTCCCGCACGCCGAGGTCCTCGACCGGCAGCTCGGCGCCCAGGCGCGCCCGCGTCGTCTCGCTGATCACGATCTCGCCGTCGCCCGCCTGCGCGGCCAGACGCGCCGCGATGTTGGTGGTCATGCCGGAGGCGGTGTAGGTCCAGCGGGTGCCCGCGGTCCCTTCGATCTTGGTCGCGCCCAGCAGCGCGGGGCCGGTGTTGACCCCCGCGTGCATCGAGAGCGGATCGAACCGGCCGGCCAGCTCGGCGCCGATCTCGGCGGCCCGGCGATGGATGGCCCGCGCCGCGTCCACCGCCGCGCGAGCGTGCTCGCCCTCGTGGAAGATCACCATGAGCCCGTCGCCCGCGGTCTCGTTGACGTCGCCGCCGTGCTTGACGATCTCGTCGAGGAAGGCGCCGAAGTAGCGCTCGACGAGCGCGCCCAGGTCGTCGGGCTGAAGCCGCGAGGACAGGCGCGTGTAGCCGCTGATGTCGGCGAAGAGCACGCTGACGTCGGTCTCGCGCTTGTCGAGCGAGGGCGCCTCCGGCGATTCCTCGATGAGCTGGCGCACCCTGCGCGGCACGAACTTGGCGAGGCTGCTCCTGATCATCAGGCTGCGCTCGAGCTGCTGGGCGTAGTCGAGCACCTGCCGATGGGCCTCCGCGTTGGCCACCGCGACCGCGGCCTGGTCGGCCAGCGCCTCCAGGATCTCCAGATCCTCGCCGGTGTAGGCCGCCTCCGAGCGCTTGGCCCCCAGCAGCAGCAGCCCGCGCAGCTCGGCCTGGAAGCGCAGCGGCACGACCACCTCGGCGCCCAGCGCCGAGTAGACCGCGAGCGCCGCGCGGCCCGCCGCCGCGAAGCGCGGGTCCGCCGCGAGCTGGTAGCGGGAGAGCGCGCCCGGCACCACTTCCAGAGCCGTCAAGACATCGTGCGGCAGGCCGTCCACCAGGAGCCGGGCCCCGGTCACGTGCATGGATGACTCGATGGTGGTCGTGAGCCGGCGGGTGATCTCGTCCAGATCGAGCAGGCTCGACATGGAGCGGGCGAGCGTCCGCATGGTCTGGGCGTAGTCGTACCGCTCGCGGAAGAACGTACGGTCCACCGTGCGCTGCACCCGCTCGCGAAGCGGATTGAAGAGCAGCGCCACCAGGAACATGAACGCGGCCGAGAACCAGGGCGAGCGCGCCAGGTCGGCCTGGGTGAGGAGCGCGTTGGTGCCGGCCAGGAGCAGGGCGTAGGCGCCGGTGATCAGGCCGGCCAGCCCGGTGTAGATCACCGAGCGCCGGATCACCACGGTGGCGTCGAAGAGACGATAGCGCACGGTGGCGTAGCCGATCGCGGCCGGGTAGAGCAGCACCAGCGCCGAGCCGACCTGCGGATCGACCGGCCCCTCGTAGAGGAGCTGGAGCGGCCAGAGCATGAGACAGAGCCAGCCGCCCAGGCCCATCGCGATGCCCAGCAGCAGAACGGTGGTCTGCTGGTTGATCAGAGGCGAGGCGGCCCGGCGGCGCGTGTCGAGCAGCGCGCCCACCTTGATCGGGAAGGACAGCGCGCTCAGCAGCGAGAGCACCGCAGCCGAGGCCGGATAGATCCAGCCGTTCAGCAGGAGCTCCGGGGCCAGCCGCGAGATCACGACGAACGACAGCGCGCCCGCCACCCCGAGGCCCGCGGCCAGGCGGTAGAGCCGCGGGACGACTCGATAGCGCGCGAGCCATCGCTCGCGATCCGGGTTCGCGGGATAGGTCAGGAAGAAGACCCAGCCGTGGATGGAGAGCAGTGGCGCGAGGAGCCCGACCAGCACCGCCGCGAACTGATGCGCGCCCAGCACCGCCTCCGGCACCGCCACGTTGGAGATGGCCCAGAGGCACATATAGAGGAGGAAGCGGCGGTTGGGCGCGGCCGCCGGGTTCTGAATGTACACCGCCGCGCCCACGATCAGCATGACGGCGGAGACCAGGAAATACCCGACGAAGCGGTCGACCAGGCGGCTCCAGGACAGCGGGCGGGGAGCGAGCTCGGCGTCGAGGCGCCTGCCGGCGCGCTCGATGTCGTAGTGGATGGGCCCGGTCGCGGCGCGGACATGCGCGGCGAGCGTGAGCGGCGAGTCGCCGTCCACCGCCAGGAGCCGGTCGCCGGTGCGAAGCCCCGCCGCACGAGCCGCGGGCTCGACGGGGAAGATGCGATAGTCGGGCGTGGCGAAGAACCCGGGATAGGGCCGCCCGACCTCGAGGGCGAGGCCACCCAGCAGACCCGCCAGGACCGCGAGGCTCGCCGCGACCAGGAGCGAGAATCGACCGTCCCAGCGCCCCATGAGTGGGTCGATCATACGCCAACGCGGCGTACGCCCTCCGGCTATACTCCCCGTCCGTGAGCGGGCTCAGCGCCGTGTTCCGGCCGCGCGCCATCGCCGTCGTGGGCGCTTCCGACGATCCGGTCAAGATCGGCGGGCGGCCGCTCGCCTTCCTGCTCCGCCACGGCTACGCCGGCCGCGTGTTTCCGGTGAATCCCTCGCGGGCCACCGTGCAGGGCCTGCCCGCCTTCCCGTCGATCGCCGCGATCCCGGAAGCGGTGGACCTGGCGGTGGTGGTCGTTCCCGCCGAGCGCGTGCTCGCCGCGCTCGAGGAAGCCGCGGCCAAGGGCATCCGGGCCGCCATCGTGTTCAGCAGCGGCTTCGCCGAGGTCGGTGAGACCGGCCGCGCGCAGCAGGCGCGGCTTCGCGCCCTGGCCGAGCGCACCGGGCTGCGCATCATCGGGCCCAACTGCCAGGGCTTCGCCCACCTACCGTCGCGGCTGGTCGCGACCTTCGCGTCGCCGTTCCTCGACACCGGGCTCGCGACCGGTCCGATCGCGATGGTGAGCCAGAGCGGGGCGATGGCCGGGATGATCTACGAGATGGCGCGCGCGGCCGGCCTCGGGCTCAACTACTGGGTGAGCACCGGCAACGAGGCCGACGTGCAGGCCGCCGAGATCCTGGCCGAGGTGGTGGAGGACCCGGAGACGCGGGTGGCGCTGTGCTATCTGGAGGACGTCAAGGACGCCGGGCGCCTGCGCCTGGCCCTCGCGCGCGCGCATCGCCGCGGCGTGCCGGTCTTCGTGCTCAAGTCGGGCCGCAGCGCGGCCGGCCGCCGCGCCGCCTCGTCGCACACCGGCGCGCTGGCGGGCGAGGACGCGGTCTACGAGGCGGCCTTCGCCGAGTGGGGCGCGATTCGCTGCGCCGACCCTACGGAGCTCTTGACGCTCCCCCAGGCCTTTCTCCGCTACCAGGAGGCGGGGCACCGCGTGGCCGTCGTGTCGAACTCGGGTGGGCTCGGGGTGCTCTCGGTGGATCTCTGCGCGGATCTCGGACTGGCCCCGGCGGAGTTCAGCCCGGAGACCACCGCGGTGCTCCGGGGCGCGCTGCCCGACTTCGCGGCCGCGGCCAATCCGGTGGATCTCACCGCCCAGATGCTCACCGACCCCGGCATGCTGATGCGCGTGCTCCCCGCGCTGGAACGCGACCCGGGCGTTGACGCGATCGTCTTCCAGATCGCCTTGCTGGGCGCCGCGACCGATCTCGCCCGGCTGGTGGCCGACGTCGCCTCGGTGGCGCGGCACACACGCAAGGTGGTGGCGGTGAGCTGCCCCCAGCGCCCCGTCGTGGACGCCTTCCGCGCGGGCGGGGTGCTCGCCTTCGAGGATCCGAGCGTGGCGCTCCGCTCGCTCGCCTGCCTGGCCCGCGCCACCCTACGCCGG
>DATMMH010000239.1:0-5522 GCA_035569855.1 Candidatus Dormiibacterota bacterium
ACTCGGCGGCCGGCGTCACGTTGCCGGGCACCGCGACGGCGCCGCCCATCACCACGATGCGGCCGGCCCGGGCGAGCCGGCGCGCATCGAGCGCGGCCGCCGTCGCGAGGTTGGTCAGGGGTCCGAGCGCCACCACCGTCAGCTCGGATCCCCACCGATCCGCCGCATCGAGAATCACCTCGGCGGCCGGGCTCATCTCCAGCTCGTCGACGAGCTGAGGATAGCGGGGCCGCCCGTCGGGCTCCACGAAGCGGTCGAGGTTGCCGAGGCCGTCCTGGCCGTGCACGTGGCCGGCGGTGACCAGCGCGCGCTTGAGCGGAGCCGGCGCGCCGCGCGCCACCCGGGGCCGGGGGTCGCGGGCGGCCACCGCGAGAATGCGCTGGGCGTTGCTGGTCGCCAGGTCCACCGAAACGTTGCCCGCGACGGTGGTGAGCGCCTCGACGCTGACGTCTCGCGCGGAAAGCGCGAGCAGGATCGCCAGTGCGTCGTCGATGCCCGGGTCGGTGTCGATCACGAGGTGCCGGCTCATTTGGCAAGTTCCCGTGGAGCCCGTATCATACTCGACCGTGGAGTGCTCAGTTCGCGCAAAGGAGTCTCGGATGCACACGCGGGGCGTCGTGATCGATCGACGGATCTTCCTCGGCGCCATGGCCGCCGGCCTTCTCGTCTCGCCGTTCGCCGGCGAGGCACAGCAGGGGGCCAAGATGTGGCAAGTCGGCTTCCTGACCGGCGGCGGGCGCCCGCCGGACGGCGCTCCGCCGTTGGCCCTGCGACGGGCCCTCCAAGAGCTCGGCTACGTCGAGGGGCAGAATGTCGCCTACGTGAGCCGGTGGGCCAACGCCAAGCAGGACCGTCTCCCGGGGCTGGCCGCCGAGCTGGTCGGGCTCAACGTTCACGCGATCGTGACGGTGGGAGGGCCGGCGACGGATGCCGCCAAGCGCGCGACCTCCTCGATCCCCATCGTGATGGCGCTGGTCGGCGACGCGGTCGGCCTCGGTTTGATCGAGAGCCTCGCTCAGCCCGGCGGCAACGTCACCGGGATCACCGACGAATCCGTCGCGCTCAGCGCGAAGCGGCTGGAGTTCCTCAAGGAGGCGGTGCCGAAGGCGATGCGCATGGCCGTGCTCTGGAACGCCGACGATCGAGGGATGACGCTACGCTACCGCGAAGTGGAGAAGGCGGCGCAGACACTCCACGTGGCGGTGCAGGCGCTCGGCGTTCGCGAGCCCGACGATTTCGACGCTGCCTTCTCGGCGATGACCCTGAACCGTCCGGATGCGCTCCTCCTGGTCACGGACGCGCTGACGCTGCTCAACCGCACGCGCGTCATCGAGTTTGCCGAGAAGCACCGAATTCCCGCCATGTACGAGTCCGATCCCCTCGTCCGCGATGGGGGGTTGATGTCGTACGGGGCGAACCCCGACGACAACTTTCGCCGGGCCGCGACCTACGTCGATCGGATCTTCAAGGGGGCCCCGCCGAATCGCCTGCCCGTCGAGCGGCCGACCCTATACTATCTTGCCATCAACCTCAAGACGGCGAAGACGCTCGGCCTCACGATCTCGCCGTCGCTGCTGCAAAGGGCGGATCGGGTGATCGAGTAGGAGCCGACACTACGGAGGAAGACGATGCGGAGATTCGCGACGGGGGTCTTGATCTTGATGGCCATGGCGGTCCTGACGGGCTGCCTCATCGGAGGGCCAGGCGATCCCTATTTCTACTCGGCCTCCCCCTGCGATGGATGCTGGCGCGGGACGTGGGGGGGCCGGGAGGGCTGGCATCGCGGCGGTGGGCGTCCGTGGGAGCAGCCACATCATGAAGGCGACCACCTGGGCGAGGGTCATGTCGGAGAGGGGCCGATGCATGAGGGGCATCGCTAGCACACCGCGACCGGTTGAGAGGGCACCTGTATGTGGGGACTTCTCGCGGTCTTGGCTCGACCTCTATTCGCGGTCGGCGGGTGGTTGGTGGTGCAGATGCGTCCCCGAAGGGGACGAGAGCCCGCCGAGTTCAAGTACAAGCTCCGGTACGAGTCCTTGACGCCGGACGGCCGCATCCGTGGATACCTGGCGTCAGCTGCCGAAGCGGGTCGCCATCAAGTCGCGGATCGCGTGACCGACGCTCGCGACCAGGTGAGGAAGGCGCTCGAGGATCTCGACCGTCATGGCGGCGGCTTCATCGTGGAGATTGCTCAGTGTGCGCCGGGGGGCGTCACATTGGGGCAAGCCGATTGCGGCGAGCAAGGTGACGGCGTGGCGTACGCCGGGGGCCGGCGGATCACGTGGACGCGGCCGGCGGAATCGGCTACTCTGGTGGCACCAGCGGCCATCCTGCCCCGGCGGGTCGTGGGCGTAAACGGAGGAAAGGGATGCACATCCGGATCACGTATTGCGGCGAGTGAAACTACCTGCCCCAGGCCTCCAGTTTGCAGGCCGCCATCAAGAGTAAGTACGGCATCACGTCCGAGCTGCGCGAAGGCGTCGGCGGTATCTTCACCGTCGAGGCGGACGACAAGATGATCTACGACAACCAGGTCACCTACCGCTTCCCCGAGGATCGCGAGATCTTCGACGAGATCGACAAGCTCAAGGGCTGACCGGCGGCCGCTCGAGGTCGCCCCGAAACGCCGGGTCGGCGACGTGGAGTAGCTCCCTCGCCCGCCCGGCGTCGCTTTTTCCGCGCAGCGCGGCCACCCCGTGCTCGGTGACCACGTAGTCGGCCAGGAAGCGGGGCGTGGTCACCCGCGCCCCCGGGCCGAGCCGAGCCACGATCCGCGACCGGCTCCCCCGCGCCGCGGTCGCGGGCAGCGCGATGATGGATCGGCCGCCCGCCGCGCGCGCGGCGCCCAGGACGAAGTCGAACTGCCCGCCGATCCCGGTCACCTGTTGCCCGTCCACGCTCTCTGCGTTGACCTGTCCGAAGAGATCCACCTCCAGCGCCGAGTTGACCGAGACGAAGTGGCCGAGCGTGCCAACGACCTCCGGATCGTGGATCAGGTCGGAGGGTTCCATGTTGACGAGCGGGTTCTCGTGGCACCAGCGGAAGAGCTCCGCGGTGCCCATGATCTCGCCAACGTCCATGCGGCCGGGATGCAGGCGCTTGCGCGCGTTGGTGATGACCCCGCGCCGCACGAGCGGCAGCATGTGGTCGACCAGCAACGAGTGCACGCCCAGGTCCTTCTTGTCACCCAGCGCCTCCATCACCGCCTGCGGGATCGAGCCCACCCCGACCTGCACGGTGGCTCCGTCCGGGATCAGGTCGGCCACGTGGCCCGCGATGCGCCGCTCGACGTCGCCGACCGGGGTGGGCGGATACTCGAGCAGCGGATGCTCGGCCTCCGTCCACACGTCAACCTGGGAGCGATGGAGGAACGCGTTGCCGAGCGTTCGGGGCATGCGCGGGTTCACCTGGGCGATGACCAGCGGCGCCCGCCGCGCCGCGGGCAGCGCGTAGCTCACCGAAACGCCCAGCGAAAGATAGCCTCCGCGTGCGGGCGGCGCGGCGTGCACCAGCACCGCGTCCGGCGCCCACGGGCCGCCCGCGGCGAACTGGGTGACCGTGTCGAAGTAGCGCGTGGGCACGAAGTCCACGTCGCCCCGGCTCGCCGCCACCGCGAGGCGCGGCGACATGTGCCAGGTCGCGAAGCGGATCTTGCCGGCGTAGGCCGAAGCCGCGAAGGGGTAATCGTCCACGCGCAGCCCGCCCATCAGCGTGATCGGCGCGAGCCGGTCGGCCTGGCGCATGATCTCCGCGAGCAGCGCGGAAGGATCGCCGCAGCCCGGTGGCAGCAGCACCTTCATGCCCGGGCGCAGGCGGCCCACCGCGTCGACGAGACTGGTCTGCTCGAACGAACGGGCCATGGAGCGCGGGTAGTATAATCGCGGGCGGACGGGCCCTCAACGCGCCCCGCAGGAGGCGACCACGAGCACCTCCCAACCGAAAGGGGACACTCCATGGCGGTCCATTCCCAGTGGGTGACGACCGGGCTCGAGTTCGAGGGACATCGCATCGTGGGCTACCGCGGCGTGGTGCGCGGGATCACGGTGCGCTCCCGCAACCTGATCGTGAACTTCCGCGCGGCGATCCAGACGCTCTTCGGCGGCAACATCACGCTGTACACCGAGCTGTGCGAGCGCGCGCGAGAGGAAGCCTTCGAGCTGATGCTCCAGCACGCCACCGAGATGGGCGCCAACGCGGTGGTCTCCATGCGCTACGACGCCAACGACGTGGCGTCCGGGGTGACCGAGGTGCTCGCCTACGGCACCGCGGTGATCATCGAGCCGGTGAAGGCCTAGCCCCTTGCCGACCCCGGCACCGGGACGGTACTCTCGGGCCGCCGGTAGTGACCCCTCGACGCGCAGCGCTCCCGGAGGAGGAGACGACATGACGACGGATCGGCGGAGCTTTCTGAAGAGCGCCCTCGGCGGCGCGGTGGCAGCGGGGATGGCCGGACGCACGTCTCGAGCGTACGCTCAGGGCATGCAGATCAAGCCCAGCGGAACCGACGTGCTGCTGGTGGTGGACGTGCAGAACGACTTCATCCCGGGGGGCGCCCTGCCGGTCAAGGAAGGCGATCTGATCGTGCCCCTCGTGAACCGCCTCGGGGCGTCGTTCGAGCACGTCATCCTGACCCAGGACTGGCACACGCCGGGTCACATCTCCTTCGCCTCCGTCCACGCCGGCAAGAAGCCCTTCGAGACCACCCAGCTCGCCTACGGGACGCAGGTGCTCTGGCCGGATCACTGCGTGCAGGGCACGGCCGGCGCCGACTTCCACAAGGACCTGAAGATCCCCCACGCCGAGCTGATCATCCGGAAGGGCTATCGCAGGCAGATGGACTCCTACTCCGCCTTCTTCGAGGCCGACGGCAAGGCCAGCACCGGGCTCACCGGCTACGTGAAGGACCGCGGCTTCACCCAGGTGTACCTGGTGGGGCTGGCCACCGACTTCTGCGTCTGCTGGTCGGCCCTCGATGCCCGAAAGGTAGGCCTCGGGGCCTCGGTCATCGAGGACGCCTGCCGCGGCATCGACACCCAGGGCTCGCTCGCCGCGGCCTGGGACCAGATGAACAAGGCCGGGGTGAAGCGCATCAAGTCCTCGGACATTGCGGTCTGAGGGGCGGTCTGAGGGGCGGTGTAGGCGCGGCGGAGGGGCGGTGTAGGTGCCGTGCGGGGCCGCGGCGCCGCCGTCTCGGGGTTCCTGCTGGCGGGCGTTCTCGCCGCCGCGCCGGCGGCTCCGGTGGTGCCGCCCGCGCGGGCGGAGCACGCGGTCGAATACCGCTACACGGTGCTGGGCTACGTCACCGACGCCGCGGGGCGCCCGCGCCAGGGTGTGCGGGTGGAGCTGGTGCGGGAGAAGACCGGCTTCTCCTATCTGGGCGAGACCGATGCCACCGGCTTCTACGTGATCATCGCGCGGCTCGGTGACGAGAGTGCCGGTGAGCCCCTCTCCCTCCGGGCCGACGGCCAGACCGTCGCGCTCAGGGCCCGTATGAACCCGGCCGACCACGAGACCGAGCGGGG
>DATMMH010000240.1:0-4318 GCA_035569855.1 Candidatus Dormiibacterota bacterium
AAGGCGTGGATCTCATCTTCGGTCTGCCGGGCGGCGCGGTCCTGCCGATCTACGACGCCCTGTACGACTTCGAGGGACTGCGCCACATCCTGGTGCGCCAGGAAGCCGCCGCCGGGCACGCGGCGGAAGGATACGCGCGGACCACCGGCAAGGTGGGGGTCTGCCTCGTGACCTCCGGGCCGGCGGCCACCAACCTGGTGACCGCGCTCCAGGACGCGCTGATGGACTCGATCCCGATCGTCGCCTTCACCGGTCAGGTGCCCACCACCTCGATCGGCAACGATGCGTTCCAGGAGGCCGACAACGTCGGCATCACGCGCTCGGCCACCAAGCACAATTTCCTGGTCAAGGACGGCAAGGACCTGGCCCCGATCATCAAGGAGGCGTTTCACATCGCCTCGACCGGGCGCCCGGGGCCGGTCCACGTCGACCTGCCGAAGGACATCCTGGTGAAGGAGTGGACCTTCGAGTACCCGGAGCGGGTGCACCTGCGCTCGTACAACCCGACCTACGAGGGACATCCCGGGCAGATCAAGAAGGCGGCGCGCTCGATGGTGCGGGCCAAGCGGCCGGTGCTCTACGTGGGCGGCGGCGCGATCTCCTCGGACGCCTCGCCCGAGCTGCGGGAGCTCGCCGACCTGACCCAGATCCCGATCACCCAGACCCTCATGGGGCTGGGCGCGTTCCCGATGGCCGATCCCCTCTCGCTCGACATGCTCGGCATGCACGGCACCTACTACGCCAACATGGCGGTGCACCACTCGGACTGCCTGGTGGCGGTGGCCGCGCGCTTCGACGACCGGGTGACCGGTCGCGTAGACGCCTTCTCGCCGAACGCGGAGATCATCCACATCGACGTCGACCCGTCGTCGATCTCGAAGAACATCAAGGTGGACATCCCGATCGTGGGCGACTGCAAGCGCGTCCTGCGACGCCTGGTGGAGGCGGTGCGCGAGGAACTGAAGGACGGGGTGCCCGCCGCGGTGGCCGAGGGCCGTCGGCAGTGGGCCGCGCAGATCGCGGAGTGGAAGCGCGACTTCCCGCTGCGCTACGACTGGGACGACGACGTGATCAAGCCGCAGTACGTCATCCAGGAGCTGTCGAATCTGACCCAGGGCGAGGCCCACGTGGTCACCGGGGTGGGGCAGCACCAGATGTGGGCGGCCCAGTACTACCGCTTCAAGCACCCGCGGCGGTGGTGCACCTCGGGCGGCCTCGGCACCATGGGCTACGGGCTGCCCACCGCGATGGGGGTACAGGCCGCGCATCCGGGCAAGCTCGTGGTCAACATCGACGGCGACGGCTCCTTCGCGATGAACAGCCAGGAGCTGGCCACCTGCTTTACCGAGAACCTCCCGGTCAAGACGATCATCATCAACAACAGCGGGCACGGGATGGTGCGCCAGTGGCAGCGCATCATCTACAAGGAGCGCTACTTCGCCATCGACCTGCCGGGCATCCCGGACTGGGTCAAGCTCGCGGAGGCGTACGGCTGCGTGGGCATCCGGGTGACCAAGCCGAGCGAGGTGATCCCCGCGCTCGAGAAGATGCTGAGCACGCCGGCCCCGGTGGTCATGGACGTCTGCGTGGACAAGGACGAGTGCGTGTTCCCGATGGTGCCGGCGGGCGGGGCCAACAAGGACATGATCCTCTCGCTGCCGACCCGCGAGGCGGCGGAAAAAGCCGCCAAGTCCCAGACCGGGTTCTAGGAGCTCGACGTGGCCGACACGAGCAAGCATACGATCGCCGTGCTGGTCGAGAACAAGTTCGGCGTGCTCTCCCGGGTAGCCGGGCTGTTCTCGGCGCGGGGATACAACATCGAGAGCCTGTCGGTGGGAGAGACCCTGGACGCGTCGGTCTCGCGCATGACCCTCGTCGTGCGCGGCGACGCGTTCGTCATCGAGCAGGTGATCAAGCAGCTCCACAAGCTGATCGACGTCATCAAGGTCACCGACCTGAGCGAGGAGAATCACGTGGAGCGCGAGATGCTCCTGCTCAAGGTCAACGCGGAGCCGGCGAATCGCGCGGAGATCCTGCGGCTCGGCGACATCTTCCGCGCCAAGGTGGTGGACGTGACGCCCACCTCCTACACGCTCGAGGTCACCGGCGAGCAGTCGAAGATCGAGGGCATCATCGAGCTGCTGCGGCCGTTCGGCATCCAGGAAATCGTCCGGACCGGGAAGGTGGCCATCGCGCGCGGCCCCAAGACGCGCCTCCGCAAGGTGGAGGAGCGGCTCGGCAAGCCCCGCGAGCCGGGACGCCCGGCGAGCGAGGACCCCCGGGTGGTCGGCTTCGCGGATTGATCGCGCTCAACTGATTTCACACCACCGAATTCCAACCAAGGGAACCGAGAGAAAGGTACGAAGACGATGCCGGCCAAGATCTTCTACGACCAGGACGCCGATATGGGGATGCTGCGCGGCAAGACCGTCGCGATCATCGGCTACGGCAGCCAGGGCCACGCCCACGCCTTGAACCTGAAGGACTCCGGCCAGAACGTGGTGGTCGGCCTCTACAAGGGCTCCAAGAGCTGGGCGCGCGCCGAGAAGAACGGCCTCAAGGTCATGACGGTCAACGACGCGGCGGCCGCCGGCGACATCGTAATGATCCTGCTGCCCGACCAGACCCAGCGCCAGGTCTTCGAGGAGTCGATCAAGGGCGTGATGACCAAGGGTAAGATGCTCATGTTCGCCCACGGCTTCAACATCCACTTCAACCAGGTGGTGCCGCCGTCGGACGTCGACGTGTCGATGATCGCCCCGAAGGCGCCCGGCCACGTGATGCGCGACCTCTTCACCCAGGGGCCGGGCGTGCCCGGGCTGGTCGCGGTCTACCAGGACGTCTCGGGCAAGGCCCGGGACCTGGCGCTGGCCTACGGTAAGGGCGTCGGGTGCACGCGCGCGGGCGTGATCGAGACGACGTTCAAGGAAGAGACCGAGACCGATCTCTTCGGCGAGCAGACCACCCTCTGCGGCGGCGTCTCGCACCTGATCAAGGCGGCCTACGAGACCCTGGTGGAGGCGGGCTACCAGCCCGAGGTCGCGTACTTCGAGTGCATGCACGAGATGAAGCTGATCGTGGATCTCTTCTACCAGGGCGGGCTCGCGTACATGCGGTACTCGGTCTCCGATACCGCCGAGTACGGCGACTACACCCGGGGCCCGCGGATCATCGACGACCGCACCAAGGCCGAGATGAAGAAGATCCTGTCCGAGATCCAGTCCGGCCAGTTCGCCCGGGAGTGGGTCCTCGAGAATCAGGCCCACCGCGCCGGTTTCCTGGCCATGCGCAAGCGGGACGCCGACCATCCCATCGAGGAGGTGGGCGGCCGGCTCCGCAAGATGATGGCGTGGATCAAGCCGCCGCGAGAGTGACGGCGGCCGTCCCGCGAGGTTCCGGTTGCGCATTCCCGTAGCCGCCGAGGGGTGGCCGTTCATCCTGCCCCCCGCGGCCGCCGCGTGTATCATGGCCTGGATGGGGTGGTGGGCCGCGGCGGCGGTGTTCGGCGCGGCCGCGCTGGCTCTCCTGGGATTCTTCCGGGACCCGGAGCGGACGCCGCCTGGCGTTCCCGGCGGAGTGCTGGCCCCGGCGGACGGCCGCGTGATGGCGATCGTCGAGCTGGCCGATCCCTGGGTGGGCCAAGCGGTGCGCATCTCGATCTTCCTGTCGCCGCTCGACGTGCACGTCAACCGCGCGCCGATCGGGGGGCTCGTGAAGAACGTGGAGTACGTGGCCGGGCGGTTCCTGGCCGCCTACCGGCCGGAGGCCTCTTCGCTGAACGAGCGGTGCACGGTGAGCGTGGAAGGGGAGCAGACCCGGGTGGCGGTGAGGCAGATCTCGGGAGTGCTGGCCCGCCGCATCGTGTGCCGGGCCCGTCCCGGGGACACGCTGCGGGCCGGTGAGCGGTACGGGCTGATCCGGTTCGGCTCGCGGACGGACCTGGTGGTGCCCCGGGGCACGCAGGTGCGGGTTCAAGTGGGTGATCGCGTCAAGGGAGGGGAGTCGGTGATGGGGGTGCTCGCATGAGACGACGACACGCAAGCGAGGGCGCCGGGCGTGGCCCGCGGCGGCGGAAGTGGCAGGAGCTTCGCCAGCAGCCCCGTCGCGGCATCTTCCTGCTCCCGAGCCTTCTCACCACCGGGAACCTGTTCTGCGGCTTCCTGGCGCTGGTGCTGACCTCGGACTCCCGCTACACCGAGGCGGCCATCTCCTTGTTCGTGGCGATGGTGATGGACATGCTGGACGGCAAGGTCGCCCGGCTCACCAAGACCACCACCCAGTTCGGGGTGGAGTTCGACTCTCTGGCCGACGTGGTCTC
>DATMMH010000241.1:0-3739 GCA_035569855.1 Candidatus Dormiibacterota bacterium
CGCACTACCAGCGGTCGCTCGCCCTCCTCCCCACCGCGGAGGCGCACACGTTCCTCGGCTGGGCGTACAGCTACCAGGGACGGCACGACGACGCGATCGCCCAGTGCAAGCTCGCGATCTCGGTGGACCCGGACTTCGGCAACCCCTACAACGACATCGGCGCCTACCTGATCGAGCTCGGGCGCGACGATGAGGCGCTCGACTGGCTCGAGCGCGCCAAGCGCGCCCCGCGCTACGAGCCCCGGCACTATCCCTATTTCAATCGCGCGCGCATCCACATCAAGCGGCACGAGATCCGCGAGGCGATCCGGGAGCTGGAGGGCGCGCTCGCGCTCGAGCCGCGCTACGCGACGGCGCGTCGTGAGCTGCACCGGCTGCGCGGCCTGCTCAATTGACCTCGATCCCGCTCCCGTTCTACGACAATCCCCTGCTCTTCGGGCACGACCCCGCCCCGGGGCTGCTCGCGTTCCGCCCCGCCGAGAGCCACGTCGTCGTCTACGCCCGCCGTGCCGATCGGGTGGTGACGACCGAGGAGCCGTTCCGGCCGTTCGTCCTGCTGGCCGACGCGGACCTGGTCCGGGGCCTGAAGGGGGAAGTCGAGCTGACCCCGCTGGACGGCCTGGGCTTCTACCGGTGGCTGGCCGAGTGCGGCTCGTGGTCGCAGGCCCTGCGGGTGCGCGATCACTGCCTGCGCGTTTCGGGCAAGAGCACCGGCGCTCCGGATGCGCCGTACCGATTTCTCAACGATCCGATCCATCAGTTCCTGCTCCGCTCGGGCAAGACCTCGTTCATCGGCATGGGCTTCGGCGACCTGCGGCGGATGGCGATCGACATCGAGGTGACCACCGCGCCCGGCTTCGAGTTCCCCAACGCCGCGCGCGAGTCGGACCGCATCATCGCGATCGCGGTCGCCGACTCGTCCGGCTTCTCGACCGTGCTCTCGGGCGCCGAGCGGTCCGAGCCCGAGCTGCTCGCCGAGTGCACGCGCATCATCCGCGAGCGCGACCCCGACGTGCTGGAGGGCCACAACATCTTCCGCTTCGACCTCGAGTACCTGGAGGCGCGCGCCCGGCGCCACCGGGTCCCGCTCGCGTGGGGGCGCGACGGATCGGCGCTGCGGGGCTACCCCTCGCGCATGCAGGTGGCCGAGCGCGCGATCGGGTATCGGCGATACGGGGTGACCGGCCGGCACATCGTGGACACCTGGATCCTCGCCCAGCTCTACGATGTGGGCGCGCGCGATCTCGAGTCCTACGGGCTCAAGGACGTGGCCCGCCATTTCGGGATGGCCGCCCCGGACCGCACCTACCTCCCGCCCGAGGACATCCCGCGCATCTTCGTCGAGGACCCGGCCCGCCTCATGGCCTACGCCCGCGACGACGTGCTCGAGACGCTCGGCATCTCCGCGATCCTGTCGCCGCCCTACTTCGTGCAGGCCCAGGCCCTGCCCTTCGACTACCAGACCACGATCCTCCGCGGCAACGCGACCAAGATCGACGCGCTGCTGATGCGCGAGTACCTCCATCGCCGCCAGGCGGTGCCCGCTCCCGGCCTCGGGCGCGGAGTGGCCGGCGGGTACACCGCCGTGTTCCAGCGAGGAGTGGCGCGCGACGTGCTCCACGTGGACGTGACCTCGCTCTATCCGTCGCTGATGCTCGGCCAGGGCCTCTTCCCCGTCTCCGACCGGCTCGGGGTGACCACCTCGCTGCTGCGCGACCTGCGGGAGTTCCGGGTCGCGGCCAAGCGGATGGCCCGCGACGCGCCCGTCGAAGATCGGGCCTTCTTCAATGCGCTGCAGCAGACCTTCAAGATCTTCATCAACTCGTTCTACGGCTACCTCGCCTTCTCGCAGGGCCACTGGAACGACTTCGACGTGGCGAACCAGGTGACCGGCGAGGGGCGGCGCCTGGTGCAGGCGCTGATCGCCCGTCTGGGCGACCTCGGCGCCACCGTAATCGAGGTGGACACCGACGGCATCTACTTCGTGCCGCCGGTCGGGTCGCTCGGCGAGGAATCGCTGGTGCGCGAGCTGGCCGCGGCGCTCCCCGAGGGCATCCAGCTCGAGCTGGACGGCCGCTACGTGGCGATGTTCAGCTACAAGATGAAGAACTATGTCGTCCTCGACGAGCGGGGCAAGCTCCTGATCAAGGGCTCGGGCCTGCGCTCGCGCGGGCTCGAGCTGTTCCAGCGGCTGTGGATGGAGGAGATGTTCCGCCTGCTGCTCACCGGCCGGCGCGAGGAGATTCCCGCGCTGGTGCGGCGCTGGGAGGAGGACTTCCGCGCCCACCGGGTCCCGCTCAAGCAGTTCATGAAGACCGAGACGCTGCAGGAGTCGCTCACCGCCTACCGCGAGAAGCTCAAGACGGGCTCGCGCAACGTGGGCGCCGCCTATGAGCTGGCCCAGGGCTCGGGCCGCTCCTACCAGCCGGGCGACCAGGTCTCGTACTACGTCACCGGGGAGGGCAAGCGCATCAAGGTCAACGAGGCGGCGAAGCTCGCCGGGGAGTGGAGCGCGGAGGCGCCCGACGAGAACACCGCGTACTACGTGGCCAAGGTCCAGGAGCTGTACGAAAAGTTCCGCCCCCTGATCGAGCAGGACGGTCTCGCCCCCGTGACCGAGGACGAGCCCGCGCCGGTCGAGCCGCCGGCCCAGGCGTCCCTGATCGAAGAGTGAGCCCGCGGCGCTACCAGACCAGCGAGAGCTGGCGGGGGCGGGCGGGCGCCTCGGACCGCACACGCGCCTCGCGAGTGCGCGACGGGAAGCCCACCTGGCCGGCCAGCCGGCTGACGCGCGCTTCGATCTCGTCGCGGTAGGCTCGCGGCGCGTAGCCCGGCCGCGGGTAGAGTGCGCGGTAACGCGGTAGCGCCCACGGGAAGTCGCGCTCGACGAACTCCAGGAAGAACCGCCACGTCATCTCGGTCCGCAGGAAGAGCGCGTTGCTGATCACCTCGCGCGCGCCCGCGGCCCGCGCCGCCGCGAGCAGCTCGCGCAGCGACGCCTCCCCGTCGGTGATCAGCGGCAGCACCGGCATCAGGAAGAGTCGGGACCGGACACCCTCCGCGGCGAGGATCCGGATGGCGTCGAGGCGGAGGTCGGGTCGCGGCGCTCGCGGCTCGATCTCGCGCAGGAGCGAGGCGTCGAGCGAGATCAGCGAGATGTTGATCCAGAGGTCCGAGCCGCGGGCGATGCGGGCCAGCACTTCCCGGTCGCGCAGGATGCCGGTCGACTTGGTCGTGAGCCCGATCCGGAGGCCGGGGACGCCCGCCATCGCCTCGAGCACCCCGCGGGTCACGCCGAACCGGGCTTCGGCCGGCTGGTAGGGGTCGGTCGCGGTACCGATCGCGATTTCCAGGCCCGTCTCCCGGGCGCGCACGAGGCCGCTGATCAGCTTGTCGCGCCCGGCCTGCTTCACGTAGATACGATTCTCGAACTCCTCCGGGTCGCCGTGACCCAGGTACTCGTGAGTGGGTCGCGCGTAGCAATAGCGGCAGCCCAGCTCACAGCCCCGGAATGGGTTTACGGTGAAGCCGAAGGGCATGCCGGTTCCAGTCAAGCGGTTCAGGAGGTTCTCCGATCTAAGCTCCTGGAACTCGACGCCTCGGCGCCGATCGACGACCTGGCCAATTCGCTTGATGAAGCCTGGGGCGGGTGGGATGGCTCTGGACATGACCTCTTCACCTGATGAGTAGTCTACCACCGAGAAAAGCCCCGGGAAAGTCTCCCTTCCCGGGGCAAGAG
>DATMMH010000242.1:0-10162 GCA_035569855.1 Candidatus Dormiibacterota bacterium
GGCCCGCTGGCAGGTGTGGAAGACGGCCCCACAGCGCTTCGACACGATCGTCATGACCGACTGCCCGAACGAGGGTCGCACCGAGGGCCTGCTCGCGGGCGTCCGCGGCCCCGCGAGCCAGGTGCTGAACATCGACCACCACCCGGACAACCGCCGCTACGGAACCGTGAACTGGATCGACCCGTCGGCCGCCGCCACCGGGGAGATGATCTTCGATCTGCTCACCGCGCTCGGTTGGCCGGTCGGGGCCGAGACCGCGTTGAACCTCTACACCGCGGTCCACACCGACACCGGCTCTTTCCGCTACTCGAACACCACGCCGCGCACCTTCCGCATCGCGGCCGATCTGACCGCCGCGGGCGCGCAGCCGGCGCTGGTGACCGACCGGCTCTACCAGCGGCGGCCCAAGGACGCGCTGCTCACACTCGGCCGCGTGCTGCGCCACGTGGAGGTCAGTGCGGACGGCCGCATCGCCACTCTCGCGGTGCCCGAAGGCGAAGCCTCCGAGGAGTTCATGGCCGCCGAGGATCTCGTGACCTATCCGCGCTCCATCGCCGGAGTCAAGGTGGCGGTGCTGCTCCGGGCGGAGCCCGGCGGCCTCGTGAAGGCGAGCTTGCGGGGCAAGGGGGACGTGCCGGTCAACCGTATCGCGCATCGCTTCGGCGGCGGCGGTCACGAGAACGCGGCGGGCTGCACGCTGCCCGGGCCGCTCGCGGCCGCGAAGGCGACCCTCCTGGCCGCGGTCCAGCAGGCGCTCGACGGCTCGGTCTCGTGAGCGGACGGCATCGCTCCGGTATCCTGCCCGTCGAGAAAGGGCCGGGCGTCACGTCGTTCCAGGTGGTGGCCCATCTCCGGCGCACGCTCCGAGCGTCCCGCATCGGTCACGGCGGCACGCTCGACCCGGCGGCCACCGGGCTCCTGCCCATCCTGATCGGCGAAGCCACGAAGCTCACGCCGTATCTGGTCGACCTCGACAAGGAATACGTCGCCACCGTTCGCCTCGGGGTCACCACCGACAGCCAGGATCTCTCGGGCACGGTGCTCGAGACGAAGCCGGTCCCGCCACTCGACGCCGCCCCGATCGAGGCCGCGCTAGCACCGTTCGTCGGGCGGATCCGGCAGGTGCCGCCGATGTACTCGGCGCTGCACCACGGCGGCAAGCGTCTCTACGAGCTGGCGCGTCAGGGCGTGGAGGTGGAGCGGGAGCCGCGCGAGGTGACGATCCACTCGATCCGGATCGAGTCGATCGCGCTCCCCGACTTCGTTGTGCGTATCCGCTGCGGCAAGGGGACCTACGTGCGGACGCTGGCTGCGGATGTGGGTGCGGCCCTTGGCTGCGGCGCGACCCTGGCCGCTCTGGTGCGGACGCGGGTGGGACCCTACGGTCTCGACGCGGCGGTGTCGTGGGACGAGGTGCGCGAAGCCCGCTCCGGCGAGCGACTCTGGCCCCGTCTAGAGCCGCCGGACTCCGCGCTGGTTGCGCTCGACGCGGTCAACCTCGACGCGGCGGCGGCGCGCGCGTTCGCCCACGGACAGGCGGTCGCGCTCGGGCGACCGGAGCGCGGAATGCTCCGCGTGTACGGCCCGGACGGGCGCCTGCTCGGGGTGGGGCAGGGGCTCGGGGATCGGGTGAAGCCGGAGCGACTCCTCCATGCGGATCCTCCACGGCCTTCCGTCCTTCCCGCCTGAGCTGCGGCCGTCGGTGGCCGCCCTCGGGGCCTTCGACGGCATTCACCTCGCCCACGCCAAGATCCTCGACACGGCGGTGGAGCGGGCGCGCGCGCTGGGCCTCCCCGCGGTGGCGTGCACCTTCGATCCGCATCCGACCACGGTGCTCCGGCCTTCACTCGCTCCCGCGCCGATCGCCTCCCTGGACGAGAACCTCGCCCGGATGGCCGAGCGTGGGCTCGACGGCACGCTGGTCATCCCGTTCACCCGCGACTTCGCGCAGATCGAGGCCGAGGTCTTCGTGGACGACGTGCTGGTGCGGACACTGGGCGTGCGCGAGATCGTGGTGGGTTTCAACCATACCTTCGGCCGCGGAGCCCGGGGCACCGCCGCCCTCCTGAAGGACCTGGGGCATTCCCGCGGCTTCGTCACCCACGTGCTGCCGCCGCTGCAAGTGGGCGGCCTCACGGTGTCCTCGAGCGCCATCCGTGACGCGCTCCGCGACGGCGACGTGGAGCTGGCGCGGGCGCTCCTCGGCCGGCCGTACTCCGTGACCGGCTCCGTGATACGCGGCGCCGGCCGGGGCCGCACCCTCGGCTTTCCGACCGCGAATCTGAGACCCGACCGGCCCCTGACCCTCGCCGCCGGGGTCTATGCGGCCCAGGCTTACTGGGACGAGGCGCAGGCCGACGCGGTCGTCAACATCGGATACCGCCCGACCTTCGAGGAGCACCAGTACTGGATCGAGGCCTATCTCTTCGACTTCTCGGGCGACCTCTACGACCGCGCCCTGACGCTACGGTTCCTGTCCCGGATCCGCCCGGAGATGAAGTTCCCGGGGGTCCAGGCTCTGAAGGAGCAGGTCCAGATCGATATGAAGGAGGCGCGGCGGCTCCTCCGGGCACAACCGGCGGGGTGAACCGCTTGAAAGCCTCACAACCCCGTGTTACACTCCGCTCTGTCTTGACGAGGGTTTGAGTGGTCCAACGAACCCGTCCCAACGGAATCGCAATCGGGGCTCTGGGGGCGTGGCGATTGGGGGGGGATCCCCCGGGGGATACTGCTATGCGGTTGTCACCGGACAAGAAGAAGAGCCTGATCGAGCAGTTCAAGGTGCACGAGGGCGACACCGGGTCGCCTGAGGTTCAGATCGCGCTGCTGTCCGAGCGGATCAACGGTCTGACCGACCATTTCAAGACCCATCAAAAAGATCACCATTCCCGCCGCGGGCTGCTCATGCTGATCGGCAAGCGCCGGGGTCTCATCGAGTATCTCCGTAAGAAGGACTCGGAACGCTACCGAGCTATCACGGAAAAGCTCGGGATCCGGAAGTGACCGCGGATCCCGATCGGATCGATCTTCAACCCTCGCCCGGCCCGGCCGGGCCCCCTCGGAGTCGCACCCACCCTAGTTGCTTACTCAGCTGGAGGACGCTGACCGTATGAGTCACACTGTAAAAGTCCAAATCAACAACACATCCCTGTCGATCGAGACCGGCAAGGTCGCGAAGCAGGCCGACGGCTCCGTGGTGGTCCGCTGCGGCGGTACCATGGTGCTGTCCACCGCCGTCGCATCCAGGAGCGCCATGGAGGGCCGGGACTTCCTGCCCCTGACCGTGGAATACCGCGAGAAGGCCTACGCGGGCGGCCGGATCCCCGGCGGGTTCTTCAAGCGTGAAGGCCGGCCCGACGAGAAGGAGACGCTGACCTGCCGGCTCATCGACCGGCCGTTGCGCCCGCTCTTCCCCAAGGGCTTCCGCAACGAGATCCAGATCATCAACCTGGTGATCTCCGCGGACAGCGAGAACGACCCGGACGTGCTGGCCATGATCGGGTCCTCGGCCGCGATGTCGCTCTCCGGCATCCCGTTCTCGGGGCCGGTCGGCGCGGTCCGGGTGGCGCTGGTCGACGGCAAGCTGGTGGCCAATCCGACGTACAAGCAGCTGGCCGCCTCCCCGCTCGAGCTGGTCATGGCGGGAACCGAAGACGCCGTCCTCATGGTGGAGTCGGGCGGCAAGGAGATCAGCGAGGAGCAGATGCTGGAAGCGCTCGCCTTCGGGCACGACAAGTGCCGGGAGCTGGTGCGCATCCAGAAAGAGCTCATCGCCAAGGCGGCGAAGCCTCGGTGGGTCTTCGAGCCGCAGGGGACCGACCCGGCGCTCGATGCCCGGGTGAAGGAGCTGGCCTCGGCCAAGGTGGCGCAGGCCCTCTCCGTGCACGAGAAGCAGGCGCGGGCGCAGGCCCTCGACGCGATCTTTGAAGAGATTTTCTCGGCCCTGGGTGTCGACGAAACGCTTCGCCCCAAGGTGCGGGAGTGCTTCGAGAAGGTCGAGAAGACCGAAGTGCGCCGGCTCATCGTGGACAAGGGCATCCGGGTAGACGGCCGCAGCGTCAAGGAAGTGCGCCCGATCTCGAGCGAGGTCGAGTATCTGCCCCGCGCGCACGGCTCCGCGCTGTTCACGCGCGGGGAGACCCAGGCCCTGGTGGCGGCCACCCTCGGCACCAAGGACGACGAGCAGAAAATCGAATCGTTCGAGGGCAATGGCTACCGTCGCTTCATGCTGCACTACAATTTCCCCTCGTTCTCGACCGGCGAGGTGAAGCGGTTCGGCTCCGCGGGGCGCCGGGAGATCGGGCATGGGGCGCTGGCCCAGCGGGCCATCGAAGCGGTGATGCCCACCAAGGAAGAGTTCCCGTACACGGTCCGGGTGGTGTCGGAGATCCTCGAATCCAATGGCTCGTCCTCGATGGCCACGGTCTGTGGCGCCTCCATGGCGCTCATGGACGCCGGGGCCCCCCTCAAGGCTCCGGTGGCCGGTATCGCCATGGGGCTCGTCAAGGAAGGCGACAAGGTCGGCATCCTGACCGACATCATGGGCAGCGAGGACCACTACGGCGATATGGACTTCAAGGTCGCCGGGACCGAGAAGGGCATCACCGCGCTCCAGATGGACATCAAGATCGGCGGGGTCTCGGTCGACATCATGCGCCAGGCCCTGGCCCAGGCCAAGGAGGCGCGCCTGCACGTGCTCGGCAAGATGGCCGAGACGATCAAGGGGCCCCGGACCGAGCTCTCACCGCACGCCCCGCGCTTCCTCACCATCAAGATCCGGCCGGAAAAGATCCGCGAGATCATCGGCCCCGGCGGCAAGGTCATCCGCGGCATCCAGGAGAAGACCGGCGCCAAGATCGACGTGGAGGACGACGGCAAGGTGACGGTCTTCTCGCCGAGCAGCGAATCGGCGCAGATGGCCATCGGCATCATCCAGGACATCTGCCGCGAGGCCGAGCTCGACCGCATCTACGTGGGCAAGGTCAAGTCCATCAAGGAGTTCGGCGCCTTCGTGGAGATCATCCCCGGCAACGAGGGGCTGCTCCACATCTCGCAGATCGCGGAGAACCGCATCCGCTCGGTGGGGGACGTGCTCACCGAGGGTGACATCGTGGCGGTCAAGGTGATCGAGATCGACGGCAACGGCAAGATGCGGCTCTCGCGCAAGACGGCCCTGCGCGACCAGCCCGCGCTCGCCGAGCAGGAGAAGCTCAAGATCGCGCCCGCTCCCGCCGGGGGCTCTGCCTAGTGCCCCATCGCAAGAGCGCGCTGCCCAACGGCATCCGCCTCGTCACCGAGACGATGCCGCATGTGCGCTCGGTGGCGGTCGGCATCTGGGTGGAGACGGGCTCGCGGGTGGAGCCCGAGCCGCTCGGCGGGATCTCCCACCTGATCGAGCATCTGGTCTTCAAGGGCACCGCCTCCCGGTCGGCCGAGGAGATCGCCCGCGCGATCGACTCGGTGGGTGGGCAGATGGACGCGTTCACCACCAAGGAGCACACCTGTTTCTACGTGAGCGTGCTCGACGAGCACCTCCCGCTGGCGGTGAGCCTGCTCACCGACATCCTCCGGCAGCCTCTGTTCGCGCCCGACGATATCGAGAAAGAGAAGGCGGTCGTTCTCCAGGAGATCAAGATGGTGGAGGACACCCCGGACGATCTCATCCACGACCTGTTCGCGGAGCGCATCTGGGCGGATCATCCCCTCGGTCGGCCGATCCTGGGCCGCTGGGACGTCGTGAAGGGCTTCGACCGCGCCACCGTGCTCGGCTACTTCGAGCGCGAGTACGTCCCGGGCCGCATCGTGGTCGCGGTGGCCGGGCACGCCGAGCACGAGCACGTCGCCGACCTCTTCGCGGCCGGCTTCGACGGCTGGGGCCGGCCGGCCACACCCCACGCGCTCACGCCGCCCACCATCTATCCCGGCGTCCACACCATGAACAAGGCGCTGGAGCAGGTGCATCTGATCATGGGGCTGCCCGGGCTGTCCGACGTGGCCACCGAACGATATGCGCTCTATCTGCTCAACGACGTCATCGGGGGCAGCATGTCCTCGCGCCTCTTCCAGGAGATCCGCGAGCGCCAGGCCTTGGTCTACTCGGTGCATTCCGGCCAGCAGGCCTACCGGGACACCGGCCTCTTCTACGTCTACGCGGGCACGGACCCGGGCAACCTCGGTAAGGTGGTGGACGCGGTGATGCGGGAGCTCCGGAGCCTCAAGAAGGACGGGCTGACCGCCGACGAGCTGCGGCGATCGAAGGACCATCTCAAGGGCAGCCTGATGCTGTCGCTCGAGTCCACCTCGTCCCGCATGAATCGGCTGGCCCGGCAGGAGATGCGATTCGGCAACTTCCTGAGCATGGACGAGGTGCTGGCCGCCATCGACGCGGTCCAGCCGGAGGACGTCGACGCGCTCATCCACCGCGTGCTCGACGAAGACCAGCTCTCCCTGATGGCCCTCGGGGCCGTCGACGGGTCCGAGCTCCCGCGGGATCTGCTTCGCTCCTGAGGACCCAGCGATGATTCCGCGCTACGCGCGCCCGGAGATGTCGCGGATCTGGACCCAGGAGGCCAAGTACGAGGCCTGGCTCCGGGTCGAGCTGGCGGTGTGCGAGGTTTACGCCCAGCGCGGACTCATCCCGGTGGACGCCCTCGGCCGGATCAAGGCCCGCGCGCGAGTTTCCGCGACGCGCATCGACGAGATCGAGGCGACGACCCGGCACGACGTCATCGCCTTCCTGACCGATCTCGAGGAGGCCCTCGGCGCCGATTCGCGCTACGTCCACATGGGGCTCACCTCGTCGGACGTGGTGGACACCGCCCTGGCCCTGCAGCTCCAGCAGGCCTCCGACCTGTTGCTGGCCGGGCTCGAGCGGTTCCGCGGGGCGGTCCGGGCGCTGGCCCTCCGCCACCGGGACACCCTCTGTGTCGGGCGGACCCACGGCATCCACGCCGAGCCCATGGTCTTCGGCCTCAAGGCCGCGCTCTGGTACGCGGAGGCGGGCCGCAACCTCGAGCGCTTGAAGCGCGCGCGCGAGACGGTCCGGGTGGGCAAGCTCTCGGGCGCGGTGGGTACCTTCGCTCACGTCGCTCCCGACGTCGAAGAGGAGGCTTGCCGCCTGCTCGGGCTGGAGGCCGACCCGATCTCGAACCAGATCGTGCAGCGGGATCGGCACGCCGAGTTCTCGGCGACCCTGGCCATCGTCGCCGCGTCGCTCGAGAAGGTGGCCACCGAGATCCGGTCGCTGCAGCGGACCGAGATCCTGGAGGCGGAAGAGCCGTTCACCGAGGGGCAGAAGGGCTCGAGCTCGATGCCCCACAAGCGCAACCCGGTCTCCTGCGAGCAGGTATGCGGGCTGGCCCGGCTCGTGCGCACCAACGCGCTGGCGTCGCTGGAGAACGTGGCGCTGTGGCACGAGCGCGATATCAGCCACTCCTCGGTCGAGCGGGTGATCCTGCCGGACTCAACCTGTCTGGTGGACTACATGCTCCAGCAGATGACCCGCGTCCTGGACGGGCTCCTGATATACCCGGAGCGCATGCGCGAGAACATGGAGCGGAGCTTCGGCCTGCTCTTCTCCCAGCGCGTGCTCCTCAAGCTGACCGACAAGGGGCTGGCCCGCCAGAAGGCCTACGAGATGGTCCAGCGCAACGCGATGACCGCCTGGAAGGAGCGCACCGCGTTCCGCGATCTGCTGGCCGCCGATGCCGGTGTGATGGCCCACCTGACCGGGGCCGAGCTCGACGAGTGCTTCGATCCGACCTGGTACCTGCGCAACGTCGGCGCCATCTATCGCCGAGTGGGGCTCCCCGGATGAGCCCGCGGCGTGGGCCGCGGGCGTGAAGGCGCGGGTGCTGGTGCGCCTCAAGCCGTCGATCCTGGACGCCCAGGGCGCCACCGTGAAGCGCGCGCTGGCCGGTCTCGGGTTCGCGGAGGTGCAGGACGTGCGCGTCGGGAAAGTGGTCGATCTCGATCTCGACGGTCTCGAGCCGGCCGACGCGCGCCGCCGGGTCGACGAGATGTGCGCGAAGCTGCTACACAACCCGGTGATCGAGGATTTTACCGTCGAGCTGTTGTGAGAGGCCTTGTAACTTCGGGGGCAGCAGGTTAGAGTGACGGTGTAGGTATAACTAGGAGGAACACACGGTCCCATGAACTTCGGCGTGGTGATCTTCCCGGGAACCTGGAGTGACTGCGATTTTCACTACGTCGTCAGTGAAGTGCTGCACCAGCCGGTCCGTTACGTCTGGCATCGCGACGCCAATCTCTCCGAGTTCGACTGCCTGATCCTGCCCGGCGGCTTCTCCTACGGGGACTACCTCCGGGCCGGCGCGGTGGCGGGTCGCTCGCCGGTGGTGGAGGCGCTCCCGGAGTTCACCGCGCGCGGCGGTCTGGTCCTGGGCTCCTGTAACGGATTCCAGATCCTGTGTGAGGCCAAGCTCCTCCCCGGCGCCCTGATGCGCAACGAGTGCCTGCAGTACCGCTGCCAGTCCACGCATCTGCTGGTCGAGAACGCGGAGACCTCCTTCACCCGTTCGATGCGGCCGGGGCAGGTCCTCAAGATGCCGATCTCGCACGGGGAGGGCAAGTACCACGCCGACGCGGAGACCATCAGGCGCCTCAAGGCGAATCACCAGATCGTCTTCCGCTACTGCACCGAGCAGGGACGCGTGACCAAGGAAGCCAACCCCAACGGCTCGATCGACAACATCGCCGGTGTCATCAACGAGGAAGGCACCGTCCTCGGGCTGATGCCGCACCCGGAGCGGGCGGCCGAGTCGACGCTGGGCGGGACCGACGGCACCCTGATCTTCCACTCGATTCTCGGCACCCTCGTCGAAGACGGCTCGTTCCTCAAGCGCTAGCGCCATGTGCTGCCGCGGAGGGTGGGGGCGGGGTGACCGCGGCCGAGCCTAAGGTCACGCTGGACCTGGCCCTGCATCACGGCCTCACGGCCGAAGAATACGATCGCATCATCCGCCGGCTCGGGCGGGAGCCGACCTTCACCGAGCTCGGACTCTTCTCGGCGCTCTGGTCCGAGCACTGCGCCTACAAGCACTCCCGCGTGTTCCTGCGGGGCCTCCCCACCCGCGCGGCGCACGTGCTGCAGGGGCCGGGAGAGAACGCGGGCATCGTGGACCTGGGCGGCGAGCTGGCGCTGACCTTCAAGATCGAGAGCCACAACCACCCCTCGTTCATCGAGCCCTTCCAGGGCGCGGCCACCGGGGTCGGCGGCATCCTGCGCGACATCTTCACGATGGGTGCCCGGCCGATCGCCGTGCTCGATTCGCTCCGCTTCGGCGATCCCGCCGACCCGCGCACGCGCCGGCTCATCGAGGGCGTGGTCTCCGGCATCGGCTGGTATGGCAACTGCTTCGGGGTTCCGAACCTGGGCGGTGAGGTGGGCTTCGCCCCCGAGTACGCGGGCAACCCGCTGGTCAACGCGATGGCGGTGGGGCTCGTGGCCAAGCGCGGGATCTTCCGAGCGCGCGCGGACGGCGCGGGCAACCCGGTCTTCTACGTCGGCGCCAAGACCGGTCGCGACGGCATCCACGGGGCGACGATGGCCTCGGCCGCCTTCGAGGCCGACTCCGAAGAGAAGCGACCCACCGTCCAGGTGGGCGATCCCTTCGCCGAGAAGCTCTTGATCGAGGCGACCCTCGAGCTGATGGCCTCCGGCGCGGTCGCCGCCATCCAGGACATGGGCGCGGCCGGGCTGACCTCGTCATCGGTCGAGATGGCGGGAAAGGGCGGCGTCGGCATTACCCTCAACCTTGACCTTGTTCCCCAGCGCGAGGAGGGCATGACCGCCTACGAGATGATGCTGTCGGAGAGCCAGGAGCGCATGCTGGCGATCCTGAAGCCCGGCCGCGAGCCCGATGGACAGCGCATCTTCGAGAAATGGGGTCTGGACGCCGCGGTCATTGGGCAGACCACCGACACCGGCCACATCGTGCTCACCCATCGCGGCGCCGTGGTCTGCGATCTGCCCCTTGGCCCCCTGACGGAAGACGCCCCCCTCTACGACCGACCTTGGGTCGCGGCCCCGCCGCCGGCGCGTCTGACCCCGGCTGAGGTCCCGCCGCCGGCAGACTACGCAGAGGCCGTGCTCAAGCTGCTGAGCTGCCCCGATATGGCCTCAAAGCGCTGGCTCTGGGAGCAG
>DATMMH010000243.1:0-2009 GCA_035569855.1 Candidatus Dormiibacterota bacterium
GCGTACTTGATGTCGGCGGGGGTGACGCCGGCGGTCTCGAAGGCGGCCGGGCCCGACCAGCGCGCGCCGGTGTAGGTCAGGTCCACCTGCCCGCCCATCTGGTGCTTGACCGCCTCGCCCGCGCCGCGCAGCGTGACGCGCGGGCGCTTGAGGCTCTTGGCGATCTCGGGGCGCGCCACGATCACCGCGCCGCCGCCGTCGCTGATCACGCAGCAGTCGAGGCGGTGGAGCGGATCCGAGATCATCGGCGAGCCCACCACGTCGGCCACCGTGACGACCTCGCGCAGCATCGCGTGCGGATTGTGCTGGGCGTGGTGCGATGCGGCTACCTTGATCCACGCGAGCTGCTCGCTCGTGGTCCCGTACTCGTGCATGTGGCGCATCGCGGCCATCGCGTACTGGTTGACCACGGTGGGGCCGAAAGGGGCCTCGAACGGCACGTCGGGCGACGTGGGCCCGTAGCTGCGGGGCGCGGTGCCGGTGGCCATGCCCTCCGCGCGCGGACGCCCGGCCAGCGTGATCAGGGCCACGTTGCACCGGCCGGCCGCGATGGCCTCGGCGGCGTGGGCCACGTGCACCACGTACGACGAGCCGCCGGTCTCGGTGGTGTCGATGTGCCGCAGGCGCAGGCCCATGTAGTCGGCCATCGAGAGGCCGCCCAGCCCGGGCGCGTCGCCCGCGCAGTAGTAGCCGTCCACGTCGTCCTTCGACAGCCCCGCGTCCGCGAGGGCTCCGCGCGCCACCTCGGCGTGGAGCTGGGCGAGCGAGATCCCGTCCGCCTTGCGGGTCGGATGCTCGAAGACGCCGACGATGCAGGCCTGGTCCCGGATGCTCATCGCTGATCGCTCATGGTCGATCGCTCACGCCCGGCCGCTCATGCCTTGGCGGCCGCCAGCACCTCGGGGTTCAGCACGTTGATCGGCTTGCCCGTGCCGTAGGCCAGGATCTGGTCGAAGATGGTGTCGAACATGTGCTCGAGCCCGTCGCGCTCCACGTAGCCCAGGTGCGGCACGCAGATCGCGTTGTCCATCGCGAGCAGCGAGTGCTTGCCGCCCAGCACCGGCTCGTCCTCGTAGACGTCCACCGCGGCCGTGCCCGGCCGGCCCTTGGCGAGCGCGGCCTCGAGCGCCCCCGGCGCCACGAGCCCGGCGCGGCTCGTGTTGACGAACACCGCCGACGGCTTCATGCGCGCGAGATCCTCGGCGGTCACCATGCCCCGCGTCGCGTCGATGAGCCGCACGTGGATCGAGACCACGTCGGAGTCGGCGAAGAAGGCCTCGCGGCTCGCGGCCGGCGTGTAGCCGTCGGCCTTCGCCTTCTCGAGCGTGGACGGGCGCCCCCACGCGATCACGTTCATGCCGAACGCGCGGCCGTAGCCGGCCACCACCGCTCCGATCTTGCCGTAGCCGAGGATGCCCAGCGTCTTGCCCCGCAGCCCGGTGCCGATCGGGTAGGCCTGCCACTTGCCCGCGCGCATCGCGATCATCTCCTGCGGGATGCGCCGCACCGCCGCGATCACCAGGCCCCAGGTCAGCTCCGCGGTCGCGTACGACGGCCGGCCCGGCATCTGGCTGGAGGAGACGATCACGCCCCGGCGCGTGCACGCGGGGATGTCGATGTGCGGCACCACGCCGACCTGGGTGACCATCTTCAGCCGATCGAGGCGGTCGAGGAGCGGCGCGCGGATCGGGGTGCGCTCGCGGATGCACACGAGCACCTCGGTGTCCTTCAACCGGCCCGCGAGGGTGTCGACGTCCTTCGTGTGATCCTTCCAGATCGTGACGTCCTGGCCCGCCATCTTCTTGAAGCAGTCGAGCGTGCGGATCGTGTCCTGGTAGTCGTCGAGGATCGTGATCTTCATGTCGTGCCCCCCTCGGGCGCCCCGTAGCCTACCATACGAAGACCCGACCCTACCGGGCCATCAGCTGCAGGCCGAGCACCAGGCTCATGCGCGCAAGACTGAATCGATGATCCCGGTAGATCGCGCGCGCCAGAGCCGACTGTCTCTC
>DATMMH010000244.1:0-7316 GCA_035569855.1 Candidatus Dormiibacterota bacterium
CGTCGCCATGGCTACTTCTTCTTCCGCGGATCGTCTTCCGGATTCACGAACCGCAGGTCGGTCGGTCCCACGCCGTGAACCTGCACGACCGTCTCGGTACCGCCTACCCATGCATAGTGCGGGTGGTCCGGTGGGACGGAGAAGAATGCTCCGACCGGAAGCTCCTGCCCCTTGCTCTGATCGAGCTTCTCGCCGAGCCCGATGAAGAAGACTCCGGATAGCACCGTGACGTTCTCGCTGGCCTTGTGGAGATGCGGGGGTATCCGGTAGCCGGCCGGCATCTTCAGCCGATAGACGAACAGTCCTTCCTTGCTCGGGTCACCCTGCACGACGGCCAGCCGGGCCCCGGGCAGGGGCGCGGGCTCGACCCACTTGAGGCTCTCCGGGAGGGCGACGATGTGCCCGTGCTGCTGGGCCTGCGCCGGGAGCGCGATGAGACCGGTGAGCATCAGGAACACGAGTACGATTCGCCGCATGATCGATCCTCCTGTTCGTTGAGCCGCCTGGTTCGGTCGGGCGCGACCGGTTTCGTGCAGCTACAGGGGCAAGCGCCGTGCCCGGCCCGCGCTCACGAAATTCCAGGCGGTTGCGGCCGTAGAGGAAAGCTGGCGTTGCGGTGAGCCGGGGAAGGGCGATCGGCCCGCGCTTGATTTCGCCATGTTGGCGACGCAAGCCGGCCAGGCGCATCGGGACGATGCACGCGCAAGCGCAGGCGGCAGGGGCGACGACGCCGGCGCCCCGCTCCGCCTGGCGGGGGCCTACACTTTGGCGACCGCGGGGCGGAGCGTGCCGGTGACCAGGTCGAGAAGCTCGAGCATCTTGGCCAGGTCGTCGCGGCGGAAGTCGATCACGACGTGGCTCAGGCCGATCTGCTTGTACTCCGCGAGCTGGTCGATGACCATCTGGGCGCCCTTGGCCAGCATGCCGTCGCTCAGGCTGTAGCGCACCGAGATGTCGATCGTCTTCATGTCGCGATTGTGCTTCTCGGCGACCGCCCGGAGGCGGCCCAGGCCTTCGCGGAGCTGAGTCGGGTCCTTCGACGTGGCGTGCCAGCCGTCGCCCAGCGTGACCACGCGGCGGAAGGCGCCCGGGCTGTCGCCGCCCACCCAGATCGGCGGGTGCGGCTTCTGCACCGGCTTGGGGGCGAAGCCCAGATCGCGGAAGCGGAAGAACTCGCCGTCGAGCCGCGGGTTCTCCTCGGTCCAGAGCGCCTTGAACGCGCGCAGGATCTCGTCGCCGTGGCGGCCGCGGGCGTGAAAGGGCACGCCCAGGATCTCGAGCTCCTCCTTCCACCAACCGACGCCCACCCCGCAGATCAACCGGCCGCTCGAGAGCGCGTCGATGCTCGTGAGCATCTTGGCCATGACCACCGGGTGCCGGTGGCCCAGGATGAAGACCGACGCGCCGAGCCGTGCGCGGGTGGTGCACACCGCCGCGGCGGCGAGCACGGTGACCGGCTCGAGATAGGGCTTGTCGGGCGGATGCGGGAAACGCCCACCGGGATAGCTCCCGGTGGCGGAGCGCGGAAAGATCACGTGGTCGCTCACCCACAGCGAGGCGACGCCGCGCTGCTCGGCCTCGCGCGCGAAGCGCACGAGCGACTCGCCGTTGGCGAGGGGGCCCTGATTGGGGAGATGACAGCCGATGTCCATGTGCCAGGCCTCCGGGATGCGCCGGTCCTTGAACCGGCGGTCGGGTCCTACTATTCTCTAGCGCGGCAACGAGAGCGCGCACCGACGATACCTCAGCCGAAAGGACACCGCCATGCCCTACCGGATCAACCACATCCATCTCAAGGCGTCGGACCCCCGCAAGACCGCCGAGTGGTACGTGAAGGCGTTCGCCTTCAAGATCGTCTCCGACGAGACGCGCGTCTTCGGCGACCGCTTCGTGCGCTGCCAGAGCGAGGACGGTACCCCGGTGAACATCTCCGGGGCGCGCACCAGCGAGAAGCTCGGCCCCGGCGACGCCAAGGCACATCACGGCCTCGAGCACTTCGGCTTCGACTCCGAGAGCCTGGAGGCGGACATCGCGCGGCTGGAGGGCCTCGGCGCCAAGCTGCTGGAAGGGCCGACCCAGATCCCCGGCGGCCCCCGCATCTGCTTCATCCAGGCCCCGGACGACGTGCGCCTCGAGCTGATCCAGCGGACGAAGGCGACCATCGCGGGCGGCTGCTGCTGAGATGGAGGCCATCTAGATGGAGCTTCGAGGGCAGACCGCGATCGTCACCGGCGCGGGGCGCAACATCGGCCGCGCGATCGCGCTGGAGCTGGCCGGCATGGGCGCGGACGTCGTGGTGGCGGAGATGGACGAGGCGACCGGAGCGCGCACCGCGGACGAGGTGCGCAAGCTGGGCCGCCGTGCGCTCGCCCTGCGCACCGACGTCACGCGCCGGGCCGATCTCACCACGATGGCCGACCGCGCCATGGCCGAGTGGGGACGCATCGACATCCTGGTCAACAACGCGGGCATCCATCGCTCGATGCACACCGCGGACGTGACCGAGGCGGACTGGGACCGGCTGCTCGCGGTCAACGCCAAGGGCGTCTTCTTCGCGAGCCAGGCGGTGCTCCGCCACATGGTGGCCGCCAAGCGCGGCAACATCGTCAGCCTGGCCTCCATGGCGGGCAAGATGGGGCTCAAGACCTCGCTGGTCTACGGGGTCACCAAGGCGGCGGTGATCAGCATGACCAAGAGCCTCGCGCTGGCCCACGCCGCCGACGGCATCCGCGTCAACTGCGTCTGCCCCGGCATCGTGGAGACCGACATGATCATGCAGGTCGACCGGGAGGCGGGCGAAGGGCTCATGGGCCTCAAACCCGGCGAGTACCTCAAGCAGCGGGTCGCCCAGATTCCTCTGGGCCGAATCGAGAAGCCGGAGGACGTGGCCCACGTGGTGGGCTTCCTCGCCTCCGGCAAGTCGTCCTACATGACCGGCCAGGCCATCAACGTCACGGGTGGCCTCGTGATGCACTGAGCCGCCATGCGCCGACGTCCGCTCACGTCGCTCACCCTGGGGCTCATGATCGCCGCCGTCGCAATCGCGGCCTTTGGCCCGTTCGCCTGGGGCCAGTCCGCCAAGCCCAAGCGTGGCGGCATCCTCAACTCGGTGATCATCGAGGATCCGCCCGGCCTGCTCATCCACGAGTCGGCCACCGTGTCCAACACGTGGCCGATGATGCCGTGCTACTCCAACCTGGTCCTCTTCGACCCGCTGAAGCCACTCGAGAGCGTGGAGACCGTGATCCCGGAGCTGGCCGAGCGCTGGTCGTGGCAGGACAACTACCGCAATCTCGTCCTCTTCCTGCGAAAGAACGTCAAGTGGCACGACGGCAAGCCCTTCACCTCCGCGGACGTGAAGTACACCTTCGACGTCGCGCGCGAGGCGCCCGAGGCCCTCGCGAAACTCCGGCTGAGCGCCCGGAAGGAATGGTGGACCAACGTCTCGGCCATCGAAGCGCCGGAGCCCTACACCGTGGTCTTCCACCTCAAGCGCCCACAGCCCTCGCTGCTGCTCATGCTGGCTTCCGGCTACTCGCCGGTCTATCCGGCCCACGGGCCGCTCAACGAGCTGCGCCAGCGCTGCGTGGGCACCGGACCGTTCCGCCAGAAGGAGTACCTGCGGGGCCAGCTCGTGGAGCTCGAGCGCAACCCGGACTACTTCGTGCCCGACCGGCCCTATCTGGACGGGGTTCGCTACACGATCATCCGCGAGCGCGGCACCCGCCTCGCCGCGCTGCAGGCGGGCCGCCTCGACGCCTTCGTCCCCCTCGAGATGACCCGCGCGATGGCGGACGCGGCCAAGGTCAACGCCCCCTCGCTGGTGATCACCGAGATCGGCCAGAACGGCAGCGACAACGTGCTCCTCAACCACAAGCGCGCGCCGTTCGACAATCCTCTGGTGCGCCGCGCGGTCAACCTGGCCATGGACCGCAACGGGTACGTGAAAGGGGTGCGGCAGAACGGCGCGGTCGTCGGCGCGGCCCTGATGCCCAAGCCGATGGGCTTCTGGGGCCTCGGCGAGCCCGATCTCCGTACGCTGCCCGGCTACCGCGATCCGGCCCGCGACAAGGCGGAGGCCAAGCGGCTCCTCGCGGAAGCGGGCTACGGGTCGGGCAAGGTGCTCCGGGTGGAGATGGTCACCCGCACCTCGCCGATCTATCTCGATCTCGCGTCGTTCGCGGTGGACCAGCTCCGGCAGGTCGGCGTGGAGGCCACCCTCAAGCAGCTCGACACCGCCGCGTGGTTTCCCGCGCTGGCCCGGCGCGAGTATCAGATCGGCGCGAATCTGACCGCGGGCGGCTTCGACGATCCCGACGCCTACCTGGTCGAGAACTACAAGTGCGGATCGTCCCGGAACTACACCGACTACTGCAGCGAGTCGATGGATCGTCAGATCGATCTGCAGTCGCAGGAGCTGGACCGGGCCAAGCGCCTCCGGATGGTGGGCGACATCCAGCGCACCCTCGAGGCGGAGGTAGCACGGCCCATGCTGGGCTGGCGCAAGGAGTACTTCGCCCAGTATCCCTACGTGAAGAACCTCGCGCCCCACAACTCGCTCTACAACTACGGCCGCATGCAGGAGGTGTGGCTCGACAAGTAGCCACGACCCGCGCCATGGACTTCGGGATCGTTCACGCCAAGATCGACGAGATCGGCTACATCACCCACGCCGAGAACCTCGGCTACTCGCACTGCTGGGTCACCGACAGCCAGATGATCCGCTCCAACTGCTGGGCGGTGCTGGCGCTGGCCGCCCAGCAGACGCGCCGCATGCGCCTCGGCACCGGCGTCAACGTGCCGGGGCTGCGATTGGCCCCGGTCGCGGCCAACGGCATCGCCACGATCAACCGCCTCGCCCCCGGCCGCTGCTTCATCGGCCTCGGCACCGGCCACACCGCGATGCGCACGCTCGGCCAGAAGCCGATGCGCCTCGGCCCGTTCAAGGAGTATGTGCAGACCGTCCGGGCGCTGCTCCGCGGCGAAGAGATCGACTACACCCTGAACGGCGAGACCCACCCGATCCGCTTCCAGATGCGCGAGCACCGGTTCATCGACCTCGATCATCCGATCCCGGTCTACGTCGCGGGCTTCGGGCCCAAGGCCCAGGCCCTCGCGGGCGAGCTAGGCGACGGGCTGATCTCCGGGCTTCCACGCGGCGGCGCGGTGCCGGCGATGCTCGCCAACGCGCGCCGGGGCGCCGAGCGGGCCGGACGCACACTGCCCGCCGACTTCCACACGGCGGCCATGGTCAACGTGGCGCTGCTCCAGCCGGGCGAGCCCGTGAACTCCGCGCGCATCATCGCGGAGTGCGGCGCCGCGGTGATCTCGGGGCTCCACTATCTCGTCGCGCAGCACCTCGAGACCGGCGCGGAGCCGCCGGCCTACGCGCGCGGGGTGTGGAAGGCCTATCTCGACTGGCTCGCCCAGGCACCGCCCGAGGTGCGGCACCAGCGTCTGCACGGCAGCCACTACAGCTTCGTGGATCCCGACGAGGCGCGCTTCCTCACCCCCGAGCTGATCGAGGCCAGCTGCCTCACCGGCGTGCCGGAGCGCATCGTGGAGCGGCTGCGCGAGCTGGAAGGCCAGGGGCTGAGCCAGATCATGCTCTACCCGCCGCTCAACCGGCAGTATCGCGTGATCGAGGACTTCGCGGATCGGGTGATGGCCCTGATGTAGGGTTCCCACCCTGGACCCAGGCGCCGGGCCCATCGCACACCTACTGGGACCGTTCGAAGGTGACGATGCTGCGCGTCATCCCCTTGTCCGCCCAATTTGGCATCAGGCGCCACGGCGTCAACACTTGCAGTCGCTGACCGACCAGCTTGAAAGACCGGATCTGTTCGGTGCCGACCCATTCCGGGTTCCAGGCCACGTCGACCTTCGTGATCCACGTGTCCCCTTCGATGCGATACGTTCCGGCGTAGGCGACGAGTGTGCTCAAGAGATCCGCACGCTCTTTGTCGGTCTTCCCCGGCTTGCGCGCCTCTCCAGTCAATACGAAAAATACGCGACCCTCGGGCAGGAAGGCGGCATGACCGGTCGGGTTTTCTCCCATCACCGGCCCTATCTGGCCGGTCGCCTGAACCTCGACTTCATAGGAGATCAGCTTCCAGACGCCGTGAATCTTGTCGCTCTCGGCCGCGGAGCTCGGCTGCGCGGAGAGGCAAGCGACGGTCAGAAACACGACTCCGATGAGTCTCGACATCGAGCTTCCTCCCAAGCGCGACGCACACTGCACGCAGCGTGCGTACCGCGCGGAACGTGGGTGATATCGAACGTGCGCGTCGGCGCGCTGATCTACTCGACGAGAGGTGGTCAGGAGCCTAGCGCGGGGTGAAGGTGGGAACCGGAGGGCCGCCGTCGGTGGGGGCGAAGACCACCCGCACCGGCTGGCCGATGCGGAGCGCGTCGAAATCGCAATCCACCAGGTTGGTCATCATGGTCACGCCCTCCTCCAGCGTCACGTACGCGAGCACGTAGGGCGGCGAGGCCCGACGCATCACGCTGAAGGAGTAGATCGTCCCGCGGCCGGCGGAGTCGCGCCATTCGGTGCGGTCGCTGTTGCAGAAGGGACAGATCGCCCGCGGGTAGTGATGCGGCTTCCCGCACGCGGTGCAGAACTTCACCAGGAGCCGGCCCTTGGCGGCCGCCTCCCAGAAGGCGGCCGTCTCGGGCGTCGGGGTCGGAGCCGGAATCGTGCGCGCGGCGGCCATCGTCAGCTCCTCTCCATGATCACGGTCGCGCTGGCGTGGCGCGTGCCGAGCGAGCCGCCGGTCCCGTGGGCCAGCGCCAGGTCGCAGTTCTTCACCTGCACCGCCGGATGCGCCTCGCCCCGGAGCTGCCGCACCGCCTCGATCACCTTGGTCATGCCGCCCCGGTTGGCCGGGTGGTTGTTGCAGAGGCCACCGCCGTCGGTGTTGAAGGGCAGCCGGCCCGTCCCGGAGATGAGGTTGCCGTCGGAGACGAAGCGGCCGCCCTGCCCCTTCGGGCAGAAGCCCAGATCCTCCAGGGTGATCAGCACCGTGATCGTGAAGCTGTCGTAGATCGAAGCGTACTTGATGTCGGCGGGGGTGACGCCGGCGGTCTCGAAGGCGGCCGGGCCCGACCAGCGCGCGCCGGTGTAGGTCAGATCCACCTGCCCGCCCATCTGGTGCTTGACCGCCTCGCCTGCGCCGCGCAGCGTGACGCGCGGGCGCTTGAGGCTCTTCGCGATCTCGGGCCGCGCCACGATCACTGCGCCGCCGCCGTCGCTGATCACGCAGCAGTCGAGGCGGTGGAGCGGATCCGAGATCATCGGCGAGCCCACCACGTCG
>DATMMH010000245.1:0-4847 GCA_035569855.1 Candidatus Dormiibacterota bacterium
GTCGTAGGTCGACAGGTCCATCTGGAGCATGGTCGACAGCGACGCCAGCCCGGCCTCCACCGGCGCGTGGGCGTACAGCTCGTCGGCGCGCCCCTGGGCCGCCTCGTCGGTATCGCCGATGATCGGCTTGGTGAGGAAGAAGACCTTGCACTCGTCCGGGTCGCGCCCCTGCTTCTTCACCCGGGCCTTGAACGCATCGTAGTACTGCTTCATCTCGTCCACCGTCTCCCGGGACACGATGACGGCCTCGGCGTGGCGGGCCGCGAAGTCCTGCCCCCGGTCCGAGGCCCCCGCCTGGATGATGACGGGACGCCCCTGCGGCGACGGGGTGGCGTTGAGGGGGCCGCGCGAGCGGTAGTACGTGCCCTCGAAATCGATCGCCCGCACCTTCGCGGGATCGGCGAAGGTGTCGGTGCGCTGGTCCATGACGACCGCGTCCGGATCCCAGCTCGACCAGAGCCGATAGCACAGCTCCATGTACTCGTCGGCCCGGTCGTAGCGCTGGTCGTGGTCGAGCAGCTCCTCGTACCCGAAGTTCAGGGCCTCCTCGATCTTGTAGGACGTCACCACGTTCCACGCGATGCGCCCCCGGCTCAGGTGGTCGAGCGTCGTCATGAGGCGGGCGAGCAGGAATGGCGGGTAGAACGTCGTCGACAGCGTGGCCGCGAGACCGATGCGGCGCGTCGCCGCCGCCATGATGGCGACGAGGGGACCCGGATCGTGAAAGGGCGCGTGCTCGGCGTAGCGCAGATAGGCGTCCATCCGTCCCTGGTAGGTCCCCGGCACGGCGAGACTGTCCCCGAGCATGATCAGATCGAACTTGGCGCGCTCGAGCGCCACCGCCATGTCCTGCCACAGCTCCGGCCGTGTCCACTCGTAGCCGGTCGTCCGGGGACCCGCCCAGCCGTCGAGGCCGAACCCCGCGTGCGGGCTGAACGCGCAGAACCACATCAGGTGCATTCTCGTCATCGCCGCGCTCGCCCCCCGCCTTGCGCAGGTCGGAATCGGTCCATCACCTGCAGCGCAAACTACCACTCGGGCATCTCCTACGAAAGGGGGCACGGTGTGATCGGGGTAGTCCCTTGACCGCTCCCGCGCCTCCCACTAAGCTCCTCAGCCGTGGCGGGCAACGCGGGCAACTCCTGATGCGGATCCACCTCGTCACCGCCGAGTCACCGGAGTCGCGCCGGCTGCGTGGATCGCGCCTGATCCAGTTCCCGCAGCTCACGATGCCGCTGATCGCGGCCCTGACCCCGCGCGAGCACGACATCCACCACACCGACGAGATCGTCGAGCGCCTCGACCTCGACCGCCCGGCCGATCTGGTCGGGATCACCGCGCCCACGCCCTCGGCGCTGCATGCCTACGAGGTGGCCGACGCGTTCCGGCGCCGGCGCGTCCCGGTCGTGATCGGCGGGCCGCACGCGACCGCGCTGCCCGAGGAGGCCGCGGAGCACGCCGACGCCGTGGTCGTCGGCGAGGCCGAGGACACCTGGCCGCGCCTGCTCGAGGACGCGGCGGCTGGACGGCTCGAGCGCTTCTACCGCTCGACCCACCGCGCCAGCCTGGACGGGCAGGCGGCGCCGCGCTGGGACCTGATCAAGGGGCGCCACTACGGGAAGTCGGTCACGATCGCCACCCGCGGCTGTCCGCACCGGTGCGACTACTGCACGATCCCGCTCCTGTACGGGCCGGGCACCATGCGCTACCGCCCGGTCGACGAGGTCGTGCGCGAGGTCGCGGTTAGCCCGACCCGTGCGGTCGTGTTCTGGGACGACAACATCGGCGCCAACCCGCGCTACTCGAAGGAGCTGTTCCGGGCGCTCGCGCCGCTCGGCAAGTGGTGGACGAGCCAATGCACGGCGACGGCCGCGAAGGACGAGGAGTTCCAGCGCCTGGCCGCCGCCAGCGGCTGCAAGGCGCTGTTCATGGGCTTCGAGTCGATCTCGCAGGAGAGCCTCGACTCGACCAACAAGGGCCACAACCGCGTCGCCGGCTACCGGGGGCTGATCCGCTCGCTCCACCAGCATGGGATCGCGGCGCACCTCGGGATCATGTTCGGCTTCGACCAGGACGACCGAAGGATCTTCCGCCGCACCGTCGAGTTCCTCGAGGAGGCCAGCGTCGACGTGGCCACGATGAGCATGATCGTCCCGATGCCGGGCACGCCCACGTTCCAGCGCTGGCAGGCCGAGGGCCGGATCCTGACCACCGATTGGTCGAAGTACGACGGCAAGAAGCACTGCGTGTTCCGCCCGGCGCGGATGTCGCCCGAGGAGCTGGTCGCGGGGACAGAGTGGGCCTCGCGCCGGTTCTACTCGCTCGGCTCGATCGCGCGCCGGATGTGGGGCTCGCGCGCCGGGGTGTGGTGGAACCTGCCCCGGAACCTCGGCTACCACCTGGCACTCGCGCGCTACCCAGAGCGGGGCTGGGACCCCGGCCAGGAGCACCGTGCGCCGGCGGTGTCGTCAGCGCTCCGGGCCTGACCGTCAATCCACCTTCGCGGCCACCGCCTCGATCTCGATCTTCAATTCCGGCCGGGCCAGCCCGGCAACGACGATCAGCGTGGCGCCCGGCTTGTGCGCGCCCATGATGCGGTCGCGGATGGCGACGAACGCCGGCACGTCCGCCCGGTCGGTGAAATAGACGTCGAAGCGGACGACGTCGGCGAACCCCATGCGCGCCGCCTTCAGCACCTCCCGGAGCCTTTCGAACGCGACCTCCGCCTGCGCCGCCGCCGTCTCGGGCGTGGTCCCATCGGGCTTGGTGCCGACCTGGCCGTTGGTGAACAGCAGCCTGGCGCCGGCCGGCACCTCGACCCCGTGGGCGACGTTGCTGGAATGACGATAGAGCCGGTCGAGAACGTGGACCGTTAGCATGGGGAGACTCCTTTCGCGGGAGGTGGAATGAAGCGGGCCGCAGTATAGGCGGTTTCGGTCAAGACGGTCATCCTCGTGCGGCCGGAAGTGCCCATGGCCTATACTCCCGGCATGATCGTCGCCGACGCGGTCGCCGCCAATCTCGCGAAGGCCTCCTGGATCCGCCGGATGTTCGAGGAGGGCGCGCGCCTCAAGCAGGAGCGGGGCGCCGACAAGGTCTTCGACTTCACGCTGGGCAATCCGGAGATCGAGCCGCCCCCTGCCGTGCTGGCCGCGGCTCGCCGGGTGCTGGACAGCCGCGAGCTCCACCTGCACGCCTACATGCCCAACGCCGGCCACCCGCGCGTGCGGGAGGCGGTGGCCGGGCGGCTGCGCGCCGCCACGGGGCTGGCGTACACGGCCGGCCACGTCCTCATGACCGTGGGCGCCGGCGCGGCGCTGAACACCGTGCTCAAGGCTCTGCTCAACCCGGGGGACGAGGTGCTCACGGTCGCGCCGTTCTTCGTCGAGTACACCTTCTACGCGGAGAACTACGGCGGCCGGCTGATCGTGGTGCCCCCGAAGGCCGACCTCACGCCGGACGTGGCCCGGCTGGAGGCGGCGATCACGTCGCGCACGCGCGCCATCATCCTGAACTCGCCGAACAATCCCAGCGGCGTCGTCTATCCCGCGTCGACCTACGTCGAGATCGAGGCGATGCTCGGCCGCGTCGGCCAGGCGATCGTGGTCATCAGCGACGAGCCCTACCGCACGCTCGTCTTCGACGACGTGGCGGTACCCGAGGTGCCGCCGCTGCTGACCCGCGCGGTAATAGCCACTTCATGGTCCAAGTCGCTGGCAATCCCGGGCGAGCGCATCGGCTACCTGGCCTTCTCTCCACGGATGCCCGAGGCGGCCGAGCTGTTCGAGGCGTGCACCTTCACGAGCCGGGTGCTGGGCTTCGTGAACGCACCGGCGCTCTGGCAGTGGGTGGTGGCCGAGGTCGGCGACCTCTCGATCGATGTCGCCCCCTACCGGGAGAAGCGCGACTTGATGTACGCGGGCCTCACCCGCATCGGCTACCAGTGCGTGAAGCCCCAGGGCGCCTTCTACGTGTTCCCTCGCACGCCCATCGCGGACGACGTGGCCTTCGTCCGCCTGCTGGCCGAGGAGGGCGTGCTCACGGTGCCCGGCTCCGGCTTCGGCATGCCCGGCCACATCCGCATCTCGCTCACGGTCGAACGTGACACGGTGGTCCGCGCGCTGCCCGGATTCGAGCGCGCGTTCCGCAAAGCCAGCTGAGCTGGTGGAGCGCCCGATGATCCTTCACCGCCGCCGCGCTGGGCTCGCTGCTCGCAAGCGAGGTCCGAGCCGCTGATCCCCTAGTCGGGAACCTCCACCTCCACGAGGTTGGCAAGCAACGCGAGCGACTCCTGCCAGCCCAGGTAGCAGGCTTCGGTCGGGATGACCTCTGGCAACCCGTCCTGGACGATGTGCAGGTCGATGCCACAGGACACCCGCTTGATGTCGATGGTCGTCTGCATCTCCGCCGGCAGGCTCGGATCGTCGAACTTGTCCGTGTGGCGAATGCGCTCCTCCGGGACCAGCTCGAGATAGGTCCCCCCGAACGTATGACTCTTCCCGCTGGTGAAATTCGTGAACGACATCTTGTAGGTCCCGCCCACTCGCGCATCTAGCTGATGCACTTTGCCCGTGAAGCCGTGAGGTGGAAGCCATTTGGCCAAGGCCTCCGGATCGAGGAACGCCCGATAGACCCGCTCGGGAGTTGACCGCATGACCCGGTGAAGACGGACGATGTTCGGCAAGGTCGCTCTCCTTTCGATGGCTGTAGGTCGATGGCTGTTGGTCGCTGGCTCGCGTTGGTGCTGCCATCCTATAGTCGACTGCCCAGCTCGTTTTCGACACCAACCGCTTCCCCAGCCACCCCGCGTCAGCTCGCTTGACGGCGCAGCTCCCCTTTGCCATCGT
>DATMMH010000246.1:0-8713 GCA_035569855.1 Candidatus Dormiibacterota bacterium
AGTGAGTTGAGAAGGGAATCGCTATAGGCTTTTTCGTCGGCGGGCTCTCCGAGTACAATGTCGGTGAGTCAGACGTGGTGATGGGCGGTGGTAGGGTATGGCTGTGGCATTCGTCGCCGCGTCCGGGGATACGCGCCGAATCGGACAGGAGGATCCCAACATGAATCATGAGTGGAAGCGGAGGGCGCACATGCGACGGGGTCTCCTGGTGATCCTCGTGGGCTTGCTGGTCGCGGGGTGTGGCTACAGCTTTCGGGGTAACGTGCCCGATCACATCAAGACGGTAGCCGTGCCGATCTTCAAGAACAACACGCAGGCGGCCGGCGTCGAGAACGTCATCACGTCCGCCATCGTCGCCGCCTTTTCCAACTCGGGACGGCTCAAAGTTGTGCCGGCCGACCAGGCCGATTCCATTCTTGAAGGTGAGATCGTCGGGTACAGTGTCCAGGGCACCGCGTTCGACCGCAACGCGACGATTCAAGCCTATCGCCTGCAGGTCGTCCTGAACGTTGTCTTCCGGGACGTGCGGGAGAATTCCGTGCTCTGGCGGGAGCAGGGGTTGACGCAAGCATCGGATTTCTCCGTCCAGGGTCAGGTGTCCGACACGATAGCCCGCGTTGGGGACGCGGGCGGCCAGGCGGCGGCGGAGATCGGTCGCAAGGTGGTCGGCCTGGCCATGGATCGATTCTAGCGGCCGCGCTCGGTCAGAGGACCTGAGCGATTCCGCTCGCCTACTACTCCCGGTCCGCCACGAAGGAGTTCTGGTCCGAGCACTGGGGCGACCACGGTGTGGAGGAGCTGGTCGAGATCGCGCGGTGGTCGCCGCTGACCGGGCTGATCGAGCGCCACCTGGACCGGACGGGCTGCCTGCTGGAGGCCGGCTGCGGACTCGGCCAGTACGTCCTGCTCTTGCGGGCGCGGGGCGTCCGAGCGGTCGGGACCGACTGGAGCTTCGAAGCGGTGCGGAAGGGCGCGCGGGCGGGCGGGCCGCTGGCCGTGATGGATCTCCGCGCGCTGGGCGTCCGCGCCGGATCCGTGTCGACCTACCTGTCGCTCGGGGTCGTGGAGCACGATCCGGAGGGTCCGGACGCCATCATCCGCGAGGCGGCGCGCGTTCTGAGGCCGGGCGGGACCCTGCTGATCTCGGTGCCCTACTGGAACGGAGTGCGCCGGATGTTCGGACCATATCTCGTGCGGAGCGGCGCTCGGACCGCGGCGAACGGCGGGCAATTCTACCAGTACGCGTTCTCCCGCCGGGAGGTGAGGGCGTTCTTGGGCGCGCACGGATTCACGGTGAGATCGTTCCACCCGTACGATCCGGCGAGACTGCTCCGGACGGCGCGCCGCGCCCTGGTCCGATCGAGCACGCCTTCGGCGGGTCAGACGCCGCTCGAGCAGAGGGCGGCTCGACGGAGCGAACGGCGCGGCTTGCCGGTGCGGGCGCTGCGGGCGCTGCTCTACACGCCGCCGAGCCTCCGCTTGCTCGGCCACATGATCCTGGCGGTGGCGGAGAGAGCGTGAGCGCCGACGTGGACTACCGACTCGAGGACCGGGGTGACCACCGGGTCCTTACGGTGAACGGGGGCGCGCACTCGACGCGCTACAGCGAACGGGTGATCCGCATGCTGATCGAGCGGAAGGGGCCGCAGCGCGCACCGCTGTACTTCCCGTTCAAGGAGACGCGCGGGCGCCGCTTCCTCGAGCCGCTGTTCCGCTATCTCCGGGCCCAGCCCGTCCGCCGCCTGTCGGTGCTCGAGGTGGGCTGTTCCTTCGGTCACATGACCGAGTACCTGGCCGAGCAGGCGGAGGTGGCGGAGATCCACGCCTTCGACACGGACCCGACGTTCGTGAACATCGCGCGACTCAAGGCGCGAGAGCTCGGGCTCGACGCGGTAAAGGAGATCGCGCTGCTCTCCAACGAGGAGACCCGGAGCCTGCCGTATCCGGACGTCCGCTTCGATCTCGTCCTGGCGGTCGGGGTCGTCGAGCATCTGCCGACGCGCGCCCGCCGTGCGCAGGTCGACGAGTACTACCGGCTGCTCCGGCCGGGGGGCTACATCGCGATCCTCGACACGCCCAACCGACTGTTTCCGCTCGAGACGCACTCCGTCGGGCTGCCGCTCGTGCAATGGCTGCCACCCCGCCTCGCCTACCGGTACGCGCGGTTCGGCCGACCGAGGAAGTTCGCCGACGTCTCGTTCCCCGAGTTCGTGGCGGACGGCACCGGATGGGCGAACGCGACGCTGCGTGAATGCTTACCCTCGTCGGGATGGCAAGGCCTGGAGGACGTGACCGAGACGGCGGGATACGGATGGCGCTTCTTCCGTGCGACCGCTGGCGCCCGATCACGTACCGCGCTGCCGCTATTTTGGTCGGCCACCCGGCTGCTCCAGGCGGTAGGCCAGCCTCCGTCCCTCTGCCTGCCCTACCTGAACCTCCTGTTCCGCAAGCGTGCCGGCGCCTAGGGCTCCGTGGGAGCCTCGCCGGCCGTCTCGGTGCTGATGAGCGTCTGGAACGGGGCACCCTGGGTGGGCGAGGCGATCGACAGCATCCTGACCCAGACCGCGTCCGACCTCGAGCTCATCGTGATCGATGACGGCTCCACCGATCGCACCCCCGCGCTGCTCGCGTCGGTACGCGATCCGCGTCTCCGGGTGGAGCAGCAGACCCGGATGGGCCTCACCCGCTCGCTGAACCGTGCCGCCCGCCTGGCCCGGGCGCCACTGCTGGCGCGTCTGGACGCGGACGACCTCGCGGGACCCGAGCGGCTGGCCCGTCAATGCGCGTTTCTCGACGTCCATCCCGAGGTCGGTCTGCTGGGGACCGCGGTGCGCGAGGTGGACCCGAGTGGGCGCGAGGTCCGGATCGTCCGCCCGCCCGCGGACGATCGGGACCTCCGTCGAGCCCTGATCCGGAGGAACCCGTTCGCGCACTCCTCGGTGATGATGCGCCGATCGCTGCTGGAGCAGGTCGGTGGCTACGATGAGGCCCTCGCGGTGGCCCAGGACTACGATCTCTGGCTGCGGATGAGCGCGCTGACCCGAATGGCCAACCTGCCGGACCCGCTCGTCGTCCGCCGGCTGCTGCCCGAGCGCGTCTCGATGCGGCGGGACGGCGACCGGCTCCGCGCCGAAGCCCGAGCGCGCTGGCGGGCGGTGCGTCGAGGCGCCTATCCTCCGTGGTGCGCGATCTTCGTCCTCCGTCCGATGCTGGCGCTGGCGCTGCCGACCGGTTGGCGCCGGAGCACGCGCCGGCTGCTCGGTCGGGCGGATCCCTCCTGAGATGCGGGCTCCCGTGCGGGTGCTGGAACTGCTCGTCTCGACCCAGCTCGGCGGCGGACCAGCTCACGTTCGAGACCTGGCGGCGCTGCTGCCGTCCGACGAGTTCCAGGTCACCGTGGGGGCCCCGGCGGGGGGGCCCTATACCGAGGTCTTCTCGTCGGCGGGTGCCTTCGTCGATCTGCCCTGCGACCGGCTCGATCCGGGCGTCGTGCGGCGCGTGGCACGGGTCATCCGTGAGCGAGGGATAGAGATCGTCCACTCTCACGGGAAGGGAGCCGGCCTGTACGCGCGCCTGGCGGCCCGGCGGGCCGGCATCCCCGCGGTCCACACCTTCCACGGGATCCACTTCCGGGACTATCCGATCGGGCTCCGGTCGGGATACCTGGCGCTCGAGCGATGGCTGGCCGGGAGGACGCAGGCGATCATCCACGTCTCCGAGAGTCAGGCCCGCGAGGCCGAGGGCCTCGGGCTCGCTCCGTCCGGGCGCACTCATGTCATCGTGAACGGTATCGACGCCGAGCGCCTGGAGCGTCTCGTTGGCACCGCGCCGATCTCGCGCCGAACTCTGGGAGTCGCGGACGACGCGTTCGTGATCGGGACGGTGGCGCGGTTCGACCCGGTCAAGGGCCTCGACGTCCTGCTCGACGCTTTCGCTCGAGTGGCTCCGGCGCTCCCCCGCGCGATGCTCGTCCTGATCGGCGACGGCCCGGAGGCCGGGCGCCTGCGGTCCTCGGCGGCCGCGCTCGGCCTCCAGGGGCGAGCCGTCTTCGCCGGCGCTCTGCCGGACGCGGGGCGCGGCCTGCCCGCCATGGACGCCTATGCCTCGGCGTCGCGAGGCGAGGGCATGCCGCTCGGCCTCCTGGAGGCCATGGCGTGCGGCCTGCCCGTGGTGGCCACCCGCGTGTCCGGACACGTGGACGCCGTCGACGACGGTGCGACCGGAGCGCTGGTCCCCGCCGGCGACGCCGCGGCGCTCGCGGAGGCCCTGCTCCGCCTGGCGCGCGATCCGGCGCGGGGCCGGGCCTGGGGAGAGGCGGGACGCCGGCGCGTGCACCGGCTCTTCTCGGCGCGTCGGATGGCGGCCGAAGTAGCTGCCGTGTATCGCAAAACTGGGGCGACCCCTGGCGTATAATGACGAGCACCGATGCGAGTGCTCATCACCGGGATCACGGGGTTCGTCGGCAGCTACATGGCCGAACATGCCCTGGCGTGCGGCGCCGAGGTCTACGGGTCCAGCCGGTGGCGGAGCAAGACCGAGAACATCGATCGGCTCCGCGGCAAGATCACGCTGATCGAGTCCGATCTGCGGGATCTATCCTCCGTCCGCGCGCTGCTGGAGACCTCGAACCCCGACTACGTGATCCACCTGGCGGCCCAGAGCTTCGTCGGGGCGTCTTGGCAGGCGCCCGCCGAGACCCTGTCCACCAACATCATCTCGCAGGTCAACCTCCTCGAGGCCATCCGCGGTCTCAAGATGTCGCCGCGCTTCCTGGCCATCGGCAGCAGCGAGGAGTACGGGCTCGTGCATCCCGACGAGCTCCCGATCAACGAGAACAACCCGCTCCGGCCGCTGTCTCCCTACGCGGTCAGCAAGGTGGCCCAGGACATGATGGGCTACCAGTACTTCAAGAGCTACGGCCTGCCCATCGTTCGCACGCGCGCCTTCAACCACGAAGGGCCGCGCCGCGGGGACGTCTTCGTCACCTCGAGCTTCGCCAAGCAGGTGGCGGAGATCGAGGCGGGCGACCGCGATCCGGTGATCTTCGTGGGTGATCTCAAGCCCCGGCGCGACTTCTCCGACGTCCGGGACATCGTACGTGGTTACTGGCTCCTGCTGCAGCGGGGCGAGCCCGGCGAGGTGTACAACCTCTGCTCGGGGCGGTCCTGGTCCATCCAGCAGGTCCTCGACTTCCTGCTGGATCAGTCGCGGGTCAAGGGCATCACGGTGACGGTCGATCCGGCCCGGCTGCGACCCTCCGACGTCATGGTGCTGGAAGGCGACGCGACCAAGGTACGCAAGGCGACCAGCTGGGAGCCGGAGATTCCGTTGGAGCGCACGCTGAGGGACCTACTCGGGTACTGGCGGCAGCGGACCATGTCGTCCGCCCGCTGACGCGCGGGCGCGAACCGCCGCCATGCCAAGAGTCGCGCTGGTCCACGACTGGCTCACCGGGATGCGTGGCGGTGAGCGGTGCCTCGAAGTGTTCTGCGAGCTGTTTCCCGACGCCCCGCTCTTCACGCTGCTCCACGTGCCGGGCTCGGTGTCACCGGTCATCGAGCGGCGGAGGATCGTCACCTCGTTCGTCCAGCGGCTCCCCGACGCCGAGCGGCGCTACCGTCACTATCTGCCGCTCTTTCCCGCCGCGATCCGCCGCTTCGATCTCGCCGGCTACGACCTGATCGTGTCGTCGAGCCACGCGGTGGCCAAGAGCGTCCGGGTGCCGCCCGGAGCGCTCCACGTGTGCTATTGCTTCACGCCGATGCGGTACGTCTGGGATCTCTACCGCGAGTACTTCGGTTCCGGCAGCGGCCGGCTGACCCGGGCGGTGATGCCGGCGGTGGCCGCCGGGCTCCGGCGCTGGGATCAGCGCACCGCGGCCGGGGTGCGCCACTTCGTCGCGATCTCGCGCTTCATCGCCGATCGCATCCGGCGCGCCTACGGCCGCGAGTCGGACGTGATCTACCCGCCGGTGGACGTCTCCCGCTTCCGGGTGGAGGAAGCGCCGGGGGCGTTCTACCTGGTGGTCTCCGCGCTCACGCCGTACAAGCGGGTGGATCTGGCGGTGGAGGCCGCGAACCGGCTGCGGCGCCGCCTCCTGGTGGTGGGCGCCGGGCCCGAGGAGCGCCGGCTACGGAGCCTGGCCGGCCCGACCGTCGAGCTGCTGGGCTGGCGCGACGACGCGGAGGTCGCCGAGCTCTACGCGCGCTGCCGGGCGCTGATCTTCCCCACTGTGGAGGACTTTGGCATCACGCCGCTCGAGGCCATGGCCGCCGGACGCCCGGTCATCGCCCTGGGGCAGGGCGGGGCGCTCGAGACCGTGGTGGCCCCGGGCGGAGCCGAGCCGCCGACGGGCCTCTTCTTCGACCGGCAGACCGTCGAGGGGCTTCTCGACGCCATCGGGCGCTTCGAGGCAGGCGTGACCTCCTTCGAGCCGAAGGCGCTCCGTCGCCACGCCGAGGCCTTCGATCGCCCGCTCTTCCGGGAGCGGATCCACGCTTATCTTCAGGCGAAGCTGCGGGAGCACGCCCGATGCTGAAGGGGCATTCGCGGGTGTTCGAGCAGCTCATGCTGGCCTCGGATCTCGTCCTGGTGGCGGCCTGCTGGCTGCTCGCCTACGGGCTTCGGGTCTACGTGATCGGCCCCCCGATCACGGGCGGCGGCGTGCCGCCGCTCGGGCCCTACCTGCTCATGCTGCTCCCGATCCTGATCGTCTGGGGGGTGTCCTTCCGCACCTTCGATCTCTACCGGCCACGCCGGATCGGCTCGCATCTCTCGGAAGCGGCCGATATCGCCAAGGCTTCCACCCTGGGCGCCCTCGTCCTGGTGGCGGTCATGACGTTCTTCTTCCGCGGGTACGACTACTCCCGCTTGGTCATCGTCTACTTCTGGCTGCTCTCCATCGCGGTGGTCTGGTTTTCCCGCGCGGCCTTCCGCGAGGTGCTGCGCTTCGCGCGCCGCCGGGGCTACAACCTCCGCTACGCCGTCGTCGTGGGCGACGGCGCCTCGGTACGGGCGGTGCTGGAGCGGTTCCAGTCGCGTCCGGACGTGGGCATCAAGGTGCTGGGGGTGGTCGGCGACGACAAGGACTCGAGCCTGGGCGTGCCGTGGCTGGGCGGCTATGCCGACCTTCGTGCGGTGCTGGACGCCCGCGAGGTGGACCACGTCATGCTGGCGCTCGCCCACGAGGAGTACAACCGGCTGCCCGGGTTGCTCGACGCGATCGGTGACGAGCCGGTCACCATCCACGTGGTGCCGGACGTCTTCCGCTTCACCTCGCTCCGGGGCGGTGTGGAGGATTTCGAGGGCATTCCGTTCATCCACCTGCGGGACTCGCCCCTGCACGGCTGGAACCAGGTGGCCAAGCGGGTCTTCGACGTCGTCTTCTCGACCGCGGTGCTCGCGGCCCTAGCCCCGGCGCTCCTGCTCATCGCCGCGGCGGTGAAGCTCACCTCGCCGGGGCCGGTGCTCTACCGCCAGGAGCGGATGGGCCTCGACGGGCAGCGCTTCGCCATGCTCAAGTTCCGCACGATGCGGCCCGACGCGGAAGCCCGGAGCGGACCCGTCTGGGCGCCGCCGAGCGACGCCCGCCGGACCGCGCTCGGCGCCTTCCTGCGCCGCTTCAGCCTGGACGAGCTGCCGCAGTTCTTCAACGTGCTGCGCGGGCAGATGAGCGTGGTGGGCCCGCGGCCCGAGCGGCCGGTCTTCGTCGAACGCTTCCGGCGCACCGTCCCCGGCTACATGCTGCGCCACAAGGTGAAGTCGGGGATCACCGGGTGGGCTCAGGTCCACGGCCTGCGCGGCAACACGTCCCTCGAGAAGCGCATCGAGTACGATCTCCACTATATCGAGCGGTGGTCGTTCTGGCTCGACCTCAAGACCATCGCGCTGACCGTCAGCCGAGTGCTCTTCGACCGCAACGCTTACTGAGGTGACCGTCCTTCACCGCGTTCTCCTGGGCGCCTTCGTGGTCGGCCTGGGGCTCTCGATCACCCTGTCGGAGACCGCGCTGACGTTGCTGAGTGTGGTCCTGCTGTGGCAGCTCCGTGATCCGCGGGCCCGGGCCCAGGCGCGCTGGCCGCTCTGGCAGCCGGTGCTCGCCTTCGCCGCCGTCAGCCTGGTCTCGGCGCTCGCCTCGGACGATCCGTATGCGGCCCTGGCGTCCTGCAAGGGCCTGCTGCTGGTCGCGGCGCTCTATGTCACCGCGAACGCGCTGGCCGGCCCCGAGGACGCGCGCCGCTTCCTCTCTGGACTGCTCGTCGTGGTGGCGGTGGCCTCGGCGGTCGCCATCCTGCAGACCACCGTCTGTCCGGGCTCGGCCCCCGACTACGGTCCGCCGCTCTGGCTCTACCACCGCTGCTACCGCGGCCGTGGCTTCTTCAGCATCTACATGACGCTCGCGGGAGTCACGAGCCTCGTCTTGCTGGCCAACCTACCGCGACTCCTGCCCGGCCCCGAGCGCTCGCGCTGGCTCGGCATTCCCTGGCTGGTGACGCTCGGTGGGTTGTTGGCAACCTACACCCGCGGAGCGTGGCTCGGCTTCGCGGCGGGAGCGCTCGCGCTCCTGCCCACCACCCGGCGCGGGCGGTGGCTCCTCCTCGGAGGCCTGATCGCGCTCGGACTCCTCGTGTTGGCCGGCCCCCCGCATCTGCGCGAGCGGCTCTTGACCATGGGCGATCCGGACGATCCCACCGTGAAGGAGCGCGTGTACATG
>DATMMH010000247.1:0-6987 GCA_035569855.1 Candidatus Dormiibacterota bacterium
GTTGGGGCAGCCGGGTGGCCCCTTCATGGCCTCCGTCCCCTCGGGCCCGTCCGGCTGGGGTGCCTACACCTACACCTCCACCGCGTCCGGCGTCTTCACCATCAGCAACAGCGGTGACGGCACCTCCGTCTCGCTGCCGTAGCGCCCGACCCCCGCGGGCGGGAACGTGCGGACGGCCGGGGCGCATCCAGCCCCGGCCATTACTCGCCCCTTCACCGACGTTCGCATAGAGGCAGGAACCGACGTCACCGAGGCGCACTCGGGGGGGACACCTGCACCTCTGACGCCGGTTCCGGGGACGTGGCCGGGCCGGGGTCCGGGGGGCGCTGAGAGGACCCCGGCGTACGATCCGCGCACTCCCCCCAGGCCCGGTGCAGCCCGAGCAGGAAGGCACTCCCGCCACCATTGCCCCAGCTCGAAAGCCATCCGCCGGTGCGGCCACTTCGACACGTCGAGGCACACCCGCCGAGCAGCAGACCAACGAGGACGCCGAGGACGGCCGGTCGTGTCACGCTTGCGAGCCGTCGCTGGGCGAGTCCGCGGCCAACTTTGGCCGAGTCACGGGCGCAATCCATTCCCTTACGAATAGTAACGGAGTCCCGTGCGGTTGGCGCAGCTTCACGCCGCGCGAGCGCCCCAGTGAGCGCACCTTCCCGGCGCCCCGCACGACCGGCCGTGGTGGTAGATTCGCGGCCAGCGGAGGAGATTGCTATGGCACGGCGGGCCAGGTCGACATTGATGCGGTCCCTGCTGCACGCTTTACTGCTCCTCTTAGTGTTTCTGCTCGCTGGCTGTGCCCCTGCGCCAGCCCCGGCATCCGCTTGGGTCCTTTGGGTCTTCACGAGCAAGGTCGGGGCCGAAGCGAAGGACGTGGCGTGGCTGCCCACCGGATCCGGAGGCTATGAGACACGCGCAGGGTGCGCAATCGTGGCGGACTTCGGGAACGCGGAGAATGGTATTGTCCGGTTTCTGTGCCTCCCCGACACCGTGGACCCGCCTGGGCCGAAGGGGAAGTGAAAGCCCCCTGGCGACTGGCTAGAATCTGTCCTCAAGCAAAAAGGTTCTTCAACGGAGAGGCGGGGCGTTGTGTTTCTGACGCGGATCGACGGGACCCTCTACACCCGCGAGCTTGTCTGCCTCGCCGACACCGTGGACCCGCGCGGGCCGAAGGGGAAATGGCGATGGACGAGCGGGGAGGACGCTGCCATGAACAGAAGATGGCTGCGGTTAGGGCTCTTGGTCGTGTTGTGGTTTGTCGTCGCAGCTGCCTGTCCCGGCGACACCGTCCCCTGCGGCGTGGTAAGCGCGACGAACACGTGCTGCCCGAAGTATCAGCCCGTGTGCTGTTCCGACGGTACCCGCTACTGGTGTGCGTCAAGCCTTGACAAGTGCTAAGGATGGGGCACGTTCTCCAGACGGAGTCCGGCCTGCTCCCCACGATTCGCCACGGGCGAACGACAGAAAGGTCTTACCATGATGCCGACGAGGAAGTGCACCCGTCACTCAATGAGGCTGATTCTGGCGCTGCTGATCGGGGTGTCAGTCGCGATCTCGACGTCAGCTCAAGAGAAGCTGACGGATCTCCAGCCTCTCGTGGGCCACTGGGCCGCCGAAACCAAGGCTCAGAGCGCAATGACCATCTCCACGGAATTGACCATCAATGAAGACGGCACGTTTTCCAGAGTGTCCTATATACGAGTGCAATCGAGGTTCAGTCAGAATTCGACGGACAGCGTCACCGGAACGTTAAGGCTGGTGGACGGGACGGTTCACTGGAGAAACTCCAAGGGAGAGACGGGAACCTACACGCTCTACGTCAATGACAAAGGGAAGCAGACCCTGAAGTGGGCTCGTGATGGGAGCCCCTATACGGCCGAATTCGAGCGGAAATAGTTCTCGGCCAGTTCGTCGCCACCGTAAGGAAGCTCCGCGAGTCGCGGAGGACTCCTGCACATCTGGAGCTGTGGTTCCGGGGGGAGAGCAGACCGCACGATACACTTCTTCGTCCTGAGCTTTTTCGCCCTCGCACGGATCTGCCATTGAAACCGATCGTGGAGCTGTTGAAGATCGAAAACGCGCTTCTCAGTCGGAGCCACCCCTCACAGGAGCAACCGTCCACAACCCAGGCGCAACCAAGGGTCACTGACTTGGGTTCTTACGAAGGCCCATATGAGCTCTAACTACTTGAGCATGCAGAACCCCTGCGCCTCGATCTGCAGCGGCACGTTGAACTTGCTGCGGAAGTTCTCCAGCGCCACCGCCGCGGTCAGCTCCACGAGCTGCGCCTCAGTGAAGTGCCCACTCACCCGCTTCCACAGCTCGTCGGAGACGCGCTCGCCGGTGATCGTCATCTTCTCGGCGTACTCGAGCGCGTCGCGCTCGAGAGCGGAAAACAGCGCGCTCTCCCGCCACGTCGGCACCTGACGGATCTTCTCGTCGCTCGCCCCCGCCTGCATCCCCCGGGATGCGTTGATGTCGATTCAGAAGGGACAGCCGTTGATCAGGGCCACCCGCAGGTAGACCAGAGGGAGCAGCCCGGGTGGGAGCTGGCCCGACTTCTCGACCGCCACCGAGAGCTGCTTGGCGGCCTTGAGAATGGGCGGGCAGTGGGCCTGGACCTTGGTGGTGTTCAGCACACCGCCGAACAGCTCCTCCTCGCGGGCGAAGACCTCCTTCAGGATGGGATCGCCCTGGTCGTTGTCGATCTCGCGCACGCGGGGCATGTGAAGCCTCCTCACTTCTTGCGGTAGACGTTCAGGCCGACCTTCTCGTCTCGGTCGGGGACCGCGATGTTGCCCTCCGTCGAAGCGATGATGATCGTCTTGCCCGACGCGGAGGGCCCGAACTCCTTCGACAGGTCGACCTTGATGGTGAGCACGTTGCCTTCCACCGTCATCTCGACATTTTTCATGGGCGCGTTTCCTCGATGGCGTCCACCCGGTCCGCGTAGAACGCCAGATGGTTCTTGATGGCCGCCATCTGCTCGTACGGCGACTCGTAGCTCCACACCGCGTTCTCCACGGTGCGCGGGCCGCTGCGGATGCTCCAGTACGACGCGTCGCCCTTGTACGGGCAGTGCGTGACGTGCGGGGTGCGGATCAGGCTCGCCATGTCGACGTCCTCGCGCGGGATGTACTGGACTTCCGGCGTCCCGGGCGCGCGCATGACGAGCGCCCGGGTGGTGTCGGCGACGATCGCCCCGCCCAGACGGACGATCACCCGGTTCGGGTTCGGCTCGATCGTGATGTGTGGAGCGGCTACTGGTCCGGTGGTCATGGTCGCGGGCCCTCCTTGTGCCGCATCAGCGTACCACCGCCGCGAGACGGCCGCGCGCCGCGCGTGCCGGATCGGGGCGCCCCGGCCTGAACCGAAGACGGCCGGGCAACCGCTCAGGCGAGCAGGCGGACCAGCTCGTCGGGCTGGCTCAGCATCGGGTAGTGCCCGGTGTCGAGCTCGGCGTAGCCGGCCCGGAGCCGCTCCGCGGTGCGCCGCTGATGCGCCTCCGGAGGGTTGCGAGCGCGCCGGCAGCGGATGACGCTCGCGGTCCACGCCCGATTCCAGAAGCTCCCCAGCTCCACCGGCGCCTCCAGCGCGGCGATCGGATGGGGCGTGTAGCGCGCCAGCGCCCAGGCGCGGGTGGCCGGCTCGAGATCGGCGAACATGCGCCCCTCCGCGTCCGCGCGGGTCGGGGCGGTGGTCAACGCGGTCACGTCGCCGGCCGGGCGATTCACGATGTCGGGCACCCGCTCGCCGGGCAGGAGCGCGAGGGCGTCGACGAAGACGAGCCGCGCGATGCGCTCGTCGGCCAGCTCCGCGGCCTTGCAGATCACCATGCCACCCGAGCTGGTGCCGACCAGCACGACGTCGCGGAGGTCCTCGTAGAACAGGAGCCCGGCCACCTCGCCCCCATGCGTGGCCACCGTGATCCCGGCCCGGACCTGATCGTGCCGCTCCGCGCAGCCGTCGAGCGTCGGGGCGTAGACCGCGTGCCCGGCGGCCCGCAGGCGCTCCGCCACCGGCTTCCAGATCCAGCCGCCCTGATACGCTCCGTGGACCAGCACGTAGGTGGCCATAACCTCACTCCCGCGCGGCGACCTGGAAGCCGGCGCGCTGTCGTGTATCGATGAGCTGCAGAGCCGATTGGAGCCCGCGGCTCAGGCGGGCCAGGCGGGCGCGTGCGTGCCGAGCGGGACGGTCGGACGCGACCAGAACGCCGGAGTCTCGGACAGACGTGCGGCGGGCAGCACGTGACGGATGGGGCCGAAGGGCGAGTCCATGTCCGCGAGCAGGTCTTGCACCGCGTCCAGCGTCAGGTCGCGGGTGGACCGCCCGTCCACTCGGCCGAGCGCGTCCACCCATCGGCCGGTCTGCGCGAGCGAGACGCGGACCAGATAGCTGCCGCCCTCGCGCGCGCGGCGGGCGAGGGCGACGAGCGCGCCGAGCGCGGCGAGATAACCGGTGCCGTGATCCACCACCTGCGCGGGCAGATGCTGCGGGCCCTCGGCGCCGACCGCGAGACCCTGCTCGTGCGCCATCCCGCTCACGGACTGGATGATGGTCTCGAACCCCCGTCGCTCGCGCCACGGTCCTTCGTGGCCGAAGGCCGAGAGCGTCACGCACACGATGCCGGGGCGGAGCCGGGCCAGCTCCTCCGGCGCGAGGCCGAGGCGCGCGAGCGCGCCCGGACGGTAGGACTGGCAGAAGACGTCCGCGCCGCCGACCAGCTCGCGGAGCCGGTCGGCGTCCGCGGGCCGGCGCAGATCGAGCGAGGCGGAGAGCTTGCCGAGGCCGGTGTCGACCACGAGCCCGGGCAGGTTCGGCAGGTGCGGGGCGGACACCAGCAGCACGTCCGCACCGTAGGCCGCGAGGCTGCGGCCGCAGACCGGGCCGGCGATGACGCGCGTGAGGTCGAGCACGCGGAGGCCCGACAGCGCGCGCGGGCCCCGGCCCGGTGGCTCGGGCGGCGCCTCGCCGATCCGGACGATCTCGAAGAGCGGGAGCGCGGCCACCGCGCGGCCCTGCGGGTGAGCCCACCACTCCTCGCGCGACCGGACCATGCCGGTGGGCAGGCCCGCGGCCGCGAACGCGTCCTCGAGCTCGGCGGCCGTCCACTTCGCGACCGCGGCGGCGGTGGCCGCGCGGGTCGCCTCGCAGCCGAGCACCTTCAGGGCCCCGTCGCGGTGATGGGGCATGTTGGAGTGAATCTGGATCCATCGCCCGTCACCCGCCCGGTAGAAGCCGAAGAGCGGATCACGACGATCCAGCGACGGGTCGCGCTCCGCGCGAAGGTACCGCTCGCTCCGGAACGCGGCGACGGCGGCGCGCAGGTCCACCCGCACGGACTGGCCCCGGCCGGTACGCAGGCGCCAGATCTCGCTGGCGGCCAGCGCGCCGGCCGCGATCGTGGCCGAGGCCGCGGTTCCGATCTTGAAGTCGGTGGGCAGGATCGGGTCGGCGCCGGTGAGCGTCACCCGCTCGAGCGCCTCGGGCGCACCACCGGCCCTGGTCCACAGATCCTCGAGCGCGCGGAAGGACTCGTTCACGGCCACGACTCTAGCGCCGGTACTTTCGACAAGGCAAGCGTCTTCGTTGGTAAACTCGCGGCGAGCGCTGGAGGCGCTCGAATGCACGTCCTCATGGCCATTCTCTTGTGGAGCCACGGCTTCTACAACGGCTTATCCGAGGCCCGGCTCGACGACCGGTGGGAGATCGTCCGGACGTTCGACGGCAGCGAGAAGGTCGACTGCGAGGCGGTCGCCGCCTGGTTCCGTCAGAACGACAGCGGCCCGCTGCAGGCCATCCGCCGCGTGCGGGTGGAGTACCTCTGCCTGGCCGACACCGTGAACCCGCGCACGCCGAAGAACGGAAAGTAGGGCTTCGCCCGCCGCCCCTCACACCCATCCGCCGTCCACGACGTAGCTCTGGTTGGTGCACGCATCGCTGTCGTCGGCCGCCAGGAAAAGGACGACCCGCGCGATGTCCTCCGGCAGCAACTTGCGCTTCAGGCACTGCCGGCGCAGCAACTCCTGCTCACCCTCCGGCGTGAGCCAGAGCGCGATCTGGCGCTCGGTCATGATCCAGCCGGGCACGATGCTGTTGACCCGGATGTTCCTCGGCCCGAGGTCCCGGGCCAGCGCGCGCGTCAGCCCCGCCACCGCGGCCTTGGCGCTCAGATAGGCCGGCATGCCGCCCTGCCCCACCATCCACGAGGTGGACCCGAAGTTGATGATCGATCCGCCGCCCGCCGCCGCCATCTCGGGCACGACCGCCTGCGCGGCGAAGAACTGGTGGCGCAGGTTCACCGCGAAGCGATCGTCCCAGTACTCGGGCGTGACGCTCTCGATCGAATGCCGCTCGTCGTGGGCCGCGTTGTTGACCAGGACGCGGATCGGACCCAGGTCCACCCGCGCCGCCGCGACCGCCGCGCGCAGCGCCGCGATGTCGCGCAGGTCGCAGGGGATGAACACGGGCGCGGGGCCCCCGCTCGCCCTGACGCGCGCCACCAGGGCCTCGGACGGCTCGCGCGCGATGTCCACGAACGCGACGCGGGCTCGCTGCGCGCACAGGTGCTCGACCACCGAGGCGCCGATCCCGCTGCCGCCGCCGGTGACCAGCACGACGCGCCCTTCGAGACTTGGATAGGAAGCGTACCGGGCCATGAGGGTCCTCCCGCCGAGTTCAGGTTGACCGCCCGGTCACGCTAGCACAGGCCGGGCCCGTGCTAGGCTCGCTCGCGGGATTTATGGAGATCATCACGCTGCGCGCGGGCGACACCTCGGTTCAGCTCGCGCCGGCCGCCGGCGGTGCGGTCACTCGCTACTGGACCGCGCACGGTGCGACGGTGCGGGAGTGGCTACGCCCGACTCCCCCCGGCGCCCTGGACCAGCGCCTCCCCTATCAGGCCTCGGCCTTCCCGCTCGTCCCCTACTCCAATCGCATTCGCGACGGCCGCTTTGCCTTCGAGGGCCGGTCCGTCGTCCAGCCGCT
>DATMMH010000248.1:0-8806 GCA_035569855.1 Candidatus Dormiibacterota bacterium
CCGGTGAGGTGTCCCTGCTCCCGGGTGTCCGCGAACGAGGCCGCGACGCGGAAGACGTGGAAGCCGAGCTGGCGCACCGTCCGGTCGCGCCCCGGATACTTCATGCCGAGATGCTCGCGCGGCACCTGCCGGATCGCGCGCTGGGTCGCGGCCAGGACGACGTCCATCCGCTCGGCCAGCTCGGCCGGGGTCAGCTTCTTCGGCGCGCGGTAGCGCACGCCGACCAGCTCGGCCAGGGCCTGCGGGTTCCACCCGTGCACGATGCGATCGCCGACGATGGTGGCGGGCACCCGCATCACGCCGAAGGCGGCCAGATCAGCCCTGCGCGCCGGCTCCGCCTCGACGTCGAAGCCGTCGAACTTCACTCCCCATGACGAAAGTAACTCTTTCGTCTTGGCACAGGAGCTTCACCCCTGGCGGTAGTAAACCCGGGCACTTACGGGACGGTCATTCGCGGCCATCACTGGCTCCTCTGCGACTCTGCAATCATCTTCCCACAACCCGATCCCGCCCGCCGCCTTCATTGTCTGCCAGGCATCGATTGGACTTAGGACCTAGAGGTTCGAGATCGACGGGGATCGCGGTTAGACTGGGCACGTGAAAACGAACACCACGCGACACAGCACGGCGCAATCTCTCTTTCGCCTGGCCTTTGACGATGTCGTCTCGGATCTACTCAAGGTGAAGGCAGCCGCGGTGGCTGAGACGATCCCCCGGCCGGTGGCTCGGCCGGTGCGGCCCCGCACGCCGCCACAGTCGAGGAGCCGCCGAGCGACGCCGAGGCCGGTCAGCGGCTCGCGCTGACTTGACGGCGTACACTTGCGGCGTGTGCGATGTGCAGGCTGCGCTGGAGGCACGCCGGCGATGCGCTAGTGCGCCTCGCCTGGAAGCTCTTCTGGAGCTGGCGACGGTAGAGGGCGCGGGAGCCGGCTACTGGCGCGGGGTCTGTGCCGCCGCGTTTCTCTTCACCGGCTTGGGTTGATTGCTGGGCGCGGGCGCATCCTCTCGGTCGTGTCGAACATTCCGCGAGTCGCCGGTGGCCTTGCGAAATGCCTCCATCAACGCCTGCGCCTGAGCGTTTGGCTTTGGCGCAGGCACGTTGGATGTCGCCGCGCCAGGCTGGTTGGCCCTCGCGGCATTGGGCTTGCCGTTCTGAGTGCCGCTCTGAGCAGCGGACCCAGAGGCGTTGCTGGGCCTCGGCTTGGGCGGAGCCGCCGCGGCGTTGTTGAATTGTGGCTTCACGGGTGGCGTCGGAGCGGATGGTGTGTAGGCGCTGTACGAACGCCGGCTGGAATCGGCCGCCGATGCTAGGAGCGGCCCGGCGAGTATCCCGAGTGTGAGAGCAGCGCTCATGCCGATCCATTTCCAATCCAAGGCCATGGGCGCCTCCCCGAAAGCCGGACGGTTGAGGTGGGAGTCGGAGTTCGCAGCACCCTATCACATCGAGCGCGCGCGGGGCTAGCCCCGCCGGCGGGCGGAGAAGAGGGACCTTCCCCCGGCTGCGCTATCCTGTCGCCAGAGACCCACCGACCAGGAGCCGTGATGCGATCGCCTCACAACGAGAGGTCCGTGCTGACCATGCCGCTTCTGGCCGGCTTCATGGCCATGACCCTGGCCGGGTGCGCCACGCCGGAGGCCGGCATCCAGCTGCACGGAGGACAGACGAGCGCCCAGCTTGCCCAGGCACGTACCGATTGCGCGCCCTTCGTTCTGGCGCATCCGGAGACGACCACCGAATTGGCTGAAGCGGCGTGCCTGATCGCGCGGGACTTCCGTGCTCCCCTCTGGCTGGCGTTCGGCTCGGCGCCGCTCGGGTCTCTCCACGTGACGCCACACGGGGACGCGACCGCGATGGTGCGAGACTTTCAGACGTGCCGCCTCGAGGCGCGCGACGCGCGGCTACCCACGATCCAGGATGAAAACCGATCGGGTGTCGTCGTTCGGCTGTACGATCAGCTCTTCCCCCGATCCGGCAAGGTGCCGAGCCCCGACGCCCTGCTCATGCAGGCCTTCGGGGCGTGTCTGAGCAATCGGGGCTACACCGTCTCCGACATCGCCGCGGTCACTCCCCCCTGAGGGGTCAGCGCCGAGCGGTCAGCGCGCGCTTCCCATGATTCAGGATCGGCCGGCGAGGCCGAACGCGCCCGCGAACCGGCGATAGGCTTCCAGGCAGTCGCCGTACTTGCGATGCCCGGCGGTGTGCTTGGCCGAGGCGAGCAACAGGCGGTCCCGATCGCCGGCGGTGGTGTGCGCGTAGTCTTCGAGCAGGCAGTTCCCCAGCTCCTGGTTGTGGGGATCGTTGCCGGTCTTGGCCGCGCCCACCGCGAGGGTCTGCACGAGCCGGGCCCGGTCCGCGCCCGAGCGCAGGTAGGCCGCGGTCCAGTCCATCGCCTCCCACGGCCGCAGGCCGGTGAGCGCATCGTCCAGGCGCGCCAGCACCTGTTCCGCGGTGAGCGCGTCGGAGCCCCGCGGCGGCTCGATCTTCACCGGGTGGTTGCCCGGGGTGTGCTTCTGATGATGGGCCGCGCGGGTCACGAAGGCGCCGGCCACGAACAGGAGCTTGAGCCGGTGCGGGTGCTCGAAGGTGTTGTAGAACCACCGCAGCGTGTTGCAGTACTCGTAGCTGTGCTGCGGCATCGAATACGCGTTGGGATCGCCGGTCTCGATGATGAGGCGGGCGGAGGCGAGCTGGATGGTGTCGATGATGTGGCGCGGGCCCTTGCCGTCCTTGAGGAGTGCCACGATCAGGTCGATGAACGCGGGCTCCTCGCCGCTGGCGATCGCGTCGAGCAGCGCCAGCGACTCCACCGGGCTCAGCGCGCCGTCGTTGGCGAGCAGCTCGCGGTCGCGGCCGTCGAGGAGGGTCTGCACCACCTGGCAGCCCATCTCGTAGTTGGAATACCAGCGCGGTCCCACCGCGATATCGGGCGCGCCCGCGTAGAGAATGGGACGCGCCCGCTCCCAGCCCACCGCCTGGGCCAGCTCGACGGTGGCGCGGGCCCGGAAGGACTTGTGGCCGGTGGTGTAGGAGCGGTTGTGGAGCATCCGGTCCTGGACGTCGATGAGGCCCGCGAACACGAGCTGGGCGAGCAGCGCGGTGCGCGCGGCGGGATCGCCGACCGCCTGCTCCCACAGGCCGAGGAAGACCCGATACGCGTTGATCACCTCGCCACGCTGCACGAGGGTGAGCCACGTGTTGAGCCGCTCCGGCCACGTGCCCTCGATCGTGAGCGGGGTCTGGTCCGGCCAGTGCACCTCGGGCAGCGGGGGCCGGCCCTCGAACTTCAGCTCGTAGAGCCGGACGTAGTGGCCGGGCATCTTGCCGAGGAGCTGATTCCACGGGTCGAGCCCGGTCGGGATGTACCAGATGGTCTGGGCCAGCGGTAGGTACTTGTACTCGGGCGGCATCAGCGGCATGAGGTCCATGCTCGCCCGGGAGCTGAGCAGACAGTGGTCGTTGTTCACGAAGCGCACGAAGCCGTCGTCCAGGCGCTGGTGATACGGCACGTGGGTGTAGGGCGCGTGAATGCGGATGATCTCGGTCAGCAGCTCGGCCAGGGGGACGCCGGCGCGGACGAGATCGTAGAAGATGTCGCTGGCGGCGCCCTGGTTGCGCTCGAGGACTTTGTCTTGCAGGCGCTCGTAGGCACTGCCCACTTCCGGGCGCACGGACCGATCGGTTGTGATAGCCATGGCGACGCTCCTTTGCGAACTCGGCAAACTGTGTCACGCCGTGCCGCCGGCTGTCAAATGGGCCAGGCGCCGCGGGGGCTTGGCGGACGCCCCGCAGTCTGCTAGGCTCCCGCGTCGAGATGGCTGCCGAGGCGAGCGCGCGCGGGATCAAGCAGGTAGCCTGGCTCGACTGCCCGGGGGGCGGCCAGGTGTCGGTCGACGGCACCACCGCGTACGTGGCGCACATGAAGGCCCCGCACGGCACGAGCATCGTGGACGTGAGCGATCCGGCCCGGCCCCGGGTGCTCGCCACGCTCGAGGTGCCCGCGCGCACCCACTCGCACAAGGTTCGCGCGGCCAACGGGCTCATGCTCGTCAACCGCGAGGCGCAGCCCGCGGATCGGCCGCCGGAGGGCCTGGGCGGCGGCCTCGGCATCTACGACGTCTCGAATCCGAGCCGGCCGCGCGAGATCACGTTCTGGCGCTGCGGCGGCTCCGGTGTCCATCGCTTCACCTTCGACGGGCGCTACGCCTACATCTCTCCCGAGATGGACGGCTACCTCGGCAACATCGTGATGATCCTCGATCTCGCCGATCCGGCGCGCCCCCAGGAAGTCGGCCGCTGGTGGATGCCCGGGCAGTGGACCGCGGGCGGAGAGACGCCGTCCTGGTCCGGGCGGCAGCATCGCTGCCATCACCCGATCCGCTCCGGCAACCGGCTCTACGTGAGCTACTGGCACGGGGGCTTCGTCATCCTCGACATCGAGGACATGGCCAAGCCGCGCTTCGTCTCCGGGCTCGACTGGAGCCCGCCCTACATCACGCCCACGCACACCGCGCTGCCGCTGCCGTTCCCGCTCCAGGGGCGGCGCGTGATGCTGGCCGCCGACGAGGACGTGGCCAAGACCGCGCCCGGGCCCCCGTCGTTCCTCTGGCTGGTGGACATCACCGACGAGGCCCATCCAGTGCCCTTCGCGAGCTTCCAGGTGGCGGGGGTCGACGGCAGCCCGCAGCCCGAGTTCACCGGCTGTCACCAGCCGTGCGAGCGGGTCATCGGGCCGGAGATCCCGGTGGCCTGGTTCGCCCACGGGCTGCGCATCGTGGACGTGGCCCAGCCGCACGCCCCCCGGGAAGTCGCCCACTTCCTGCCGGAGCCGCCTGCCGGCCAGGCGCGGGTCTCGAGCAACGACGTCGAAGTAGACGGCCGCGGCCTGCTCTACCTCATCGACCGCGGCCGGGGCCTCCACATCCTGGAGCGCGCCTAGCCCTCTCCGGTTTCACCCGGCTTCGTTTCACTTCGGACCCGGCGCGGTGTCTATAGGGCATGAACAACAGAACAGACCACGGCTTCCTCGTCCTGGCGGATGTGTCCGGTTTCACTGCCTTCGTCACGACCACCGAGCTGGAGCACGGGGCCGAGATCATCGCGACCCTGCTCGACGAGGTGGTCGCCCATCTCACCCCGCCGCTCGAGCTGCAGGAGATCGAGGGTGACGCGGTGTTCGTCCTGGGCGGAGCGTCGTCCGGATTCGAGCGGGCGCGGCTGCTGGAGGTCCTGGAAGGGGCCTTCGCCGCCTTCAAGACGCGGCAGCGGGTGATGCAGGCCGACGAGAGCTGCCGGTGCGGGGCCTGTCAGCGGATCTGGACGCTCGACCTCAAGATGGTGGTCCACCACGGGCCGTTCCTGCGCCACACGGTGGGCGGCCGGAGCCGGGTCACGGGCACCGCGGTGATCCTCGTCCACCGCCTGCTCAAGAACGGCGTGGCGAGGAAGGGTGGCTACGCGCTCCTCACCGAGTCGGTGCTGCGGTCACTCGGCATCGACGGCGCCGAGGCGGGCCTGCCGGCGCACGTGGAGCGCTACGAGCACCTGGGCGACGTCCGCTGCTTCGTCCGCGACCTCGCCCCCACGCTGACGGTCAAGGGGAAGGAGCTTCACCCGCAGGCGATCGCGTAGACGTCGCTCACCCCGCCGGGCAGGCGGTCCTCCCGCCAGCTTCGGCCACCGTCCTCGGTCCCGAAGACCTGGCCGGTACGGCTGACACAGTAGACCGATCCGGCGTCGCGCGGGTGCAGCGCGACGGCCATCATCGTGCTCTCCGCCTTGACGCCGTGGTCGAAGCGCGTCCAGGTCTCACCCAGGTTGTCGCTCCGATAGAGCGAGCCGTCCTCGCTGCGCGCGGCCGGACTGAGGCACGCGTAGAGCGTGCGCGGGTCCTGGGGCGAGACGCGTACGTCACGACCGTAGGTCAGCGGCGAGAAGCGGCCGACCTCCATGTCCTGCCAGTGGGCGCCGCGATCGGTGCTGCGGAAGAGACCCATGCGCAGGGCGAGGAAGACAGTGTCGGTGGCCGCGCCGCTCACGCAGAGGGCGTGGCCGTCCAGCATGCCCTCCATCTCGCTGTCGCTCACGATGCGGCTCTTGAGATGCGGCAGCTCGGAGAGCTTCACGAGATCGGCACTGCAATCGTCCCACGTCTCGCCGCCGTCGAGGCTTCGCATGGCGCCGCCGACCTCGAGCGCGGCGTAGATCTGCTCCGGCCGAGCGGGATCGATGGCCATCCGCATCACGCGGCACGCGAACGGCATCTTGACGCGCTCGGCCTGCACCGCCTTCGCTAGGCGCCGCCAGCTCGCTCCCTCGTCGTCGCTCCGGTAGATGCCCACCGGCGAGGTACCCGCGAAGATCGTCCGGGGCCGGGTCGGATGCACCAGGATCGACCAGACCTGGCCGCCGTCCTCGGGGAACGCCATTCGCTCCCAGCGCTCGCCCCGGTCGGTGCTGCGGTACGGTCCGCTCTGCGTGCCGGCGTACACGACGTCGGGATTCGTCGGATGCACGGTGATGGCCTGGACGTGGGTGACCTCGGGAAGGCCCTTGGTCATCAGCTCCCAGCGCCCGTCACCGGCGGCCCGACGAAACACGCCGCTCTTCGAGCCGGAAGTCCACCGCGCCGCCCCGACGTAGATGTGAGAAGGACCCGACGTCGTCGTCATACGTACTCCCCTTTCCGGTTCCGGTCAGTGGGCCACAGGATAGCAGGCGGCCCGTCCTGCGCAAGCCACCCTAGGCGCACCACTCCCGGGGGCCGTCGTCGCTGAATCCGCACTGCTCGCACGGGCTGTAGTAGTGCCAGGCCGGCGGCATCGCCACCGCGAGGCGCAGCGAGAGATCGTCGCCGGTGTTGCGAATGTGGTGCACGGTGCCGCGCGGCACCCACACGATGTCGTCCTTGGCCGCGTGCACCACCACGCCGCCGGTCAGCTCCCAGGTGAGACGGCCCGCCAGCACCACCCACCACTCGTCGAACTCGCGGTGCCAGTGCGGGCGGTTGCCCCCGCCGGGCGGTGAGGCGATCAGCGTGACCAGATTGCGCTCGTCCGCGATGATGCGCCGCGCCCACGGCGCCGGTCCCATCCGCGCAACCACCTCGGCCACGCGCGTGTGGAGCACGCTCGGTCCGGACGATCCGTCGGCGACCGGCGGCGTCGGCCCGGAGGCGAGGCGGCTGATGACGATGGAGATCGGCGACTCGACGGTGGGCATGACCGGGCCTCCCGGCTGAGAGCATACCCGGCGCGCGCGCGGGCGCAAGCGGTGTTGCGGGCGCCCGACCGGCTCGCTTATGATCGGGGCCCTGGAAGGAGGGCGAGCCATGTCGCTGACGACGAGGAAGCTCCACCCGCTGTTCGGCGCGGAGATCGTGGGGATCGACGTCGAGGGCGTGGACGAGCCGACCTTCAAAGCGCTCGTCGAGGCCTTCGACGAGTACTCGGTCCTCGTCTTCCGCGGGCAGTTTCTCACCGACGAGCAGCAGATCGCGTTCAGCCGCCGCTTCGGCCCGCTCGAGACCACGATCCGCAGCATCGCCACCCAGAACGGCACGCCCGATCACATCGCCAACCTCTCCAACGTGGACGCGGAGAACCGTCTGATCCCGGCGGGCGACAAGCGCAATCTCTACAACGCGGGCAACCAGATGTGGCACACCGACAGCTCGTTCAAGAAGGTGCCCGCACACGCCTCGCTCCTCTCCGGCCGCGAGGTCCCGCCCGAGGGCGGCGAGACCCAGTTCGCGAGCATGCGGGCGGGCTACGCGCGCCTGCCCGAGGACACGCGGCGCTTCCTCGAGGGCAAGGTCGCGATTCACAGCTTCGTCTACTCGCGCGGGCTCGTGGACGACGGCCTGATGCCGCCCGACCACGCGGCCCAGGTGCCGCCGGTACGACAGGCCCTGGTGCGCGCCAACCCCGCCAACGGGCGCAAGGCATTCTACGTGGGCTCGCACGCGTGCGAGATCGTGGGCATGCCGACCGCGGAGGCCCGCGCGCTGCTCCGCGAGCTGCGCGAGGCGGCCACGCGACCCGAGCTGGTCTACACGCATCGCTGGGAGGTCGGCGATCTCGTGATGTGGGACAACCGGTGCATGCTCCACCGGGGGCGGCGGTGGGACGAGTCGCGCTACCGCCGGGTCATGCACCGCACCACGGTGGCCGGCGAGGGACCGACCGCGCCCGACGAGGGACCCGCGTCGGTGAGCCCGGCCCGCGAGGTGGATCTGGCCTGGGGCCGCTCCCAGCTCGAGCTGATCTAGCCGCCGCGAGGATCGAGCGAGCGGTGGAGACCGAGACGGAGCGGGGGAGCGCGGTGAAGCCGGGTGAGTCGCGCCGCAACGTGGTGGTCATCCACCACGCGCTCGTGCAGCACAAGCTCGGGCTCATGCGCCGCAAGGACACCAGCACCTCGCAGTTCCGCACCCTGCTCGCCGAGATCAGCATGCTGCTCGGCTACGAGGTGACTCGCGATCTGCCGACCCACGAGGTGGCGGTGGAGACGCCGCTCGCGCCCACCACGATCCGGCTGCTGGACGGCAAGAAGATCGTGCTGGTCTCGATCCTGCGCGCGGGCAACGGCCTGCTCGACGGCATGCTGCGCATCCTGCCGAGCGCGCGGGTGGGCCACGTGGGCCTCTACCGCGACCCGAAGACGCTCGAGGCCGTCGAGTACTACTTCAAGCTGCCGCACGAGATGGACGAGCGCGACGTGGTGGTGCTCGATCCGATGCTCGCCACCGGCAATTCGGCGATCGCCGCGGTCAGCCGGGTGAAGGCGCTGCAGCCCCGCTCGATCCGC
>DATMMH010000249.1:0-11621 GCA_035569855.1 Candidatus Dormiibacterota bacterium
GAGCTGCGCACGCCGCTCAACGCCATCATCGGCTTCTCGGAGGTGCTCCTGCAGAAGATGTTCGGAGAGATCAACGAGAAGCAGGAGGAGTACCTGCAGGACGTGCTCTCGTCGGGCCGTCATCTGCTCTCCCTCATCAACGACATCCTGGATCTCTCCAAGGTCGAAGCGGGACGGATGGAGCTGGAGTTGACCCGATTCGACCTGCCGACCGCGCTGCAGGACGCGCTCATCCTGATCCGGGAGCGGGCCGCGCGGCACGGCGTCGCCCTCGGGCTCGACGTGGACGCGCGCGTGGGTTCGCTCGTGGCCGACGAGCGAAAGATCAAGCAGGTGCTGCTCAACCTGCTGTCCAACGCGGTGAAGTTCACTCCCGAGGGAGGGCGGATCGAGCTGCGGGCGGTGCCGACCGATCACGCGGTGGAGATCTCGGTGACCGACACCGGCATCGGCATCGCCCCCGAGAACCAGGAGATCATCTTCGAGGAGTTCCGGCAGGCGGGCGGCGACTACGCCCACAAGCGCGAGGGGACCGGGCTCGGCTTGACCCTCGCCCGCAAGTTCGTGGAGCTGCACGGCGGGCGCATCTGGGTAAAGAGCCAGCCCGGGCAGGGCTCCACCTTCACCTTCTCTCTACCGGAGCGAGCATGGCCGGCGAACTGATCCTCATCATCGAGGACAACGAGAAGAACCGGAAGCTGGAGCGCGACATCCTGCGTTTCCACGGCTACCAGACCATCGAGGCCGACAACGGGGAAGACGGCGTCGCCCTCGCGCAGGCGACCCCGCCCGCGCTGGTGCTGATGGACATCCAGCTCCCGGGCATCAGCGGGATCGAGGCGCTGCAACGGCTCCGCGCCGACGCGCGGACGCGTGCGATCCCGGTGATCGCGGTGACCGCCTCCGCGATGGCGCAGGATCGCCAGAAGATCATGGCGGCCGGATTCGACGGCTACCACGCCAAGCCGATCGACGTGACCCAGTTCGTGGTGGCGGTGCGCGAGATGATCGAGCGGCACGCCTCCCGCGGGGGATCCGCGTGAACAGCCCGGCCCGCATCCTGGTGGTGGACGACACCGCGATGAACGTGAAGCTGCTCGCCGATCTCCTCAAGGGGCACGGCTACCAGGTCGCCACCGCCGCGTCCGGACGCGCGGCGCTCGAGCTCGTGGCGAAGGAGTGCCCGGACCTGGTGCTGCTCGACGTGGTCATGCCCGAGATGAGCGGCTACGAGGTCTGCCGCCGGCTCCGCGCCGACGCGGCCACCGGACTGCTCCCGGTGGTGATGGTCACCGCGCTCGATCCGGGCGAGGAGCGCGTGAAGGGGATCGAGGCGGGGGCGGACGATTTTCTGACCAAGCCCATCAACCAGGCCGAGCTGCTGGCCCGGGTGCGCTCGCTCCTCCGGGTCAAGGCGCTGCACGACGAGCTGGGCGAGCTCAACCGGACGCTCGAGCGGCGGGTGGCCGACCAGGTGGGCCAGCTCGATCGCCTCGGGCGACTCCGGCGCTTCTTCTCCCCCCAGCTCGCGGAGCTGATCCTGGCCGGCGACGCGGCCGACCCGCTCCAGAGCCACCGTCGAGAGATCACGGTGGTGTTCCTCGATCTCCGCGGGTTCACCGCCTTCGCCGAGACCTCCGAACCCGAGGAGGTGATGGCGGTGCTGCGCGAGTACCACGCGGAGATGGGCAGGCTCATCCTCGGAGCGGAGGGCACGCTCGAGCGGTTCACCGGCGACGGCATGATGATCTTCTTCAACGACCCGGTGGAGGTGCCGGATCCGGCGGTGCGCGCGGTGCGCATGGCGATCGCGATGCGGGATCGGGTCGCCGAGCTGACCGTGACCTGGCGCAAGCGGGGCTTCGACCTGGATTTCGGCATCGGCATCGCCCAGGGCTACGCCACCATCGGGGCGATCGGGTTCGAGGGCCGGCTGGACTACGGAGCGATCGGCACCGTGACCAATCTCGCCTCCCGGCTCTGCGGCGAGGCCAAGCCGGGACAGGTCCTGCTCGCCCAGCGCGTGGCCTCCAACGTGGAGGAGATCGCCCTCGTCGAGGCCGCGGGCGAGCTCACGTTGAAGGGCTTCCACCGTCCGGTCAAGGCCTACAACGTGATCGGCCTCAAGGCGCAGGCGTGAAGGCCGCCATCGTCGGGGCGGGAGCGATCGGGATCTTCATCGGCACGCTGCTCGCGCGGAGCGGACACGAGGTGGCGGCGCTGGCCCGTGGCCGGACCGCGGTCGCGCTGGCCGCCCACGGGTTTCGCTTCCAGCAGGGCGGCGAGCATCTCACCGCCCCGGTTCAGGTCGCGGAGGACGCGGGCAAGCTCGGGCCGCAGGAGCTGGTGGTGATCGCGGTGAAGGGTCCCTCGCTGGGCGAGGTGGCCTCCCGGGTCGGGCCGCTGCTCGGGCCGGAGACGATGGTGCTGACCGCGATGAACGGCGTGCCCTGGTGGTTCTTCCAGGGACTGGGGGGACCTCACGACGGCGCCGCGGTGCGCGCGGTGGACCCCGACGGATCGATCGCCCGCGCGATCCCGGGCCGGGCGGTGATCGGCTGCGTGGTTCACGCCACCTGCGCGGTGCTCGAGCCCGGCCTCGTCCGCCACGGCTTCGGTCGCGAGCTGATCATCGGCGAGCCCGGCGGGGCGATGTCATCGCGGGGCGAGCGGCTCGCGGCGGCGCTCACCAAGGCGGGGTTCGCGGTCACGGTCTCGGCCCGCATCCAGGCCGATATCTGGTACAAGCTCTGGGGCAACATGACGATGAACCCGATGTCGGCGCTGACCGGGGCCACCTGCGATCGCATCCTCGACGACCCGCTGCTCGACCGGTTCACGCTCGCGATCATGGCGGAGGCCGCGGCCATCGGCGAGCGGATCGGCTGCCCGATCCGCCAGAGCGGCGAAGAGCGCAACGCGGTCACCCGGAAGCTCGGCGCCTTCAAGACCTCGATGCTCCAGGACGTGGAGGCCGGCAAGCCGCTCGAGATCGACGTGCTCCTGACCGCGGTCAGCGAGATCGGCGGCCGGGTGGGTGTGCCGACGCCCTCCACCGACGCGCTCCTCGGCCTGACTCGCCTCTTCGCCTCGGGCCGCGGTCTCTACCGGCCGTCCTGACCCGGCGCCGTGGTCAGTCGGCGGCGGGCAGCAGCACGCAGGCGCCGCGCGGCACCGTCAGGACCACCGCCTGGCCAGCCCCGACTCGCGGGGGGGCGGGACCGCTGACGCGGAGTACCACGTCGCTCTCCGCGAGCGTGACCTGGTAGTCCACCGCGTCGCCCAGATAGCTGGCCCGCGTCACCAATCCCGTCCATCGGTTCACGCCGTGCGGCGTGGCGCTCGCGGTCGGCGTGCTCGCGACCGCGGCCGACTCGAGCGAGATCTGGTGTGGCCGGATGGAGACGACGGCGGGCGCGCCGTGCGCGAGGCCGTCGGCGGCGACCAGGACCTGGAGCCGCCCGCGGGTCACCGAGCGCGGCCCGTCGGCGACCCCGTCGATCAGATTGGTGCGGCCGATGAACTCGGCGACGAAGCGGGTGCGCGGCCGCTCGAAGATCTCGGCCGCCGTCCCGATCTGGGCCACCCGGCCGTGCTGCAGCACCGCGACCCGGTCCGAGATCACCATCGCCTCGGCCTGATCGTGGGTGACGTAGAGCGTGGTGATGCCGAACTGCTCGTGGAGCCGCCGGATCTCGAAGCGCATCTCCTCGCGCAGGCTCGCGTCGAGATTGCTCAGGGGCTCGTCGAGCAGGAGGATCTCGGGCTCCACCACGAGCGCGCGCGCCACCGCTACCCGCTGCTGCTGGCCGCCCGACAGCTCGCCCGGGTAACGCCCGCCGTAGCCCGCGAGCTGCACCACCCGGAGCATCTCCTCCACCCGGCGCTCGCGATCGGAGCGCGGGACGTCGCCCCAGCGCAACCCGTAGGCCACGTTCTGCGTCACCGTCATGTGGGGCCAGAGCGCGTAGCTCTGGAAGATCATCGCCATGCGGCGGCGCTCGGGCGGGATCACCGCGGTGGGGGAGGAGAGCACGCGGTCGCCGACCCGGATCTCGCCGGCCTCCGGGGCCAGGAAGCCCGCGACCAGCCGCAGGGTGGTGGTCTTGCCGCAGCCGGACGGGCCGAGCAGGGCGACGAGCTCGCCCGGCCGCACCGCGAGATCGAGGCCGGCCACCGCGGCGACGTCACCGAAGCGCCGCGCGAGACCGGTGATAGTGACTCCCGGCACGGCTAGCCCGCGCCCGACGACTGTCGCCCGCTCAGGACGTCGCGGCCGAGCAGGGTCTGCATCAGCGCCACGGTGGCGAAGGTCATCGCGAGCATGAAGATGCCGAGGACCGCGATGGCGCCGAACTGCCCCTCCTCCTTGAGATCGAAGATGACCACCGACATCACCTTCGTGTTCGGCGTGAAGAGGATGATCGAGGCGGAGAGCTCCCGGATCACCCCGATGAAGACGAAGCACCACGTGGCGATGATGCCGCTCTTGGCGAGCGGCGCGGTGATCTCCCACAGCACGCGCAGGCGGCCCGCGCCCAGGATGCGGCCGGCTTCCTCCAGCTCCGGGTGGATGCCGCGCAGGGTCGCGTCGGCCTGCGAGTAGCCGACCGGCATCTCCTTGGTGAGATAGGCCAGGAACAGGATCCACAGCGTGCCGTAGAGCAGGAACGGCGGCCGCGTGTAGGCGATGAAGAGCGCGACCGCCAGCACCACGCCCGGGATGACCACCGGGGCGAGCGCGAGGAAGCCCAGCACCTGGTGGCCGCGCACGAGCTTGCGGTTGGTGACGTAGGCGAGCAGCGTGGCCAGCGCCGCGCCCACGCACGCGGTGAGGACGCCCAGCTCGATGGTGTTGACGATGGCGGACTGGGTCGAGCTGTAGAGGAAGGTGAACGACCAGTTCTCCAGGGTGGCGTTGTCCCAGGTGAGCGGCTGGGCCCAGGCGCGGGAGAAGGCGGCCTTGAGCAGGATCCCGTAGGGGAGGAAGACCGCGCAGGCCAGCACCGCCAGGACCATCGCGAGCGCGGGGATGCGCCAGCGGCCGAGGGGGATCGGCCGGCGCGCGGCGCCCTTGCCTCCGATCGCGGCGTAGCCGCGCCGCCCCAGCAGCTGCTTCTGGGCGAGCAGGAGGAGCGCGGTGGCCAGCAGCAGCGGGATCGAGAAGGCGGCCGCCATCTCCACGCGCGGAGGGTACTGGAAGAAGGCCCAGAGCTGGGTGGTCACGGTGTGGAAGCCCGCGGGGAGCGCCAGGATGGCGGGCGAGCCGAAGAGAGCCAGGGCTTGCAGCACGGCCAGGATGAAGCCGCTCACCACCGCGGGCAGCACCATCGGCAGCGTGATGGTGCGGGCCACCTGCAGGCGGCCCGCGCCCAGGATCGACGCGGCGTCCTCCAGATCGGAGGCGATGAGGCCGAGCGTGTTGGCGATCATGATGTACACGTACGGGAACGTGTAGATCGCCACCACGAAGATGAGCCCGGGCATCGTGAAGATGTTCAGCAGCGGCCCCTCCGCGCCGGTGAGCCCGCGATAGAGCCGGTTGAGATAGCCCGCGTTGGGACCGGCGAGCATCACCCACGCGAAGGCGCCCAGGAAAGGCGGCGTCACGAACGAGGCCAGGATGAGGCGCTGGATCAGCCGCCGGCCGGGCAGGTCGGTGCGGGCGGAGAGCCACGCCAGCGGGGCGCCGATGGCGAGGGCCAGCAGGCCAGACCAGAAGGCGAGCACCACCGTGTTCCAGAGCGCGCGGCGCAGCGGGAGGTCGGAGAAGACGCGTGCGTAGTGGGCGAGCGTGAAGCCATGCTCGCCGCCCACGCTCAGGTAGGCGAGCCAGCCGAGGGGCAGCAGGATCAGCAGGAGCAGCGCGGCCGCGGCGAGGATCCAGACCGGCGCGGCGCGATCGATCCCGTGGAAGCGTCGGAGACGCGCCGCGGCCGCGTCGGCCATGAGCGGGACGCTAGGCTCCGAAGAACTCGACGAAGCGGGACTTGATCTCCTCGTTCCGTTTCTCCAGCTCCTCCGGGTCCACCGGCAGGAGCTTGAGGTCCTGCAGCCTGGGGCGGTCTGATCCGTACTTCACGCCGGGGTGGCCGGTGTAGAGGCCCTCGGTGTCGGCCAGCACCTGCTGGACGTCGCGGGTGAAGATGAAATCGGTGAAGAGCCTGGCCGCGTTCGGATGCGGCGCGAAGCTCGTGATCGCGCTCGGCGAGACGACGAGCGGCACGCCCTCCTTGGGGAACACGATCTCCACCGGGTTACCCTTCTTCTTGGCCTGATAGAAGGTGTAGTCGCCGCCATTCACCGCCACCGGGCGCTCGCCCGAGGCCACGATTCCCGACGGATCCACCGCCGACTGCACCAGCATCGGCTTGTTCTGCGCGAGCGCCTTGAAGTAGTCCCAGCCGTGGAGATGCACGAGCGCCAGCACGTGGGTGGCGATGACGCCGCTGTAGCCGGGATGGGCGGTGACGAGCTTCCCCTTCCACTTGGGATCGAGCAGGTCCGTCCAGGTGCGCGGGGCCTCCGCGGCGGTTACCAGCTTGGTGTTGTAGGCGATCACGTCGACGGTGGCGCGCAACCCGTAGGCGAAGCCGTCGCGATCCTTGAAGCCGGCGGCGAAGGCGTCGACGCCCGCCGGCGTGTAGCGCATCAGGAGCTTCTTCTCCTTCAGCAGCACGAAGTGGCCCGCGTCGGAGGTGTGGACCACGTCCACGTTTCGAATGTTGGATTGCAGCTCCTGCATCATCCGCTGGAGGATGCGCTGTGAGCCGGTGCGGTTCACCTCGACCTTGACGCCGGGATAGGCGGTCTCGAACATCTTGGCCACCTTCTCGGAGCTGGACAGGGCGAGCGAGGTGTACCAGACCACCTTGCCCTCTTTCTTGGCCGCCTCCAGGCGCGGATCCTGCGCGGACGCGGGGGCGGTGAAGGAGGCGAGGGTCAGCAAGAGCAGGGGGATCAGGAGCCGGCGACGACTCATCGGGCCTCCTAGGCGGTCAGCGCGTCCATCAGCGTGTCGAGCCGCGGCTGGGCGGCGAGCGCGCCGACCAGGCCGACGACGCGCGAGGCCTGCGCCTCCGGGATGGCGGTCGCCGCGTTGCCGTGGAACTTCGCGATCAGCTCCTCGTCGGTCATCGGGAAGTCCGGGCCGCCGCGCGGGTGGTCCTGCCGCTCCTCGAGCACCCGCCCGTCGTGCAGGCGCACCGCGACGTGGCCGATGAAGTGGCGCGGGTAGTCGATGGTCGGATCGACGTCGTAGTAGACCTTCGCGGCCACGCTTCGCCGGGTGGCGTCCTGGACCGCCTCGTCGGTGAAGTCGGCCAGGGTCGCCCGACCGTTGACGAGGATCGACGCCAGCAGGTACGGCAGGCTGAATTTCGCCGCATAGCCGTTCCGCGGGCGATGCTTGGCCGCGAGCGGCTCCCACAGCCTCGGGATCGGTCCCTCCGCGGTGCGGCAGCGGACCTCCGCGATCTGTTCGGGCCGCAGGCCGTGCCGCTCGCGGAGCCTCAGCGCGCAATCCATGTACGGATGCGCGATGGAGCCGCAGGGGTAGGGTTTGAAGGTCAGCGCGGACAGCTCCCACGTCGAGCCGAGGCTGCCGAGCAGCGCCTCCAGCCGAGCCGGATCGTGGCCGCCCGCGAAGGCCGCGTAGAAGCCGTGCTCGCCCTCGAAGACGGTCTCGGGCCCGGTGAAGCCGGCGCGCGCCAGCAGCGCGGCGGTGACCCCCGCGTGGGCGGCCCAGCCGGGATGCAGGCGCTTGGTCCAGGAGCCGTCGGCCAGGTACTCGATGATGCCCGAGGCCTGGCTGCCGCAGATACCGAAGGCGTGCACGAGCTGGTCCTCGTCGAGTCCGTACAGCCGTCCGGCGACCGCGGCGGCCGCGAAGCTTCCGGTGAGCGCGGTCGGGTGATAGTGACGCGCGTGGAAGCGGCCGGGCACCGCCAGGCCGATGCGGCACATGACCTCCACGCCCGCGATCATTGCCTCGAGCGCCGCCCGACCGGTGGCGAGCCCGGCCTCACCGACCGCCAGCGCGGTGGTGATCGCCACGCAGCCGGTGTGGACGATGGCGTCCTCTCGCGTGTCGTCGAAGTCGAGCCCGTGGGCCAGCGTGGCGTTGGCCAGCACCGCGCTGGCCGCGCCGACCCGCGCCTTGCTGCCGATCAGGGCGGTTTCGGGCGCGCCGCCCAGGCGCTCGGCGGCCTGGATGACCGCGCGTCCGAAGTCCTCGCGTGAGGAGGCGAGGCAGCTCCCGAGGGTGTCCAGGGCCAGCAGGCACGCCCGCGCCGCGACGACGGGCGGCACGTCGTCGAGCGTGAGGCTCGAGACGAAGCGCGCGAATCGCCGAGCAACCGAGAGGGACGAGGCGGGGGGTTGTGGCACGGCCGTCGGCTCTTTCTACTGAACGGCCTCGACGATGTCAACGGGGAAGATCGATAGCGGCTCAGACGTTCGCCGACAGGCCGGTGGAGGGGTGCCCGTCGAGGATCTCGCGCACCTTCCGGACCAGCACGCCAGGCCCGAAGGGCTTCTGGAGGAAGACGGTCCCTGGGTCCAGCACGCCGTGGTTCACCACCGCGTGGTCGGTGTACCCGGACATGTAGAGGATCTTCAAACCGGGACGGAGGACCGCGAGACGCTGCGCCAGCTCCCGACCGTTCATCTCCGGCATGACCACGTCCGTCACCGCCAGCTGGATCGGGCCGGGATGCTGCTCGCAGATCTGGAGGGCCTCGGCGCCAAGTCGCGCCACCAGCACGGTGTAGCCCCGTGCGGTGAGCACGTCTCGGGCGAGGTCTCGCACCGCGGGCTCGTCCTCGACCAGGAGGACCGTCTCCATCCCCCGGAGTGGCTGGCCCGCCACCGGGCCGGCGTCTATCGGCTCGGGCACGTCCTCCACTCGGGGCAGGTAGATCTTGAACGTCGTGCCTCGGCCGGGTTCGCTGTAGACCCAGACGTTCCCGCCGCTCTGGCGGACGATGCCGTAGACGGTCGCGAGGCCGAGCCCGGTTCCCTTCCCGAGCGGCTTGGTGGTGAAGAACGGTTCGAAGATCCGTGCCTGGGTGGCCTCGTCCATGCCGATCCCGGTGTCGCTCAGCGCCAGCATGACGTGGGGGCCGGGAGTGACCTCCACGTGGCGCCGGGCGTAGCTGGCGTCGAGCTCGACGTTGACCGTCTCGATCGTCAGCTGCCCGCCCTCGGGCATGGCGTCCCGGGCATTGATCGCCAGATTCACGATGACTTGCTCGAGCTGTCCCGGGTCCGCTTTCACGCGGCCCAGCTCGGGGTCCAGGGCGGTACCGAGCGCGATGTCCTCGCCGATGACCCTTCTCAACAGCTCGCTCATGTTGTCGACCACGGCGTTCAGGTCCAGCACGCGCGGCTGGAGCACCTGCTTGCGGCCGAAGGCCAGGAGCTGGCGAGTCAGATCGGCCGCCCGACGGGTCGTGTCCCGGATCAGCTCGGTCGCGCCCCGCTTCGGGTCATCCGTGTCGAGCTGCTGCAAGAGCAGCTCGGATCGGCCCATGATGACCATGAGCAGATTGTTGAAATCGTGGGCGACCCCGCCGGCGAGGCGGCCGACCGCTTCCATCTTCCGGGCCTGGGTGAGCTGCTCTTGGGTCTGGGAGAGCTCCTGATAGGCGCGCTCGGTTTCCTGGTAGAGCCGGCTGTTTTCCAGCGCGACCGCCGCCTGCGAGGCGAAGGCGGTCGCGATCGACAGGTCCTCGGTGGAGAAGCCGCCGGCCTGGCGGGTGCGCACGCTGAGCACCCCGGCCACCCGCGCCCCGATCTTGACCGGTACCGCGAGCAGGGCTCGGTAGCCACGGCGACGAATCGCTTCTCGATGCTCCGGAATGATCCGCGGATCGTTCGCGAGATCGGTCACCACGAGCGACTCGCCACTCACCGCGACCTGGCCGCTCAGGCTCTGACCGATCTTGAGCCGAGGGCTCAGCATGACCTCCTTCGCGTCTCCCCACGATCCGGCGAGCACGAGGTCATCGCCCTCGACGAGCCGGAGCCCGACCGAGCCGGAACCCAGCACCCGGCCGCAGGCCTTGGCGATGGCATCGAGGAGCGAGGGCAACGGCTGGATCTGCGACAGCTGGCGCCCCACCTCGAGCAGCGTCTCCAGGTCGCTCTGGCGGGTTCGCAGGCCCTCCATGAGGTGGGCGTTGCGGATGGCGACGGCGGCTTGGTCGGCGAGCAGGGTCATCAGCTCGCGGTCCTCTCCGGCGACGCACCGCTCCTGCCGGAAGAACACCGACAGCACGCCCACGACGTGGCCGTCCACCGTGAGCGGGAGACCGATGAAGCTGCGCAGATCGGCCTCGGTCGCCAACCGGCGGTTCAGCCATCGGGCATCGGTGCGAATATCCGGGACGTACTCGGCCGCGCCCGATTCGGCCACCCGGCCCACCAGCCCCTCCCCGTACGCGATCGCGGGGGAATCGGCCATGAGGTGCGCGAGCGCGGGATCCGGCTCGTAGCGGCCTTCGGTCCGCAGCATGCGGCTGACCGGGTCGGCGATCCAGACCCGCGCGGTGGCGGCGTCGAGGAGCGTGGTCGCGGCCCGCGCTACCGCGTCGAAGACGTGGGAAGCGTCCGGGGCGGACGTCATCAGGCGCGTCAATGCGCTCAGCGCCTTGAGCTTCTCGGCCCGCGCTTCGGCCTGTCGATAGAGGCGGGCGTTCTCCAGGGCGATCGCCGCCTGAGCCGCGAAGGCCGACGCGATGGAGAGATCTTCGGGGGAGAAGCCTTCGGCTCGGCGCGTCCGGATGCTCAGGACCCCCAGCACCTGATCGCCTTGCTTCAACGGCAAGCCGAGAAACACGCGATAGCCGCCTCGCCGATAGGCCTCGCGGTGAGCCGGGGCCAGCCGCGGGTCGTTCGCCGGGTCCCGGACCACGAGCGGCCGGCCGGTGGCCGCGACGGCTCCGATCAGGCTCTCGCCAATCCGGATGCGAGGCGTGGGCATCTCCTCCCGTCCGGTTCCGGACGTGCCGACCACGACGAGATCGTTGCCGTCGATCATCCGGATACCCACGGAGTCCGAATCGAGAAGCTGTCCACACGCTTCCGCGATGCAGCCGAGGAGCGACTCGAGCGTCTGGATGCGTGAGAGCTGCCGATTGACCTCGAGGAGGGTCTCGAGGCGCGCCGGCCCCGGGGCTGCAGCATGTTCGCTGGGCATGGGCATCCTAGGCCTCGCCAACGAGCGGGCAGGCGGCCGGTGTCTCACCCATGAGGTCCTGAGCGGCAAGGTTCGTGCCCGGCCTTGGGCCGCCGCGCATCTCTGCGTATTTACGCCCGATGTGTCAGGCCGCCGGTGGCGAGGGCATGTTTCGAGAGATCTTTCCCGAGCCAAATCTCGACTTCGGGCTCGCCGGAAATTGGCTACCCGGCTCGTGTCGATCTAGCGGCGGTCACGCGACGCGTCAGGACTCACGGGGCTTGATGTTCGGGTGGTGCCGGCTGGATGCTTTGCGCTTCGTATCGGTTGTCGCGAATCCGGTACGCCACCTCCAACATGGTCCCGAGCACGCAGGGACACACGACGTCGTCGGCGAGATACAGAATGGTCTCCTTGCCGACGATGATCCGGTCGTGGTGGC
>DATMMH010000250.1:0-36259 GCA_035569855.1 Candidatus Dormiibacterota bacterium
GGTGACGGCGCGGCGTGGGGCGCCGGCCGGCGCGAGAGTGGCCGGCGCCGCGGCGCGGGGCGCGGCCGGTGCGGTGGCCTGAGCGGGCGCCCCGGCGTCGGCGAACGTCACCAGCACCGCGCCGACCTTCACCGTCTGGCCCGGGGCGACGTGGATCTTCTCGACGCGCCCTCCCATCGGCGAGGGAATCTCGACCTGCGCCTTGTCGGTCTCGACCTCGAGCAGCGGGGCGTCCTCCCTGATGACGTCGCCTTCGCGCACGAGCACCGCCACGATCTCGGCCTCGGTCAACCCTTCTCCCAGGTCGGGTAGGGTAAATTGCCGTGACATCGGGTGAAGCCTAGAAGGCGAGCGTATCGCGGCAGGCGGCCACGACACGGGGCACGTCGGGGAGATTGGCGCGCTCTCGCGCGAAGCCCACGAAGGGCACGTCGTGCCCGGTCACGCGCCGGACGGGGGCCTCGAGCGACAGGAAGGCGCCCTCCATGATCGACGCGGCGATCTCGGCCCCGGGCCCGAAGCTCCGCGGCGCCTCGTGCACGATCACCGCGCGGCCGGTCTTGCGGACCGAGGCCGCGAGGGTCTCCCGGTCGAGCGGCGAGATCGTGAGGATGTCCACGATCTCGATCTCGGCGCCGTCCTCCGTCTGGATCTGCTCGGCCGCTTCCCGGGCCACCCGCAGCATGGCCCCGTAGGCCACCAGGGTCAGATCCTTGCCGGGCCGATCCAGGTGGGCGTGACCGATCTCCATCGTCTCGATCTCGTCGGGCACTTCCTCCTTGGCCGCGTGGTAGAGCGCCTTGGCCTCGAAGAAGATCACCGGGTCGGGATCGCGGATCGCGGCGGCCAGCAAGGCGCGCGCATTCCGCGGCCCGGAGGGGATCACCATCTTGAGCCCGGGGATGTGGGCGTAGAACTGCTCCTCGCTCTCCGAGTGATGCTCGAGGGCCCGCACCCCGCCGCCGTAGGGCATGCGCACCACCATCTGGCAGCCGAAGCGGCCCTGGGTGCGCATCCGGTACCGGGCCACGTGATTCTCGATCTGGTGGAAGCACTGGAAGGCGAACCCGGAGAACTGGATCTCACACACCGGCTTGAGACCGTAGAGCGCCATGCCCACCGAGGCGCCGATGAGGCCGGCCTCGGCCAGGGGGCTGTCCACCACCCGGGTCCCGCCGAACTTCCGGTGCAGGTCCTCGGTGACACGGAAGACGCCGCCGTCCACGCCCACGTCCTCGCCGATGACGAGCACGTCGGGATCGCGCTCCATCTCCTGCAGGAGCGCCAGGTTCAGGGCCTTCACCATGTTCAGCTTGGCCACGCGCGCCTCTGTCCCCGCATCGGCGGGCTCGGGCTCGCCGCGCCGCCCTCGGGCTCGGCGGGTGCGTCCAGAGCCGTCTCGTCGGCGCGCGCTCGGGCGCTGCGCTCGATCTGCGCCCGCATCTCGGCCCGCTGGGCCTCGAGCGCGGCGGGCGGCTCCGCGTAGGCGTGGTCGAACATGGTCAACGGGTCCGCGGCGGCGGTGGCCTCGAAGGCGGCGACGCCCCGCGCGATCTCCTCGGCGATCTGCTCCTCGAGGCCGGACTCGAGCAGGTTGCGCTTCTGCAGATAAGCGCCGAAGCGGGTGAGCGGATCCTTCCGCTCCCACGCCTCGACCTCTTCGGCCGACCGGTACTTGGTCGGGTCGTCCGAGGTCGTGTGCACGCCCAGGCGGTACGTCACGCACTCGATGAGGGTCGGCCCCTCGCCCCGGCGCGCCCGCTCGAGCGCTTCGCGGCTGGCCGCGTGCACCGCCAGGATGTCGTTGCCGTCCACCTGGAGGCCGGGGAAGCCGTAGGCCAGCGCCTTCTGGGCGATGGTGCGCGAGTGGGTCTGCTTCTTGAGCGGGATCGAGATCGCCCACTGGTTGTTCTGCACGACGAACACGACCGGCACGTGCCAGACCCCCGCGAAGTTCATGGCCTCGTGGAAGTCGCCCTCGGACGTGGAGCCGTCGCCGCAGTACGCCATGACCACCGCGTCGTCGCCGCGGTACTGGGCGGCGTAGGCGAGGCCGACCGCGTGAGGGAGCTGGGTGGCGACCGGGATACAGACCGGGAGATCGTGCTGGTCGGGACCCGGCTCGCCGCCCTCCAGGTAGCCCGCGAAGAAGAGCAGGATCTTCTCCATCGACCAGCCCCGCCATAGCATGGAGGCGGTCTCGCGGAACGAGGGCACCATCCAGTCGGTCCGGCGCAAGGTAGAGACGCTGCCGACCTGCGCGGCCTCCTGGCCCTTGATCGGGGCGAAGGTCCCGATGCGTCCCTGACGCTGCAGCCGAAGCATGCGCTCGTCGAAGCGCCGCGCCAGCAGCATAGAGCGGTAGAGGCGCTTCAGGTCGTCGGCGGGAATGGCGGGCTCGAGGGCGGCGTCCAGGTTGCCGTCACTGTCCAGGATGGACAGATGCTCGATCGTGAACTGCGGCTCGATGAGAGTCCTGGGCATGGCGACGGCCCGCTGCACGCATTCTACCCTGGACCGCGCTAGGCGGGTCCGACGAAAGCGGGTATTCTCAGCGCCATGCGCGTCCGGGTTCGCGTGCCGGCTACGTCCGCCAACCTCGGTCCCGGGTTCGACGCGTTGGGCCTGGCGCTGGCCCTCTACAACGAGGTGACCGCCACCGAGGCCGACGATCTGTCGGTCACGGTGGAGGGCGAGGGGCGCGGGCGTCTCGACGGCGGCGCGAAGAACGTGGTGGCCCGCGGGGTCGCGCTCGGCTTCGAGGCCGCGGGCCGGCCGTTCCGCGGCGCACGGCTTCACTGCGTCAATCGCATCCCGCTCGGCCGTGGGCTCGGCTCGAGCGCGGCGGCCTGGGTCGGGGGCCTGGTCGCCGCCAACGCCCTGATGGGCGAGCCGCTCGATCGTGACGCGCTCGTGACCATCGCGGCCCGGGCGGAGGGACACCCGGACAACGTGGCCGCCGCGGTCCTGGGAGGCCTCGCGGTGTCCTGCGGCGACGCCGCGGGCGTGACCGCGGTGAGCCTGCCGGTCCCCGCGGAGATCGAGTGGGTGGTGCTGCTGCCCGAGACCGAGAGCTCCACCCGTGAGGCCCGCGCGGTGCTGCCGCAGTCGCTACCGCACGCCGACGCGGTCTTCAACGTGCAGCGCGTGAGCCTGCTCCTGGCCGCGCTCGGCGCCGGGCGCGTCGATCTGCTGGGCCGGGCCATGCAGGACCGGCTCCACCAGCCCTACCGGCTGCGGCTCTTCCCCTGGATGGAGGCGGTGGTCGCCGCCGGCCGGGGCGCGGGGGCGCTCGGCTGCGTGCTGAGCGGCGCGGGGCCGTCGATGCTCGCGGCCGCGCGCGCGCGCGATGGTGCAGCGGTTGCACAGGCGATGGCGGACGCGTTGCGCGCGGCGGGAATCACCGGGCGGGCGCTCAGCCTGCCGGTGGATTCGCGCGGCGCGACGTGGGAACGACTGCCCGAGACTTGACTCCTGCTCGGAGGCGGCAGTACGATCAGCACAAGGTGTCTTCGTGATCAAGAGTGACCGGTGGATCCGGCGGCAGGCCCTGGAAAAGGGCATGATCAAGCCGTTCGAGGATCGGCAGGTCCGGCAGGGCGGCATCTCCTTCGGGTTGTCCTCCTACGGGTACGACATCCGCATCGCGGACGAGTTCAAGATCTTCACCAACATCAACACCACGATCGTCGACCCGAAGAGCTTCGACCCGCGCTCCTTCGTCGACTACCAGGGCACGGTGGCGGTCATCCCGCCCAACTCGTTCGCCCTGGGCCGCTCCGTGGAGTACTTCAAGATCCCGCGGAACGTGCTGACGATCTGCGTGGGGAAGTCCACCTACGCTCGCTGCGGCATCATCACGAACGTGACGCCGTTCGAGCCGGAGTGGGAAGGGTACGTCACGCTCGAGATCAGCAACACGACGCCGCTTCCCGCGAAGATCTACGCCAACGAGGGCATCGCGCAGGTCCTCTTCTTCGAGTCGGACGAGGCCTGCGAGACGTCGTACGCTGACAGGCAGGGGAAGTACCAGGGCCAGCAAGGGATCGTGCTCCCGACGGTCTAGGCCCCGGCGCCGGTCCCGTGACCCGGGGCCAGGAGGTGACGTCCATGGCTGAGCAGAAGAAGAAGGAAACGAGGCCGACCAAGCCCACCGAGGGTGGCGAGGACGGCGGCGCGGGTAGCGCCGAGCTCTCGAAGAAGGGCAAGAAGATCAAGGAGGAGCTCGACAACCTCCTGGACGAGATCGACGACATCCTCGAGGAGAACGCCGAGGAGTTCGTGAAGAGCTACGTCCAGCGCGGCGGCCAGTAGGCCGAGCCGAGCGACCCCAGAGAACGGAGCCGGAGCCATGCCGATTTACGAGTACGGGTGCCTCGCCTGCGGGGCCGAGTTCGAGAAGTTCGTCCAGACGCCCTCCGCGGTGGCGTGCCCTACCTGTGACAGCGCGCGCGTGAGCCGGCGTCTCTCAGTAGTGGGCGTGAAGATCGGAAGCCGCTCCGAGGGGGCGTCGGCCGCTCCCATGGGCGGTGGCGGCTGCTGCGGGGGTGGTTGCGGCTGTCACTGACGCGCGACGATTTCCGCCGCCGCGTCATTACGAGGGGCCTCCGGGCCCCTTCGTCGTCTCTAGCGCTGTCGTCGATCCGCGGTACGCCGCCGTGCGTGCCGTTCGCTGGACAGGACCCCGGCCCGCTTCTATACTCGGCCCTGTGGACCTTCGCCAGCTCGAGATTTTCGTCAAGGTCGCCGAGCTCGGCTCGTTCTCCAAAGCGGCCGACGCCCTGTTCCTGACCCAGCCGACCGTGTCGGAGCACATCCGCACCCTCGAGGACGAGCTCGGCGTGCGGCTGCTCGATCGCTTGGGCCGCGGGGCCGCGGTGACCAAGGGGGGCGCGCTGCTGCTCTCCTATGCCCAGCGCCTGCTCGCCCTCGCCCGCGAAGCGCGCCAGGCGATGGAGAGCTTCCAGGGCCGCATGAGCGGCGAGCTGCTCGTCGGCGCCAGCACCATCCCCGGGGAGTACATCCTCCCGGCCCTGATCGGCCGCTTCAAGGAGAAGTTCCCGGACATCGCCATCACCCTGCTGATCGGATCGAGCCAGGCGGTGACCGAGTGGGTGGCGGAGGGTCGCGCGGAGGTCGGGGTCGTCGGCGCCCGCTCGAGCCACCGTGGGATCGACTTTCGCGAGCTGATGCCGGACGACATCGCGCTGATCGTGAGCGCGACCCATCCCTGGCACGGGCGCAAGCAGGTCACGATCGAGGAGCTGCGCGGGGAGCCGCTGCTGCTCCGCGAGCGGGGCTCGGGCACGCGGGGCGCGCTCGAGACCGCGCTGGCCGAGGCCGGCACCAGCCTGGCCGCCTTCCGGGTGGTTGGCGAGATGGGCTCGACCCAGGCCATCAAGCAGGCGGTGAAGGCCGGCGTCGGGGTCTCGCTGGTCTCGCGCCGTGCGGTCGAGGAGGAGTGCCGCGCGGGCAGCGTGTGGTGCCTGCGGGTGAAGGATCTCAAGATCAGCCGCGCATTCTACCTCGCGACGAATCGGGAGCGCAGCCGCTCGCCGCTCGCGGAAGCCTTCCGCGCCTTCGTCGAGGCCGAGGCCGCCTGACGGCCTCTCCCCCGCGCCCCGGGGCTCCGATGGACACCCGCCTGATCGATCCGAAGACCGGCAAGGAGATCCGTCTCACCGCCTACGCCGCCTGCGCGGGGTGAGCGTCCAAAATGGGTCCTGGAGATCTCCAGGACGTGCTGGGCGACCTGCGGCACGAGGAGCACGCCGACCTCCTGGTCGGCCTGGGGCGCAGCGACGACGCCGCGGTCTACCGCGTCACCGACGACGTCGCGATCGTGGAGACGGTGGATTTCTTCCCCCCGATCGTCGACGACCCGTATCTCTACGGGGCGATCGCCGCCGCCAACTCCATGTCCGACGTCTACGCCATGGGCGGGCAGGTGCTGTTCGCGCTGAACGTGGCGGGCTTCCCGCGGGAGCTACCCAAGGAGATCATCGCCGCGGTCTTCCGCGGGGGCGCGGACAAGGTGCGCGAGGCGGGGGGCGTCATCGCGGGCGGTCACACCGTGGTGGACGCCGAGCCCAAGTACGGCCTGTGCGTGACCGGCCGGGTGGACCCGCGCCGCATCCTTTTAAAGGGCGGCCTGCGGCCGGGCCAGCGTGTCTTCCTCTCGAAGCCGCTCGGTACCGGCGTCATCGCCACCGCGGCCAAGAACGACGCCTGCGACGCCTCCGTGCTCGAGGGCGCGGTGCTGAGCATGCTCCGGCTCAACCGTGCGGCGGCCCTGGTCGCCCAGGAGGCTGGCGCGGGCGGGGCCACCGACATCACCGGGTTCGGGCTCCTCGGCCACGCGAGCGAGATGGTGGAGGCTTCGGGGGCGGGGATGATCGTCCGCAGCCGGGACCTTCCGCTCCTGGCGGGCGCACTGGCCCTGGCCGAGCGCGGCACGTTCAGCGGCGGCATGGGGCGCAACCGGAGCTATCTCGAGGAGACCTTCGGCGTCCAGGGGCGCTTCGCGGTGGACGCGACGGTACCGCCGGCGCTCGTCAAGCTGCTCTGCGAGTCCGAGACCTCGGGCGGCCTGCTGTTCGCGGTCGACGCCGACCGCGTCGGGCTGGTGCGCGAGGGGTTCGCGCGTGCAGGCGAGCCGGTCTGGGAAATCGGCGAGGTGACGATGGAGCCGAGGCTGGTCGTCGTCTAGCGAAGCGAGTCTGGCGAGGCTTCGGGCGGCTACGGCTCGGCGAAGTCGGAGCGCTTGAGGAAGGCGATCAGCTTCTGGCGCAGCTCGGCGGGGAGCTTGGTCTCGGGGGTCTCACGCAGGCGACGGGCGGCGTCCACGGTGCCCTTGTAGGTGTTGACGAACGCCACGCAGGGCGGACAGCCGCCGAGATGCCACTCCAGGAGCGCGGTCGTCTCCGTCGGGAGAGATCCATCGATGTAGTCGGCCAGTAGCTCGACGCACTCTGAGCACCCGATCTCCCGCGACGGCTCGTCCATCCGTCTCCCCCCTCATCGGTGAGGCGACTGCCTAGTAGCGAAACCTTAACACAGGCCACGCCGGGGGCAAGGGCCCGTCTACCGCCTGCGTCGGAGGCCGCGCGGGTTGCCTTCCCGCGCGGCCTCAGTGTAGGCTCGGCGCAGCCATGGCCGCCCGGGTGGCTGTTCTCACTCCGTTCGCCTCTCCGTCGCTCCGGGGCAACGCCATCACCGTCGAGCGCATCGCGCGGAGCCTCCGTCAGCGTGAGGTGGAGGTGCGCGTGTGGGACCTTTCGGTGGTGCCCGAATCGGCGGTCGAGCACCAGCTCGCCCAGTTCGGGCCCGCCCTCATCCACGCCTTCCACGCGCTCCGCAGCGGTCCGGCCGGCCTGCGGCTAGCACGCCGCCTCGGCGTGCCCCTGCTGGTCACCGCGACCGGGACGGACGTCAACCAGGACCTCGTCGACCAGGATTCGGCGCCGGTGGTGCGGCGCGTGCTCGAGGGCGCCGCCGCGGTGAGCGTGTTCGACGAGTCGATGGTGGCGCGCATCGTGGAGACGCTACCCGACATCGCGCCGCGGCTGGTGGTGATCCCGCAGAGCGTGGCGTTCGAGGTAGCCTCGGACCACTGGCCTCTCGCCGCCGCGATCCAGCGCGCTCCCGGGCCGATCGTGCTCTTCCCGGCCGGCATCCGGCCGGTGAAGCGCTCCACGCTGCCGGTGGAGCCGCTCGCGGGCCTGCGCGCCGCCCATCCCGACCTCGAGCTGCTCTACGTCGGGCCGATTCTCGACCCGGCGGAGGGCGAGGCGCTGCTGCACCTGCTTGCCGACCATCCCTGGGCGCGTCACCTCGGCGCGGTCCCGCACAACCGGATGCCCGCGCTGCTCGAGGTGGCCGACGTGGTGCTCAACTGCTCGCTGTCGGAGGGGGGCATGGCCAACTCGGTCCTGGAGGCGCTCGCGCTGGGACGGGCGGTACTCGCGGCGGACATTCCCGGCAATCGCTCGCTCATCGAGGACGGCGTCACCGGATTTCTCTTCGGCTCCCCCGACGAGCTGGCGGTGAAGGCCGATCGCCTCTTCAAGGATCCGGACCTGCGCACCCGGCTCGGCGAGGCCGGTCGGGAGCGTGTCAGCGCGCGCTTCAGCGTCGATCGCGAGACCGACGGGTATCTCGCCGCGTACACGCGTCTGGCGTCTTCGCTCCGCTGAGATTCCCGCCGCGCGCAGCGGCACGGTCCTTGCTCCCCTCGGGTCCGACGCGTCCGCGTCACGCGGATGACGCGATTCTCGATGCCGTCGCCACACCGCGATGAGCGAAATTCCGGCATCGCGCACATTCCACGGGCAGCGCCGGGGTGCTATTAGTTGACGGGGCTAGGAGGCCCCCCTATGATGAATCAATTCCAAGGCGGGAAAGGAGCCGTTCATGGCGCAGCCTCCCGTGTCTAGCCAATCGCAGGAGCAGCGGGTCCAGGAGTTCGTCGCCTCCTACCAGGCGCTCCGATCCGAGGTCGGCAAGATCATCGTCGGCCATCACGAGGTCGTCAGCCACGTGCTGACCGGCCTCTTCGCGGGCGGTCACGTGCTGCTGGAGGGCGTGCCCGGGCTCGGAAAGACGCTCCTGATCAAGACGCTCGCCGAGAGCCTCGAGCTGTCGTTCTCGCGGATCCAATTCACGCCCGACCTGATGCCGGGCGACATCATCGGCACCAACATCATCGTGGAGGACGCGCAGGCGCGGAAGCACTTCCAGTTCCAGCGCGGCCCCATCTTCGGGCACATCCTGCTCGCCGACGAGGTGAACCGGGCCACCCCGAAGACGCAGTCGGCCCTGCTCGAGGGCATGCAGGAGGGTGCGGTGACGGTGTCCGGCGCGGCGCACCCGCTGCCCGCGCCCTTCTTCGTGCTGGCCACCCAGAACCCGATCGCGATGGAAGGCACCTACCCGCTGCCGGAGGCGCAGCTCGACCGCTTTCTCCTCAAGCTGCGGGTGCGCTATCCCGCGCTCGAGGAGCTGACCCAGATCATCGACCGCACGACCCACGTGCGCGCGGTCGAGGTGCACCGCGTCCTCACCGGCGCGCAGGTGCTCGCGATGCGCGAGCTGGTGCGCGAGGTGCCGATCGCCTCGCACGTAAGAGATCTCGCGTCGCTGATCGTGCTGGCCACGCATCCCCAGTGGGAGCGGGCACCCGAGTCCACGCGCCGGTTCGTCCGCTACGGGGCGAGCCCGCGCGGCGCCCAGGCCCTGGTGCTCGGGGCCAAGGTCCGGGCCCTGGCCGACGGGCGGTTCAACGTCAGCGTCGAGGATCTACGAAGCCTCGCCTTGCCCGCGCTGCGTCATCGGCTCATCCTCAACTTCGAGGGCGAGGCCGAGGGGGTGGACGTGGACGACCTCATCGGCCAGATCGTGCAGGCCGCCGAGGCCATGAGCGGGTCGGAGAAAGAGGTCTTCCTGCGGTAGCCGAGAGGAGAAGCCCGATGCCCGGTCCCACGGTGATCGAGCGGCTGGTCGCGGACGTCGCCCGGCAGATTCGGCTGCGGCGGGCGGAGTTCTACGGCCTGCGGGGTCTGCTGTGGGGCGCGGTGGCCGCGGTGCTCCCGCTCGCCCTCAAGGAGTCGCTCGGCCTCTGGAGCTATGTGTACGCCGCCCTGCTGCTGGTGGTGGGCGGGGGTGCGGGCGCGCTCTGGGGCTATTTGATGAAGCTCCCCCTGGCCGAGGCGGCGCGGCTCGCCGATCGGGGCTACGGGCTCCAGGATCGGATGAGCACCGCGCTCGAGTGGGCGGCCCGTGCGGACCGCACCCCGATCGTCGAGGCCCTCGTCACCGACGCGACGGCCCGTGCCGAGCAGATGGTGACGCGGCGGATCGTCCCGCGCCGGATCCCGCGCGAGGCCAAGTTCGTCCCGGTGCCGCTGGTCCTAGGACTCGTCCTCGCGGCGGCGCCCCCGATTCCGCTGCCTCACGCCGGCCTGCCCAACTTCTCGGTCTCCCGCGAGGAGGAGGACGAGGAAAAGGCCAAGGACCGCAGCGGGGACATGCAGCAGGCCGAGCGCCGGCAGGCCACGCGGCGCGACCCGGTCCAGCGCGCCGACGTGCAGGAGCGTAGCGTGCCGCCCCGTCTCGGCGGGGGCGGCCAGAGCCAGCCCGGCGACCTGAGCGCGGTCTTCAAGGACACCTCGCTCGCCGGGCGCGCGCCCGACTTCAACTCGTTCCTCAAGAAGGGCGACGACCGGCTGCGCATGCTCGAGCAGCTCGATCGGCTGCCCGATCTGCAGAGCGACTTCACCCAGAACCAGACGCGGATGGTCTTCCAGAAGGCGAAGTCGCTGCGGGGCGGGCTCGATCCGAACAAGAAAGTCTCGCCCGAGAAGCTCCGGGAGTTGCTGAGCGAGATGGAGCGGCTCGGGCGGAAGAATGGCGCGGGCGGGCAGAACAGCTGGTCCGGTGATGCCATGGAAGGCATGGAGGCGCTCGAGGGCGGGCAGACCGACCGGGCGATGGAGGCCATGGAGCGCGCGCTCAACAAGATGCGCTCCGCGGAGGAGCGTGGCCGCGACGGCAAGTCGCTCAAGGGTGGGCGCGAGAGCGAGCGGCGCGGCAAGCAGGCCGGGCGCGATCGCGGGGCCGGGCAGGGGGGGCCGGGTGACGAGGGCGACTTCCCCGAGGGCGAGGGGCTGCTGCCGGGCCGCGGCAAGAGCGGGGCTCCGAAGGGCGACGCGACCGCGCGGCTGCGGGGCAGCCCGTTCGACGTGGGGGTCGAAGGCGAGGCGCGGTCCGGGCGCAAGCAGGGCATCGACACCAACATGGTGGGCCGCGGCGCGCAGATGCCCTCGCGCATGCAGTACATGGGTGTGCTCGGGCAGTACCGGAAGATGATGGAGGAGTCCATCGCGCGGGAGCAGGTGCCGCGCGACTTCCAGAGCCAGGTGAAGGAGTACTTCCAGTCGCTGGATGAGAGATAGCGCGGTGGCCAACGTTCGCGCCGGGCAGGAGCTACTGTCCGCGGATTTTCTCACCCAGCTCGAGCGCCTCAGCCTGCTGTCGCGCCGCTCGTTCCGGGGCCGGGTCAAGGGAGAGCGACGCAGCCCCCGCAAGGGGATCAGCGTGGAGTTCTCCGACTTCCGTCCGTACGGGATCGGCGACGACCTCCGCTACGTGGACTGGAACGTCTACGCCCGCCTCGACCGGCTCTACCTGAAACTCTTCGTCGACGAGGAGGATCTCTGCCTGCACCTGCTGGTCGACGCTTCCGCCTCGATGGGCTTCGGCGCGCCCTCGAAGCTCGACCACGCGGCCCGACTGGCCGCGGCCCTGGGATTCGTCGGGCTGATCGGGCTCGAGCGCGTGGGGGTGGGCGTCCTGCGTGAGCGGGTGGCCGAGGGCTTTCCCCCCGCGCGTGGCCGGAGCCAGGTGCTGCCGCTGATGGACTTCCTCGGCCGGGTCCGCCCGGGTGGGGCCACCTCGCTGAACGACGGGCTCGCGGCCTACGCCCTCCGCTCGCGGGAAGCGGGGCTGGCCGTGCTGGTCTCCGACCTGATGGACCCGGGCGGCTACGAGCGCGGGCTGAAGGCCCTGCTCGAGCGGCGCTTCGACGTGCACGTCGTCCACGTGCTCGCGCCCGACGAGATGAATCCCGCCTTCGGGGGGGACCTCCGCCTGCTCGACGCCGAGACCGACGAGCTGCGCGACCTGACGCTCGACGGCGAGGCCCTGCGCAGCTATCTCGAGCGCCTCCGGGTATTCCTCGATCGGGCCGAGCAGTTCTGCCGGGGCAACGAGATCACCTATCACCGCGTGGTCACCGACACCCCGGTTGAGGAGTTCATGCTGCGCCAGCTCAAGGGGCTGCTCCTGGCATGAACTTCCTGAGCCCCTTCGCGCTGCTGCTGGCCACGCTCTCGGTGCCGCTGCTCCTCCTCTACTTCCTGAAAGTGCGCCGCCGGCAGCTGCGGGTGTCGAGCCTCATGCTCTGGGAGCCCGCGCTGCGGGACCGCGAGGCCTCGACCTTCTTCCAGCGGCTGCAGCGGGATCCGCTGCTGATCCTGCAGATCCTGGCCCTGCTCGCCCTCACGGTGGCGCTGGCGCGCCCCACCGTGAACGTCATGGGCCAGGGCGCCAAGCGCGTGGCGATCGTGCTGGACACCTCCGCCTCGATGAAGGCCACCGACGTGTCGCCCTCACGCTTCGTCCAGGCGCAGCGAGCCGCGCTGGGGCTGGTCGGTCGTCTGGGCGAGGGCGCCGAGGTCATGGTGATCGAGTCGGGCGTGCAGCCCAAGGTGCTGGTGCCGTTCACCCGCGAGCACGACCGGGTGAGGTCGGCGATCCGGTCCATGGAGGCCCACGACCTGCCCAATCGGCTCTCGGAGGGCCTCCGCACCGCGCGGGCCTTGGTCGGGTCCGATCCGCGGGCCGAGATCCACGTCTTCACCGACGGGGCGCACCCGGACGCGTTGAGCGGGCAGGGTGCGGACGTGCGCGTCCGCTGGGTCGGCGTCGGCCGCCGGTCGGACAACGTGGGCATCACGAGCCTCGCGGTCCGCCGCAACTACTTCGGCAGCTACAACTCCCAGGCGTTCTTCTCGGTGGGAAACTTCTCGGCCGAGCCGCGCAGCTTCTCGCTGCGGCTCACCCTCGACGATGAGACCTTGACCGAGCGCACGCTCACCCTCGGGCCGCAGGTGCGCCGGGCCATCGTGGTGCCGTTCAGCGAGCAGCGCGGCGGCGTCCTCAAGTTGCGCCTCGACGTCTCCGACGATCTCGACGCCGACAACGTGGCCTACGCGGTGATCCCGCCGCCCCGGACCATCTCGGTGCTGCTGGTGAGCCCGGGCAACCTGTTCCTCGAGAAGGTCCTGCAGACCGACCCGCAGGTGAAGCTCGAGGTGCGCAAGCCCGACGCGTACCAGGGCGGGATGGAGGGCTTCGACGTGGTGGTGGTGGACGGGGTGAGCCCGGCCAGGCTCGGCAACGGCCGCTTCGTGCTCGTCAACACCGTTCCCCCCGACGTGCCGCTCGAGGTGCTGGGGCGGGTCGACTCACCGGTCATCATGGACTGGGATCGCACCCACCCCATCATGCGGCAGATCGACTTCGCCAAGGTGACGATCGAGGACGCGATGCGGGTGCGTCCGCTCGCCGCGGGCAAGACCCTGGTGGAGACGGTGAGCGGCCCGCTCATCTACGCCCTCGAGGAACGCGACCGCAAGGCGGTGTTCTTCGGGTTCGATCTCTTCCGCACCGACTTTCCGTTGCGGGTGGCCTTCCCCCTGATGCTCTCCAAGAGCCTGCGCTGGCTGCATCCGGCCGGGCTCGACCAGGCGAGCCTGCAGCTGCAGGCCGGCCAGCCCATCCTGCTGCCGGTGGAGTACGGAGTGACCACCGCTACCGTGCGGACGCCCTCGGGCCGCAGCGTGCGCGCCCAGGTCAACCGCGGGATGGCGAGCTTCACGGAGACCGACGAGGTCGGCGTCTACACGGTCGTCACCGGGCGCGGCGAGACCCGCGTCGCGGTGAACCTCATGAACGCGGACGAGTCGGACCTCACGCCCCAGCCGCTGCCCACGTTCGTGGAGGGAACGCAGCCGGAGGCGCCGCCGGTGCTCATCCAGCGCGAGCTGTGGCCGTTCTTCGTGATGCTGGCCGTGCTGCTGTTCGCGCTGGAGGGCTTCCTGTATTGGCGGCGGCAGACGGGCGGCCGGCTCGGGCTCCCCCGCGGGCTCGGCGACCGCTGGGCCCTCGGGCTGCGCTGCGCCCTCCTCGCGATGCTGCTGCTCGCGCTCGCGAAGCCGACCCTTCCACGCTGGGCGGATCGCCTCAACGTCACGTTCCTGCTCGACGTGTCGGACAGCGTGAGCCTCGCCGCGCGCGAGAGCGCGTATCGTTTCGCGGCCCAGTCGATCGGCGCGATGCAGCCGGGTGATCAGGCCGGGCTCGTGGTCTTCGGCGAGGAGGCGGTGGTGGACCAGCCGCTGCGGCCGACCACGAAGCTCGAGCGGCCGCAGTCCCAGGTGGGCGGCCGCGCCACCAATCTGGCGCAGGCGCTGCAGCTAGGGCTCGCCACCGCGCCGGCCGGTCAGGCCAACCGCTTCGTGCTGCTCACGGACGGGCGCCAGAACCAGGGCAACGCCCTCGCGGTGGCGCAGGCCGCCAAGGACGCGGGCGCCGACATCTACTACGTCCCGGCCCCGCTCACGTTCACCCAGGAAGTCGTGGTGGAGTCGATGGTACTGCCGCAGGAGGTGAAGTTCGGCGAGCCGTTCCAAGCCAAGGTGGTGGCATGGAGCCAGGCCGAGACGCAGGGGCGGCTGTCGCTCTATCGCAACGCGGAGTTCCTGGGATCCCAGGTCGTCAAGCTGTCGCCGGGCAAGAACGTGTTCACGTACCGGCAGTCGCTCGAGCAGAGCGGCATCCACGTCTACCAGGCCGCGATCGACGTGGAGGGAGACACGATCGAAGAGAACAACCGGGCCCTCGGCACGATGGTGGTGCGCGGGCGGCCGCAGGTGCTGCTGGCCGAGAAGGACCGTAGCCAGGCCCAGGCTCTGGCCGCGGCGCTGCGCTCCCAGCACGTGGACGTGACGGTGGTCGAGGCGGACAAGATCCCCAAGGACATGGCGGGATTGCAGAAGTACGACGGGCTCATCCTGTCGAACGTGTCCTCGCTCAAGATGACGAAGAAGCAGATGGAGAACATCCGCGACTACGTCCGCGAGCAAGGGGGCGGCCTCATCATGCTGGGCGGCGAGGAGAGCTTCGGCCTCGGCGGCTACTACCGCACGCCCGTCGAGGAAGCCCTCCCGGTGACGATGGAGGTGAAGCAAAAGATCGAGATCCCGAGCCTCGCGGTGGTGCTCTCGATCGATCGCTCGGGTTCCATGGCCATGACCACCGACGAGAAGGTGACCAAGCTCGACATCGCCAAGGAGGCCGCGCACCTCGTGGTGGACCTGCTGGACGACCGCAACGAGGTCGGGGTCATGAGCTGGGACACCGAGTTCATCTGGGACTCGCCGCTCAAGCCGGCCCGCGACAAGCAGTCGATCCACCACGCGATCGCCACGATCAAGGCGGGCGGCGGCACCGACGGCTATCCGGCCCTGAAGGAGGCCTACCAGGTCCTCTTCGACCGGCCCGCGCTGCTCAAGCACGTCATCTTCCTCTCCGACGGCCAGATGACGCGCGGCGACTTCGCTGGCCTGCTGCGCCGGATGTCCAAGGACAAGATCACCGTCTCCACGGTGGCGATCGGCAAGGACGCCGACGTGCCCCTGATGGTGGACGTGGCCAAGTGGGGTCGCGGGCGCTTCTACTACACCGAGGACGACTCCACGATCCCGCGGATCTTCACCCTCGAGACACAGCTCGCCTCCAAGGCCTCGCTGGTCGAGCAACCGTTCAAGCCCACGGTCGCCAGCCCGGGCCACGAGGCGATCCAGGACATCGACTGGAAGGAGGCGCCCCCGCTCGGCGGCTACGTGGCCACCAGCATGAAGGCGAACGCCGAGCTCGTGCTGATGACGCACCAGGAAGACCCGCTCCTCGCCACCTGGCGCTACGGCCTCGGCCGGTCGGTGGCCTTCACCTCCGACGCCAAGGCCAAGTGGGGCGTGCTCTGGGTGCGCTGGGGTGGCTTCAACAAGTTCTGGGCCCAGGTGACGCGGTGGGCGTTGCGGACCGGCACCCGCAGCGATACGGTGGCCACTGTGTCGCGCACCGACAATGTGGGCGAGGTGGTGGTGGACGCCATCGACCCCAAGGGCGAGTTCATCAACTTCCTGGACTCGCAGGTGGGCGTGGTGTCGCCCGACAAGACGCGGACCGTGATCGATCTCGAGCAGATCGGGCCGGGCCGGTACCGCGGACGCTTCCCCGCCGCGCAGGAGGGCGTGTACCTGGTCGGGATGGCGCAGCGCCGGGCGGAGCAGATGGTGGGCTCGCAGCTCGCGGGCCTGGTGGTGCCGTATGGGCAGGAGTTTCGCGACCTGGGTGTGGACGAGACCTTTCTCCGGGAAGTCTCGGAGCTGACGGGTGGCGGCATGCTGGCGGAGCCGAAGGACGCGTTCCTCCAGAACCGGCACAAGTCCCGCCTCAGCGTCGACATGTGGCCGTGGCTGGTGGGTTTGGTGGCGGTGTTGCTGATTCCGGAGATCGCGATGCGCCGGGTCGGGCCGGTTGGTTTCGGGCGACTGCTGGCGCGGTTGAGGGCGGGGCGGGGTAAGGGGGGACCACAGCATGAGAGTGATGCGGGCTAGCGGAATCGTCGTCACCGGGCTGGTGCTCACGCTGTTGGCGGCCGTCGCCGCCGACGCGGCGGCGGCGAGGCCGCGCAATGTCCTCATCGTGCCGTTCGCCACCGTGGACCTCACGCGCGACGAGCAGTGGGTGGGCGAGGGAATCGCGCAATCGCTGATGCTCGCCTTGATCAACGTGCCCGGGCTCGTTCAGATCGACCGGGAACGGCTCAAGCAGCTGCCCCAGCCCGAGGCCTGGGACGAGACCGTCACGCTCGCCGCGGCCAAGAAGCTAGGCGCCGATCTGGCCCTCTACGGCGAGGTCAAGCGGACGGGGACCGATCTGATCGTGCAGCCCCGATTCCTCGATCTGCACGGCGACAAGGTGGACCACGGCGCGCTCGACACCTTCGCGGTGGCGGAGGGCCAGCTCCTCGACCGGATGCGGCCGCTGCCCGGCGCCTACCTCAAGGCGATGAAGGTGCCCGCGAGTGACGTCGAGGTGGCCCGCGCCACCAAATGGGCGGCGCCGACCACGCAGCTCCGCGCCTACGAGCTCTACGTCCGCGGGCGGCACGCGTCGTACCGCGGGACCCAGGAGGCCAACGAGGCATCGGTGGACTTCCTGAGCCGCGCCATCGAGGCCGATCCCCAGTTCGTCGCGGCGCAGTACGCGCTGGGCGTCGTGCACCTGAACCTCGGCAACCGGTGGAAGGCGGCGGCCCAGTTCCGCGCTTCGGCCCAGCTCGATCCGGCCTACGCCGACCCGTACAAGGCCCTCGGCGATCTCTACCTCAGCGCCCCGCGGCGGCTCTTCGAGGAGGCCATCAAGGCCTACGGCAAGGCCATCGAGCTCCGACCGTTCTACGCCGAGGCCTACGTGGGCCTGGGCGACGCGCTCGCGGCCAAGGGGGACGTGGACCCCGCGGTGGCGGCGTACCAGAAGGGACTCGAATTCAATCCGATGAACGCCAAGGTGCACGCGAGCCTGGGCAAGCTGTACTACTCCGAGAAGGGTCTCTACTACGAGTCGGTGACCGCCTACAAGAAGGCGATCGAGCTCGATCCCACGTCCCCGGACGCCCGGATGGGCCTGGCCGAGGTCTACGAGGACAAGGGGCTCTACAAGGAAGCCATCGAGGAGTACCGGAAGGTGGTGGACGCCGATGGCAAGAACAGCGGCGCCCTCTACAACCTAGCGTTGGTCTACGAGAAGGTGGACCCGAAGGAAGCGGTCAACCTCTGGGAGCGCTACATCGGGCTCGCCGGGAGCCAGCCGTCCGAGAAGGACTGGGTGGACGTGGCGCGCCTGCACCTGAAGAAGCTCAAGCAGCAGGGCAACTAGATCCCGAGCAAGCTCTTCAGCATCGGCTTGTTGAAGCCGCGCACCACCTGATCGCCGACCACGATCACGGGGATGGACATCTGCCCCGTGAGCTTGACGAGCTCGTCCCGTGCGTCGGCATCCGCCAGGACGTTGATGTCCTCGAACGCGATCCCGTTAGACGAAAGATACTCTTTCGCCGCCTTGCAGGGCCCTCAGGTGGGGCTGCTGAAAACTCGGACCTTTGCAGCGCTGTCGCTCATGACCGGACCCTCCCTCTAGACCATAATGACAAAAGTGAGTGCCGAAAGTAACTGGGCCGTGCTTAGGACGGTTCTGGGGCCTCCGGAGGTGCTGGGGCAGGCAGGGCGGCGGGCTCCTGGCTGATGTACCGCCGGAGGGCCTCCTGCAGCCATAGGCGGGACCGGCAGGTCGCTCGGGGCAAGAGGTGGTCTTTAGCGGGCTTGGGCCCGGGGGTCCGAATGGGTGAGCCCCCGGCTCCGGGTCAGCGGGCCAGTGCCTGCCACCCCGGCCAGGACGATGGCGGTGTGCCGGAGCTTGTGGGCGCCCACGCTCGGCCGTTTGATCCCCGCGGCCTTCCCCACGCGCGCCATGGTCTCGGTCAGGTGCGTCCGTGTCCAGCGCCGGACCGAGCCATTGACCAAGAGCGGTTCGCCCCCGTCGGGGCTGCCGCGAGCAAGGAGCGCGTCGGTGAGCGCCTGGGCGAGCGGCGGGCCCAGGGGCCGTTCTTCGCCCTGTCGGCGAAGGAACTTTGTCTCTGTCTTGACGGGATCGGGCCACGGAAAGCCCTTGGTGGGGTTCTCCGCGAAGCGAAGCTTGCCCCGCTCATCCCACAGGCGCATGCGGAACTGGGCCGTGCGACGCGGCGGGTCAGGGAGAGCGGGGGCCACGGCATCAAGCTTACTCGGGCTGGCGGAGGACCGCCCGGTCGTATCAAGGAAACGCAAGGATCGACAAGCGGGCCCGATGCATCGATTCACCAGTCAGCCCGTCTGAAGAACTGGAGGGTACGTTCGGTAGGTTCGGAGGTGACCTATGGTTCGTAAGTTGATCCTAGCAGTTGCGATCCTAGCAATGGCAGCGGTGCCTGCTCCGGCATTGGCCCGAGTTGGCGGGCACGGTGGCCACGGCGGTTTTCATGGCGGGCATGAGTTCCACGGCGGCCACGAGCGGCACGAGGGGCATGAGCGCTTCGAGCACTTCCACCCCGGGTTCGGCTTCTATCCGTACCCGTACTATGGTTGTCCGTACTACGGAGCCTATGGACCGCCCGCCTGCTACTGGCCGCCCGGGTACTAGGTGCACCACCAGTGAGAGCCGAGGTGGTGAGTCCTCATCCCGTTCTTGATCCGCCTCCGCGCCGAGCAGAGCCAGCGCGTGATCCGTGGTGGGCGCGCGTCGCGGACGCCACGGTGTGCTTCGCTTGGCGCCTGCTCTGGAGCTGGAGGCGGTAGAGGACCTGCCTTCTTGGGCCGGCGGCAATCCTAGCCCCCATCGCGGCTCCGCTGGTGTAAGGTCGACCCGCTGGCCGCCCCGCCCCGTCCCTCCTAGATGATGCGGTCAGGTTGGGGACTCTTGTGGACCGACCGATGTTCCGCCGGTGAGACCAACTCGTAGCACCTCGGAATAAGGAGACCAGACTATGTCGTTCGTCGCCTGGCTAGTGCTCGGCCTGATCGCAGGGTTCATCGGGAGCAAGCTCGTCAACAAGACGGGTGAGGGGCTTATTCTCGACATCGCCCTTGGTGTTGCGGGAGCGATTGTAGGGGGCTGGCTGTTTGGCGTGTTCGGCATGTCGGGGGTGACCGGGCTCAACATCTACAGCCTTGTCGTGGCCGTCGTCGGGGCTGTTGTGTTCCTGTTGGCCTACCATGCTATCCGACGTGCGCTGTGACCAGGCGACCGCGTCGCTTGCTGTGGGCGGATCACGTGATCGAGTAGAGGCTCCGACGCCGAATGGCGCACGATCCTATGTTCGGGGTCTTAGCGGTCGGGCTCACGCTGGCCGTTGCAACCGTTCCCAGTAGCGGCTTGACTAGCACGCCCGGCGGATGTCGTGGGCGGCAACCCTAGCCGGTACTGTCCGCGTGATGCTCTCGACCACCATCGTACCGGCGTCGTCGTAGCTGAAGGCGACCGTGACCGGCGTTCCTCGCCCAAACCGTTCCACGACCAGTCCCTCCGGGAGCGCGATCCGGCCGGTGTTGCCAAGGATGATGTGGTCGGCGTGCTGTGCGGTGAGGATGCCGACCACGATTCCCGATGCCATGGGCGGAAGTGTCGCTATGAGGGCGGGAGCAGGCTATTGGACTTTAGGCCTAGACGCGAGGGCGCGCGCGGTTGGGAGCCCAAGGGCAAGTCGTAGTTCCCGCGCCGCCAGTTGGCGCCCGGCCCTCGTCGACTTACCAGAGCGACAAGAGACTGCCAGCCAACGCCAAGCAGAGTCCCAAGATCGCGAGGTCGATGACGCGAACCGCACGGGCAAGACGCTCACGCTCAGCGTCGCGGACGGGGCGCATTCTCATCGCCACGCGATGTGCGTGCTCTGGCCGATTGAGTCGTGCAGACGAGCATGCTCCTCCGGAGTGGTGTGCGCCAGGATCACCCAGAGGAACGTGACCGTGACGATAGTCAACACGACCAATGTCTCAAGAGCTCTCATACCCTTCTCCTTCGCCGCCGGGAATCGTGCCTTCCGTAACGGTCATACTGCATTGGGTCCGCCCGCTACCTGGCCGTCAGCCGCTGCCACCACGAACGAAGCCACGGATAGCGACCAGAGACTGCGAAACCCACATAGCAACTCTCGATCGTGTAGGCACGAGCACGGAACATGGGTAAAGGCTCCTTTCTCGGTCTGATGCTCGCTGCTTAGTCGAGCAAGCCGCATTCCAATACGGAATGTGGCCAGTTCTCGTAGGTTTGCGAATCAGTCCGCCAACTGTGCGCGGTAACAAACTACCGAGACATGGGAGGAAGCGATTCCCTTCCGGAACCGCTGGGGACCCTGAGCAATCGTGATCCGCGGGGCCGCTCCTGTTCCTGGCGCAGCGAACCCAGATCGCTGCCCTCGCCACCAAGAGATGGCTTTCGGTAGTGTCCGGGTTCAGGGAGGAGGCGGAGGCGGGTGGCCTCATGGCCTATGGAGCGAGCGTTCCCTTTCAGTACCGGGGCGCCGCCACCTACGTGGACAAAATCAGCCCGACGATTCCGCCGTCGCTCCTGCAGCGGGCGGATCAGGTGATCGAGTGAGGCGGGGCACGATTGGGACTCGGTGACCTGACGCTCTGCGGCACCCTCGGGTGCGCGCGAGGGGCCATCTCGGTAGGCTTCAGCCGCACTGGAGGTGAACCATGGTACGAGAGGCTATTGGAATCGCTGTTGCGGTATGGTTTCTGGCCGGGTGTGCCTCGAATATGCCTGCGCCAACGACCACCAACCCGACGTTCAGTGAGGCACAGCAGTGCCGGCGCGGCGGTGGCTGGTGGCGGGACAGCCTCGGGATTTGCGACATGCAAGGAACTGGAGCCGAACCGAAAGGAAGATAGGGCAAACTCGATTCGCTGACCTTGCATCCGGCATTGGCCCGAGAGGGAGGGGCTGCCCTGTAGTGGTCGCCCTCTCGGGTTCTTTCTAGTTCCGCGTGCGCCGCCTCCGGCGAGCCGCGAGTCCCAGTCCCGCCATCGAGGTGCCCCAGAGGTCGCTGGCTCAGGTACGGGCTCCAGATCGCCGCTCAGCGCGAATGCGGCGTTGAACGGGCCGAGGTGGGTGATGTCCGTACCGATGCGGAGCCAGTCCGGATCCAGGTCCGAATTTCGGATCCAGCTCTGAAGGTCCGTCACTCCTGCAGGGAATGGAGTACCGGGCGGCACGATCGGCCTTGCCGGTGGTTGAAAAGACAGGCGGCCCGCTCGTCCGTCCCACGTCCGAGTCCGCTGGGAACACCCGGTAGATCTCGACGCGAACGTCGGTCACGCTGCTGAGCGACGCGCCGGTCGGTAGGAGCCCCTGGAAGCTTGCACCCGTGAGCTTGAGGGTGTTGGCGCCGGTGACCACGAAATCGTCGGCCGACTCGATCTCGATCTAGCCGGCACTCGCGGGGCGGGACGCGGTCGCGATCAGGCCGTCCGGATCGCCCGTACTGAAAAAGAATAGGACGGCGATGGCCGGCCCGCTCCAAGTCAGGATGATCGCCATTACCAGGGGGAACAGCGCGCGCAGGCTCATGGCTCATGTGCCCCTGCCAGATAGGCAAGCGATTGCAGAATTAGTACGCGCGAGGTTCATACGGCACGCAGAATCCCTCCGCAAAGAGATCCCCGCGTTCCTTTCGGAGCAGAAAACTCGGACGTTCTCGTGCCTGTCGCTCATCGTTCCTCCTGGCGCTCGGGTACGCCGGTTTCAGTCACAGGACTGACTGCCTACGTCAGGACCGGCTCCGCGTATCCCTGTGAAGTCGCCTAGTTGCACCTCATTTTTCCTGGCCCCGCTCTTGCTGCGCTGCAGTAGTTACCGATCGCTCAGATGGAGGGAGGATCATGGCCTCGAAGGCGCGGCGCAGCGAGCGCGGTTTCACCTTGGTGGAACTGATGGTGGTGGTGGCGGTCATCGGCGTCCTCGCCACGATCGCCATTCCGCTCTACGCGAACGTCCAGTTCCGTGGCCGCCTGGCCAAGGCGCAGGCCGATTCTCGAACCCTGGCTTCGGCGGTGGCGGTCTACGGCGCCCACATGGGGCAGCTTCCGGCGACCCTCTCTCAGCTGACCACCGTCGCCACCAACGCCCAGGGCCTTTCGGCTGGGCCGTTCATGGGGGCGGTGCCCAACCCGCCGGGCGGATGGGCCAGCTACAGCTACACGCCGAACGTCTCCGGAGGGACCTACACGATCACCACCACCGGCGACGGCACCAGCGTCACCCTTCCATAGAAGATCTGCCGCGCGGGGCCACGCGCGACGCGGTGCGAACCTTGACTTACCGCGGGGCATTTCCTATCGTGACCCAGTCATGAGCGACCTGCGCAAGGATCCAACGCGTGGCCGGTGGGTGCTCGTCCGACCCGGCCCGAAGCGCCCCGCTTCCTCGACGTGTCCGTTCTGCCCGGGCAACGAATCTCTCACCCCGCCGGAGATCTTCGCGTACCGCAAGGAAGGATCCACGCCCAACGGGCCCGGCTGGTCGGTCCGGGTCATCCCGGAGGCCGATCCATACTTCCGGATCGAGCAGGAGCTCGTGCGCGAGGGTTTGGGCCTCTACGATCGCATTTCGCCCCGGGGCGCGACCGAGCTGATCGTCGAGTCGCCGAGCCACGACGACACCGCGGCGACCCTCGGCGACGGACAGTGGGAGCAGGTGCTGTGGATGTACGGCGAGCGGCTGCGGGACCTCAAGCGGGACCAGTCGATTCGCGACATCCTGGTGACGCGGCGGCACCGGGCACCCGGCTCGCGGATCACGCATCCCTACTCGCGGGTCACCGCGATCCCGATCATCTTCGACGAGGTGCGGCGCAAGCTCCGCGAGTGCCGCGAGTATTACGAATACAAGCGGCGCTGCGTGTACTGCGACATGATCCGCCAGGAGACCGCGGCGGGCGATCGGGTGATTCGGCTCACCGACCATTTCCTCGCGCTCTCCCCCTACGCGGCTCGCTCACCCTTCGAGACCTGGATCCTCCCGCGCCAGCACGGCTGCGCCTACGAGGCTTCGCTCTCGGGCGAGATCGTGACGGACCTGGCCGGCATCCTTGGAGGCCTGTTCCGCACCTTCGCCGGCAAGCTGGGGGATCCCTCATTCGAGATGACGCTCTACAGCTCGCCGAACCTGGCAGCCAAGATCCTCCCCGGTGAATGGTCGACCATCGCCGAGGACTATCACTGGCACCTGGAAGTCCGCACCGGGCCTGACCGACTCAACGGGGTGGGGGGGATCCACGTCAATGAGACGCCCCCCGAGGAGGCGGCCCGGCAGTTCAGGGACGTCTGGCTCTAGCCCCGGTCGGGACAAGCTAACAGCAGACCCCGCCAGTCGGATTTGCCCTTTGGCCCTTGACATCTGCTCTCCCGGCTGGCAAACTCCGACTGTAAGGGTCGGCGACTCGTAGGGTCGGATATAAGTCGGGCTGGATATGAGCCTGGGAGGGAGCAGCCGTGCTGCGGTTCACGAAGCGAGCGGATTACGGGCTGATGGCAATCCACTTCATCGCCTCCCACGGCGACGATGGGGCGGTGAGCGCCAAGCGCATCGCGGAGGAGTTCCACATCCCGCCCGAGCGGCTCGCCAAGATCCTCCAGCGGCTGGCCAAGAAGAAGCTGATCACCAGCCACAACGGGCCGAAGGGCGGCTACGTGCTGACCCGTCAGCCCAGTGAGATCTCGGTGGGGCAGGTGGTTCGAGCGCTGGAAGGCCCGGTGCGGGTGGTCAGCTGCATGAACGAGCTGGACGATTGTCCGCAGTTCGCGCGCTGCAACCTCCGCCGGCCGGTTCAGAAGATCCAGGCCAGCATCAGCCACGTCCTCGATAGCATGTCGCTCGCGGAGCTGGCGGCCGATCCGGCGGTCACGGTGATGCCGCTGGCGGGCATCCACTAGGAGAGAGAGACCGCAATGACGTTGAAGCTTCCGATCTTCATGGATAGCCAGTCTACGACCCCGGTGGACCCGCGGGTGCTCGAGGCGATGATCCCGTACTTCACGGAGAAGTTCGGGCATCCCGCGAGCCGCAATCATCCGTTCGGCTGGGAAGCCGAGGGTGGGGTGGACCAGGCCCGCGAGCAGATCGCCAAGCTGATCGGGGCCCGGGATCCCAAGGAGATCGTGTTCACCTCCGGGGGCACCGAGGCCATCAATCTGGCGCTCAAGGGCATCGCGGAGATGTACCGCGAGAAGGGCAACCACATCGTCACCACCACCATCGAGCAGCGCGCCACGCTGGACGTGTGCAAGCGGCTCGAGCGGCAGGGATTCGAGGTGACGTACGTGCCGGTGCTCCGGGACGGCTCGGTCGACGTCGAGGCGGTGCGGGCGGCGCTGACACCCAAGACCATCCTGATCTCGATCATGTTCGCCAACAATGAGATCGGGACGATCCAGCCGGTGGCGGAGCTGGGCAAGCTGGCCAAGGAGAAGGGCATCGTCTTCCACACCGACGCGACCCAGGCGGTGGGCAAGATCCCGGTGGACGTGGAGGCGATGGGCATCGACCTGCTCTCGGCGACCGCCCACATGCTCTACGGTCCCAAGGGAGTCGGCGCCCTCTACGTACGGCGCAAGAACCCCCGTGTCCGGCTGGCTCCGATGGTGGACGGCGGCGGCCACGAGCGGGGCATGCGCTCGGGCACGGTGCCGGTGCCGCTGGTGGTGGGCTTCGGCAAGGCCGCGGAGATCTGCCGGGAAGTCATGGGCGAGGAGTCCAAGAGGCTGGCCGCCCTGCGCGATCGGCTCCAGGAGCAGATCCTCGCGAAGGTGGACGAGGCGTACGTGAACGGCAATCAGGATCGGCGGCTGCCCCACAACCTCAACATCTCCTTCGCCTACGTCGAGGGGGAGTCGGTGCTGATGGGGCTCAACCGCGAGGCGGCCCTGGCCTCCGGCTCGGCCTGCACGTCGGCCACGCTCGAGCCTTCGTACGTGATCTCCGCGCTCGGGGTCGATTCCGAGCTGGCCCACTCCTCGATCCGGTTCGGGCTGCACCGCTTCACGACCGAGGAAGAGGTGGACTTCGTGGCCCGCAAGACGGTGGACGTCGTGCAGCGGCTGCGGGAGATGTCGCCGCTCTACGAGCTCGCAAAGGAAGGCGTGGACCTGAAGACGATCCACTGGAAGGCGGAATAACGACGCCCTCGGGCTCAGCTCAGCCCAAGAGGCTCAGCCCAAGAGGCTCAGGAGGATGTGCGGACATGGCCTATAGCGATAAGGTGGTCGACCACTACAACAACCCGCGCAACGTGGGGTCCTTCACGAAGGACACCCCGGGAGTGGGGACGGGGCTGGTGGGCGCGCCGGAGTGTGGCGACGTCATGAAGCTGCAGATCAAGGTCAACGTCGAGACCGGCGTCATCGAGGACGCCAAGTTCAAGACGTTCGGTTGCGGCAGCGCGATCGCGTCGTCCAGCCTGGCCACCGAGTGGCTCAAGGGGCGCACGGTGGACGAGGCGGCCAAGATCAAGAACACCGACATCGTCAACGAGCTGAAGCTCCCGCCGGTGAAGATCCACTGCTCGGTGCTGGCCGAGGACGCGATCAAGGCCGCGCTCCAGGATTACAAGGAGAAGTGGATCAAGAGCGAAGCCCCCGCGGGGCGGGACGCGTCCTAAGGACGGAAGGAACGAAAGGAGACCGACGCCATGGCAGTGGCGCTGACCGAAACGGCGGTGAAGCAGGTGAAGCAGCTCATGGAGGGCCAGAAGCTCGAGAACGTCTATCTGCGGATGGGCGTCAAGGGAGGCGGCTGCTCGGGCCTCTCCTACTCGCTGGAGTTCGACAACGAGACGGGACCCCGCGACAAGAAGTTCGACATCGACGGGATCCAGGTCGTATGCGACGCCAAGAGCTACCTCTACCTGAACGGCACCACGCTCGACTACGTCACGCAGGGGCTGACGGGAGGCTTCACCTTCCTCAACCCTCAAGCGAAATCGAGCTGCGGGTGCGGCACCTCGTTCTCCGCCTAGGGCCCGGCTCGGAAGACACGACAACGGGCCCGGGCGGGCCCGTTCTTCTTTTCAGAGCATGAGCGACCACTTCACGGAGTTCGGGCTGCCCCGCAAGCTGGTGGTGGACGGCGAGGCGCTGCAGCGGCGGTTCTACGAGCTGTCCCGCGAGCACCATCCCGATTTCCACCAGGGGGCGGACGCAGCCCGGCAGGCGGAAGCTCTGGCGCAGTCGGCGCTGGTCAACCGCGCGTACCGCGCCCTCCGCGAGCCGCTCGCCCGGGTCGAGTATCTGATCGCGCTCGAGGAGGGTCGGGAGGTCCGGGAGGGCGCGACCGAGAAGCCCAAGGCTCCGCGGGAGCTCCTGGAGGAGATGCTGGAGGTGCAGGAGGCGCTCGAGGAAGCGAAGGCCGAGGGGTTGGGTGGCGACGCGGCGGCGCGGCTGCGCGAGGAGCGCGGCCGGCTCGAGGCGCGCTACGGCTCGGAGGCGGAGGCGGTGGTCGGGCGGTTTCCCGACTGGGACTGGCTCATCGACTCGGGCGGCGACCGCAAGGCGCTGCTCGAATGGTTCAAGCAACGGCTCGCGACACGGGCGTATCTGCGGACCGTGATCGACGACCTGAGTGACGCGCTAGGAGAGCGTGAAGACGCACATGTCTCGCATCGTCGGCATTGACCTCGGAACGACCAACAGCCTGGTCGCCCACGTCCAGGATGGTATCCCCCGGGTGATCCCGGACGCGGAGGGCCGCACCCTGCTGCCCTCCATCGTGGCCTGGACCCCGAACGGCGTGGTGGTCGGCGAGGCGGCGCGCCGCCAGCTGGCCCGCAACGCGGCGCGCACGGTCTACTCGGTGAAGCGTCTGATGGGCCGCGGCTACGAGGACGTGAAGGACGAGCTGGCCCGGCTGCCGTTCGCGGTCACGCCCAACGCGGAGGTGGTGAGCATCCGTATCGGCGACCGCGAGATCACCCCGCCCGAGGTCTCGGCGCACGTGCTCCGTACGCTCAAGCAGCGCGCGGAGGCATTCTTCGGCGAGCCCGTCGAGCGGGCGGTGATCACGGTCCCCGCCTACTTCAACGACGCCCAGCGCCAGGCCACCAAGGACGCCGGGCGCATCGCGGGTCTCGAAGTCCTGCGCATCGTGAACGAGCCCACCGCGGCCTCGCTGGCCTACGGCCTGCAGAAGCTCGCGGAAGGCATCATCGCAGTCTACGACCTGGGCGGCGGCACCTTCGACATCTCGATCTTGCGGGTCAAGGACGGAGTCTTCGAGGTCCTCGCCACCAACGGCAACACCCATCTGGGCGGCGACGACTTCGACCGGGTGCTGGTGGACTGGCTGCTGGTCGACATCCGGAGCCGTCACGGGGTCGACCTGTCGGGTGACGCGGAGGCGGAGCAGGAGATCCGGCTCGGCGCCGAGGCCGCGAAGTGCCGGCTCTCGTTCGACGAGCGTACCGTGCTCACGATCCCGTTCGAGCGCTTCACCTATCATCGCGATATCACCCGCGCGGAGCTGGAGGCCCTGGTCGAGCCGCTGGTGGCCACCACCCTGGGCCCGTGCCGGCAGGCGCTGGCCGACGCCTCGCTTCGTCGGGAGCAGGTGGACCAGGTGGTGCTGGTGGGTGGCTCCACGCGGATGCCGCTCGTGCGTCGGCGAGTCGAGGAGCTGTTCGGCCGCGCCCCGCACAGCCAGCTGAATCCGGACGAGGTGGTGGCGCTGGGCGCCGCGGTGCAGGCACAGATCCTCGCGGGCGGCATCACCGACATGCTGCTCCTCGACGTGACGCCGCTGTCACTCGGGATCGAGACCCTGGGCGGGATCGTGAGCGTGCTGATTCCCCGCAACACCACGATTCCGACCCTGGCGAAGGAGTACTTCACCACGTCGGTCGATGGGCAGACCACGGTGGACCTGCACGTGCTCCAGGGCGAGCGGGAGCTGGCCAAGGACAATCGCTCGCTCGCCCGCTTCGACCTGGCCGGCATCGATCCGATGCCGGGCGGAATGCCGAAGATCGAGGTGACGTTCCTGATCGACGCCAACGGGATTCTCCAGGTGCAGGCACGCGAGCTGCGTACCGGCAAGGCGGCCAGCATCGAAGTGAAGCCGACCTACGGACTCACCGAGGCGCAGGTGGAGCAGATGGTGGACGACTCCTACACCTATGCGGAGGCCGACGTCAGCGCCCGGCTCCTGATCGAGACCCAGACCGAGGCCGATACCGTGATGAATCACGTGGAGCGCGCGCTGCGCCAGGCGGGCGGGATCGCCACCGTGGAGGAGCGGGACGCCATCCTAAAGGCCCTCCACGAGCTGCGCGCCGCCCGGGCCGGCACCGACCGTGACGAGATCCGCGAGCGCACGATCGCGGTCAACCAGGTCACCGCGCCGCTCGCGGATCGGATGATGGAGGCGGCGATCCGGGCCGCGGTCACCTCCAAGCGCGCCGATCAGCTCCTGGAGAAGCCGTGATGGCGACGCACAAGGTGACGTTCCTGCCGTTGAACAAGACGGTGGAGGTCGACGACGCCAAGTATCCGCTGGCCGATCACGGTCGCCCGGGCTCGCTGCTCGACATCGCGCTCGCCCACGACATCCACCTCGAGCACAACTGCGGAGGGAGCTGCGCCTGCACCACCTGCCACGTGATCGTGCGCGAGGGGGAGGACAACCTGTCGACCATGGAGCAGGACGAGGAGGACCGTCTCGACACTGCGGAGGGCCTGACGCTGCACTCCCGCCTCGGCTGCCAGGCGGTGGTCAAGGGCGACGTGGTCGTGGAGATACCGAAATGACCTGGAAGGACGCCGAGGATATCGCGCTGGCGCTGATGGACGCCCACCCCGAGGTGGACCCGCTAACCGTGCGGTTCACCGATCTGCACAGGTGGGTCATCGCCCTGCCGGGATTCGCCGACGATGCCAAGGGCTCGAACGAGGGCATCCTGGAGGCGATCCAGATGAAGTGGCACGAGGAGTATCAGGACCGGTAGCGGTGACGCTACCAGGTGATCACGTGATCGTGAGCGAAGATCAGGTCGAGCAGGCCGGCGTAGTCGAGGTCGCCCGCGGCGAGACGTCGAACCGCGACCCCCGCGGGGAGCGAGTCCGCTTGCGCGCCCTCGAGCAGGACCACCGTCACGCGGGCGTCGGGCTCCAAGCGGTTCGCCTCGATCACCGGGCCGGCGAGCGCGCCCGAGTCGCCCTTGAGGATGTGCAGGAAGGCCGCCATCAGAACACCAGGAAGCGGGTGGCCTTCGGCACGAGCGCGGCGATCTCTTCCCGGCTGACCGAGATCACCGGGTGGCCGTCGCGGTTCCAGTCGGCGTGGGTGGGCAGCGCGCCCTCGATGCGCAAGGGGACGCCGAGCTTCTTGAGGGAGGCGCGAAACTTGGCGATGTCGTCGCCGTCCACCAGGTCGTCGGTGTCGTCGTCGAGCAAGTGGACCGCGGGGCCGCTCAGGACGATCGAGACCGGGTTGTCGCCGGCCACGATGCCGAGCGCGATCCGCATCGCCTCGTTGGCGCGGTGCGAGACGCGCGGATCCTCCGAGATGAAGACGACGGTGGGATGGTTCTGGCTCACGAGCGGGCCGCCGCTAGTTCAATGCGACGAAGCGGTCGGTTCCGTTGATCACGTCGGTGAGGACCACGAGGCCGCAGTTGGTGGCTCGATCCGAGAGCGGCAGGCGCCGCTTCTGGCAACCGTAGGCGCACACGAAGAGCTTGAGTCCGCGGTCGGCGAGAGCGAGGAGGCGCGCGTCCTCTACCGCCGCGACCGCGTCGTCGATCAGGTAGAGGTATACGTCCGCGCCGCCGTCCAGCGCCGCCGTCGACAATCCGACCGCGGTGTCCAGGTTCGGGTGATCGGGCGAGGTGGAAACCATCAGGCCGAGCTTCCGTCTGGCGAGGGCCATGCGGGCGCCAGCGTAACATCGTGAAAGGGGAGCGTCAATGAACCGACACGTCTATCTCGATCACAACGCGTCCACGCCGGTCCATCCGGAAGTGGTCGCGGCGATGCTGCCGTACTTCGGCGAGCGCTTCGGCAACCCGTCGAGCGTCCACGGCTTCGGCCGCGAGGCGCGGGAGGGGCTCGAGACCGGTCGCGAGCAGGTCGCCCACTTCCTCCGCGTCGGCAAGGAGGAGATCGTCTTCACCTCGGGGGGCACCGAGTCGGACAACATGGCGGTGAAGGGCGTGGCGATGGCCCGGCGCCAGGGTCACATCATCACCACCAAGATCGAGCACCACGCGGTGCTGCGCGCGGTCGAGACGCTCGAGACCCAGGGCTTCAGCGCGACCTATCTCGACGTCGACGGCTTCGGCGTGGTGGATCCCGACGCGCTCCGCCGCGCCATCCGCCCCGACACCATCCTGATCTCGATCATGCACGCCAACTCCGAGATCGGCTCCATCCAGCCGGCCCGCGAGCTCGGCCGCATCGCCCGGGAGCACAACATCCCGTTCCACATGGACGCGGTGCAGACCTTCGGCAAGGTGCCGATCGATCTCGACGCGTTCAACATCGACATGCTCTCGTTCTCGGGCCACAAGATCTACGGCCCGAAGGGCGTCGCCGGCCTCTACATCCGGAAGGGCACCAAGATGGTGTCCCTGCAGCACGGCGGCGAGCACGAGCGTCGCCGCCGCGCCGGAACCGAGAACGTGGCCGGCATCGTCGGCTTCGGCAAGGCGGTGGAGATCCGGGGTCGCGACATGGTCGCGGAGGGCAAGCGCCTGGTCGAGCTGCGCGAGCGCCTCTGGCAGGGCTTGAGCCGCCGGGTGCCGGAGGTCCGGTTGAACGGCCATCCGACCGAGCGGGTGCCCGGCACCTGCAACGTCTGCTTCCGGCACGTGGAGTCGGAATCCGTCGTGCTCGGCCTGGATCTGAAGGGCATCGGTGTATCCGCGGGGTCGGCGTGCACCTCCGGCAACGTGGAGCCGTCGTACGTGCTGGTGGCCATGGGCGTGCCGGTGGAGTGGGCGATGGGCGCGGTGCGGCATTCGCTGGGACGGAGCACCACCGCCGAGGACATCGACTACGTCGTCGATGCGACGGAGCCGCTGGTGGCCAAGCTCCGCAGCGCGATGCCGGCCCGAACCTAGCGGGCGCGGAGTGCAGTACAGCCCGGCCTTGATCGAGCATTTTCGCAACCCGCGAAACGCGGGCATGATGCGGGATCCCGACGGGGTCGGGGAGGGCGAGTACAAGGACTGCATGGATCTGGTCCGCTTCCACCTGCGCGTGACGCGGGGGCGGGTGGTCGAGGCCCGATTCCAGGCCTACGGCTGCGGGCCGACCATCGCGGCGGCGAGCGCGGCCACCCTCGTGGTCGAGGGGGCCAGCCTGGACGAGGTACTGGAGCTGCCTGCCGAGCGGATCGAGGCCGCGGTGGGCGGTCTTCCGGAAGCCCGGCGGCACGCGGCCGAGGTCGCGATGCTGGGCCTGCACGCGGCGGCGCGAGACGCGCTCGGCCGAACAAGGAGCGAGCGGCATGCTTGATCGGATGCGTCGGGACGTGAGGACGGTGCTGGAGCGCGATCCGGCGGCCCAGTCGCCCCTCGAGGTCGTGCTGTGCTATCCGGGCGTGCACGCGATCTGGATGCACCGGCTCGGCCACGCGCTCTGGCGCAGCGGCTGGCGGCTCTCCGCGCGCTGGGTGTCGCACGTGAGCCGGTTCTTCACCGGTATCGAGATCCATCCCGCCGCGGTGCTGGGCCCGGGGCTGTTCATCGACCACGGCATGGGTGTGGTCATCGGTGAGACCGCCGAGATCGGCGAGAACGTGAGCATCCTGCAGGGGGTCACCCTGGGCGGCACGAGCGTCAAGCGCGAGAAGCGCCACCCGACGATCGCCGACAACGTGGTGATCGGGGCCGGAGCCAAGATCATCGGCGGCTTCACCGTCGGCGCGGGCAGCCGGATCGGCGCGGGCTCGGTGGTGGTGCGCGCGGTGCCGGAGAACTGTGTTGTGGTCGGAGTACCCGGTCGCATAACATTCCGCAACGGCGAGCGAGTGACCGGTGGGATCGACCTCAACCAGGCCGACCTGCCCGATCCGCTGGCGCGGACGCTCGAGCAGATGGTGGACCGCATCCACGTGCTCGAGGAGGAGATCGAGCGGCTGAAGAAGGCGGCCGGTACGACGGCGGATACCCGCGGGCATTGAGCCACCCTACAGGAGGTCACACGACGGTGCTGCCAAAGGACACGATGGACGTGAAGGAAGCCTCCCGGTATCTCGCGATGGACGAGAAGACGGTGGCCAGCATGGCGGCCGATCGGCTCATCCCCGCGCTCCAGCACGAGGGCAAGTGGCTCTTCTCCAAGAAGTCCATCGACAAGTGGCGCCTGCGCCAGCCCGCCCGCTGATCCGCTGATCGCAGGGTTTCCGTGATCGCCCGCGAGGCGGCGTGGGAGCTGCTCACCGAGTTCACCAAGTCGGGTAGCCTGCGCAAGCACGCCCTCGCCGTCGAGGCCTCGATGCGCGCGTACGCTTCGCGCTACGAGGCCGATCTCGCCGCGTGGGGTGTCGCGGGGATGCTCCACGATTTCGACTACGAGATGCATCCCACCGCCCCGCACCACCCGGTGAAGGGAGCCGAGATCCTGCTCGCGCGGGGCGTGTCGCCGGAGGTGGTCTACGCGATCCTCGCCCACGCCGACTACTCCGGGTGCCCGCGCCGCTCGCTCCTCGACCGCGCGCTCTACGCCTGCGACGAGCTGTCGGGCTTCGTCACCGCCTGCGCGCTGGTACGCCCGGGGCGCGTCGTCGCGGGCCTCGACGCCGCGTCGGTGAAGAAAAAGCTCAAAGACAAGGGCTTCGCCCGCACCGTCAACCGGGACGACGTCTATCGCGGTGCCCAGGAGCTGGGCGTCGACCTCGACGGACACATCACCTTCGTCATCGCCGCGCTCACCCGAGTGGCGCCCGAGATCGGCCTCGGCTGAGGGCGATGCGGGCCGGCCCTTCCGCCTAGAGTGTCCGCGGCGCGGACCGTGCTGCACGTGGACATGGATGCGTTCTACGCGTCCGTGGAGCAGCGGGATCAGCCCGAGCTGCGCGGGCGGCCGGTCATCGTGGGCGCGGATCCGTCGGGACGGGGCGTGGTCTCGGCGGCCTCGTACGAGGCGCGGCGGTTCGGCGTGCACTCGGCCATGCCCATCGGGCGGGCCGCCCGCCTCTGTCCCGACGCCGCGTTCCTGCCGGTGGACATGGACAAGTACGCCGCCGTGTCGCGCCAGGTGATGGCGATCCTGGCCGACTTCACCCCCCTGCTGGAGCCGGTCTCCATCGACGAGGCGTTCCTCGACGTCACCGGCACCGAGGGATTGCACGGCGACGGCGCCGCGGTGGCCCGCACCATCAAGTCACGGGTGGCGTTCGCGCTCCGGCTGACCGCCTCCGTCGGCGTGGCCGCCAACAAGTTCGTGGCCAAGGTGGCCTCCGACCTGCGTAAGCCGGACGGGCTGGTGGTGGTCGCGCCGGGCACCGAGGCGGACTTCCTGGCGCCGCTGCCGGTCTCGCGGCTGTGGGGCGTGGGCCGGGTGACCGCGGGCGGACTCGAGGCCATGGGCCTCAGCACCATCGGCCAGCTCGCCGCCGTTCCCGCGGCCTACCTGGAAGCACGGTTCGGGTCGAGCGGGCGCTCGCTGCAAGATTTGGCCTTCGGTCGCGACGACCGTCTGGTGGAGCCCTTCGCGCCGCCCAAGTCGATGGGAGCCGAGGAGACCTTCGGTCACGATCATCGCGACGTGGAGCGGCTCATCGCCACGCTGCGCGGGCAGGCGGAGCGGGTCGCGCGCGAGCTACGGGCCGAGGGCTACGCGGGGCGCTGCGTGACGCTCAAGCTCCGCTTCGCCGACTTCTCCACGCTCACCCGGCGGCACAGCGACGATCCTACCCAGGACGGCCTCGTGATCTATCGCCGCGCCCGTGCCCTGCTCGAGCGCATCCCGCTGCGCCAGCCGGTGCGGTTGATCGGACTCGCGGTCTCGAGTCTCGGCCCACCCGCGGCGGGGCAGCTGCCGCTCCTCGAAGCGGACACGGCCCGGCGGGAGCGGCTGGCCCGGGCCATGGACCAGGTGACCCGGCGCTTCGGTGAGGAATCGCTGCGCCCGGCCAGCCTGCTGAAGCGATCGCGTCGCCCGCGGTTGCCTTCGACGTAGGCTTCGGCTAGACTCGCTGAACAGCGGTTCATTTTCTCGCCGGAGAGGCTCATGGAACGTCCCATCGCCTACGACAAGCTGGCCCGTGAGGATCGTCTGGTGCGCATGCGCGCCCGCGAGGTGGCGCAGCTGAAGGTCGATCAGGGGCTCCCGCCCTTCCCCGACCTGCTGTCCCGCGACTCCATCAAGGAGCGGGTGCACGGGATCATGGTGGGCGAGCTCCAGGCGATGGAAGGGGCGGGCCGCTCGGTCTACGACTTCCCGGAGGCGCCCTGGGAGTTCACGATGGACATGGCGCGCCAGGTCTGGGACGAGTCGCGCCACGTGGAGATCTACGTCCGGCTCCTCGAGCACCTGGACGGCTACATCGGCGAGTTTCCGGAGACCACGATCCTGTGGCGCTGTGCCTGCGCCGAGGACGCGGCGGCCCGGGTGGCCGGGGTCAACCGCGGGCTCGAAGGCCTCGCCTGCGACGTCTTCAACCAGCTCGTACACATCGCCAAGAAGATGGGCGACCCGATCCTCGAGCGGGCGGTGGACTACGTGCTTGCCGACGAGATCACCCACGTGCGCATGGGCTCGAAGTGGCTCACCCGTCTCACCGAGGGCGATCCGGAGCGGAGGCGCCGCGCGATCGAGTTCCAGGAGACCATCGACGAGCGGTTCAACCTGGGCGGCATCCGGCGCGAGGGGCCCCACGACGCGGTGCCGATCTCGATCGCCACCGAGGCGCGCCGCGAGGGCGGCTTCACGGACGAGGAGATCGCCCGGCTGATCAAGACGACGCAGCGGTCGGCCGTCTACTAAGCGCGCCCACCGGCGCCATGACCCATCCGCTCGCGGGGCACCTCGAGGTCGACGAGTCGGCGAAGACCGTCCGTCACTATCGCTACGCGGTCGAGCGGATGATGCGCATCCTGGGCGGATGGATCGCCCTGACCCCCGAGCTGTCCGCCAAGCTCCTGATGGGGCGGCACGTCTGGGACAACGCGCAGCACGCCGATCTGTGGGGCAAGCGACTGCCGGAGCTCCGCGCCGGCGCCCAGGTCTCCGAGCCCGCGAATGCGCGGCTCGTGGCGTTCATGGATACGATCGAGGCGGCCGAGCGGCCCGACCAGACCATCGAGCGCGTGGTCTCGGTGTACCGGGTGCTCAAGCCGCAGCTGCTCGCCACCTACGAGGCGCACCTCGGTAGCGCGAACGCGGTGTACGAGCCGCCCACCTGCCGCATCCTGACCCGCTGCATCGACGACGAGCGCCGCCACGTGGCGGCGGGAGAGACCATCCTCCGGCATCTGCTGCGCACGCCGGCGCTCGAGGAGCAGGCCCGCGCCTGCGAAGCCCGGCTGTGGCCGCTGCTCGAGGCCGCCGGCGGAGTGACCGGGGCGGGGCCGCGTTCACGGGCGGTGCGTGGCGCCGAGTCGCCCGCACCCCTCAGCGACGACGCGGCCGAGTTCATCCGGCTCGAGCGATCCGCCGGGACCTGGGCGCTCCCCTCCGAGCTGGCCGAGGCCATCCGCGCCTTCGGCGACGCGCTCGGGTCCGGCGACCTGCCCGGCGCGCGCCGCTGGCTCGCGCCCGATCTCGCCACCGCCGCCGAGCTGGAAGCCGATCTGAAGCGTCCCGCGGGCGGCCGCCATCGGTTGGTGGCCTGCGCGCGAGTCGGCGAGCAGCGTCTGGTCAAGCTGCGCTTCGACGACGCCCGCGAGGTCGTCACGCTGCTGCTTCGCTGGGTACCGGTCGGCGTCGGGTGGCGGGTGGCCGCGCTCGAGCCGGTGTCTCCGTCCGCCGCGCAACCCGCCTGAGCCCCGTGCTGCGGAGCGTCCTGGTTGCCAATCGGGGAGAGATCGCCCGCCGGATCATCC
>DATMMH010000251.1:0-7955 GCA_035569855.1 Candidatus Dormiibacterota bacterium
CCGCCCGTTGACGATGCGGCCGATGATGAGCCGCCCCACGTAGTCGTCCCAGTCGAGCGAGGCGGCGCGGAGCTGCAGCCCGTGGCCCTCCTCGAACCGGGGCGCCGGGATGGTCTCGATCAAGGTGTCGAACAGCGGCTCGAGCGTCTTCGAGTCGTCGCCGAGCGCCCGCTTGGCGATGCCCTTGCGGGCGTCGGTGTAGAGCACCGGGAACTCGAGCTGCTCCACCGCCGCGTCCAGATCGATGAAGAGATCGTAGACCTCGTCCAGCACCTCGGCAGCCCGAGCGTCCTGGCGGTCGATCTTGTTGATGACCACCACCGGGGTGAGGCCGGCCTCGAGCGCCTTCTTCAGCACGAACCGGGTCTGGGGCAGGGGGCCCTCGGCCGCGTCCACCAGCAGCAGGACGCCGTCCACCAGGGTCAGCGTGCGCTCCACTTCACCGCCGAAGTCGGCGTGGCCGGGCGTGTCCACGATGTTGATCTTCACGCCCTTGTAGTGGATGGCCGTGTTCTTGGCCATGATCGTGATGCCCTTCTCGCGCTCGAGGTCGATCGAGTCCATGACCCGCTCGGCCACGTGCTCGTTGGCGCGGAAGATACCGGACTGCCAGAGCATGGCGTCCACGAGCGTGGTCTTGCCGTGGTCGACGTGGGCGATGATGGCGACATTTCTAATGTCGGGGCGAATATCGGGGCGCTGCGTCATGGTGTCACTGTATCACGGAAGAGGTAGCGCGCCAGCCATGCGTGGGGCATAATGACGCGTCCATTTCGTCATTTCGTGTGAAGGAGACATTCGTGAAGGCTCGCACTGCCGCGATCGCGCTCATCATGTCGACCTTGATTGTCGCGTGGCCCGCGCCCGGCCGCGTCACGCCGGCCGGCGCGCAGCAGCCCACGCCGCAACCCACCCCGCAGGCTCCCCAAGGAGGCAAGAAGGTGAAACAGACGGCCGTCATCACCATGGAGAAGGGCGGCGAGATCACCATCGAGTTCTTCCCGGAGGACGCCCCCAAGACGGTGGAGAACTTCGTCACGCTGGCCAAGAAGGGCTACTACGACGGCGTCACCTTCCACCGCGTCGAGCCGGGCTTCGTGGTCCAGGGCGGTGATCCCAAAGGCAATGGCACCGGCGGCCCCGGTTACACGATCAAGGACGAGTTCAACAAGCAGAAACACGTCCGCGGCGTGGTGGCGATGGCGCGCACCCAGGCGCCGAACTCGGCGGGCAGCCAGTTCTACTTCACGTTGGCCCCCGCCCACTTCCTGGACGGCCAGTACACCGTGTTCGGGAAGGTCACCTCGGGCATGGAGGTGGTGGACAAGATCAAGGTGGGCGACAAGATGAAGTCGGTGAAGATCATCGAGACGCCCGCTCAGTAGCGCCATGGCCTGGTCGCTCCTGATCCGGAACGGCACGGTGGTGGACGGTAGCGGCGCGCCTTCGCGGGCGGCCGACGTCGCGGTGGAGGACGACCGGATCGCAGCGGTGGGGCCGGGCCTCGCTGGCGAGGCGGCGCGGGTCATCGACGCGACCGGACTGATGGTGGCGCCCGGCTTCATCGACATCCACTCCCACTCCGACCTCGTCTACGACAAGTGCCCGTCGGCCGAGTCCAAGGTGCGCCAGGGCGTGACCACCGAGGTGGTCGGCATGTGCAGCTTCTCGCCCGCGCCGGTGGCCCCGGGCCGCGCGGATCTGGTGCAGGAGTGGGTGGGCGGTATCGGCGGGCGCATCCCGATCACCTGGAACAGCTTCGGGGAGTACCTCGATCACCTGCGCGGCCTGGGCCCCTCGGTCAACATCGTGCAGTTCGTGGGCCACGGGGCGCTGCGGCTGGCCGCGGTGGGACCGGCCGCCCGTGCGGTCACCGCCGACGAGCAGAAAGGGATGGAGCGGCTGCTCGCGGAAGCCCTCGACGCGGGCGCCTTCGGCTTCTCCACCGGACTCGTCTACGCGCCCAGCGTCTACGGCGATACGGAAGAGCTCGTGGCGCTGGCCCGTAGCATGGCCGGCCGCCGCGGCCTCTACTTCTCCCACATCCGCGGTGAGGCGGCCACGCTCGAGCAGGCCGCGGAGGAGGCGATCCGCATCGGCGAGCGGGGCGGCGTCGCGGTGCAGATCGCGCACGTGAAGGCCTCGGGCCGGGAGAACTGGGGCAAGATGGACCGCGTCCTGCGCATGATCGACACGGCGCGTGCCCGTGGCGTGGACGTGACCGGCGACGTCTATCCGTACCCGGCGGGCAGCACCAAGATGGACAACCTGTTGCCCGCGTGGATGCACGACGGCGGCATCTCCAAGCTGCTCGAGCGGCTCACCGACCCGAAGGCACGGCAGCGGGCGATCGCCGACTGCCTGGTGGACGGCGAGCGCTGGCGCACCGGCTCGGGCGGCATGGGCTGGGACGAGATCATGATCGCCACGTGCTCCAAGCCCGAGCTGGCCGGCCTCCACCTGGCCGAGCTGGCGCGTCGCACCGGCAAGGAGCCGGCCCAGGCCATGATGGATCTGGTCATGGAGGAGCGGGCCGGCGTCTCGATGGTGGTCTTCTCCCAGAGCGAGGAGAACGTGGGAACCGCACTCGGGTACGCCCACAACATGATCGGTTCCGATTCACTGTCGCTCCACGCCGGCTCGGGCCCGCACCCCGGCAAACCGCACCCGCGGAGCTACGGGACGTTCCCCCGTGTGCTCGGCGTCTACTGTCGCGAGAAGCGGCTCTTCTCGTGGGAGACCGCCGTCAACAAGATGACCGGGATGGCCGCGACCAAGCTCGGCTTGAAGGACCGCGGGCTGGTGCAGGCCGGGCGCGCCGCCGACCTGGCCCTCTTCGATCCGGCCACCGTGCGGGACGCGGCCACCTTCCCGGATCCGCACCAGCATCCGGTCGGCATTCCCTACGTGGTCGTCAACGGGCAGGTGGTGGTGGACGGCCCGCGCTACCACGCGGTACCGGCCGGCCGCGTGCTCACCCCCGCCTGAGAATCTCCGCGGCCCGGGTGATCGCGCGGAGCTTCTGCTCCGCGACCTGGGCCGAGGCCAGAGGATTGTCGGCGAAGGTCGCGAAACCGCAGTCCGGGGTGAGCAGCACGCGCTCGGCGCCGAAGAGCGCGACGGCGCGCCGCCCGCGCGCCACGATCTCCTCCGCGCTCTCCACGCGGTCGTGCTTCTGGTTCACCACGCCCACCCCGACGCGGACGCGCTTCGGCAGCGACTTGAGAACGTCGATCGCGCCCGCCCGATCGGTGCAGAGCTCGAGCAGAAGCGTGCCGACCTCCACGCGCTCCAGCAGCGGCAAGAGCGGCCGGTAGTCGCCGGCCAGCGCGGCCCGCTCGTCCCGCGTCCAGTTGCCGCGGCAGACGTGGAGCGCGAGGCGCTCCCGCGGCGGCCCCGCCACCACCTGGCTCAGCAGCGTCTGCGCGAAGTCGAGCTCATCGGCGGCGTCGCCCTTCTCGCTGAGCGCGCCGCACATGAAGCTGCGGGTGTTCTTGGCGCCGGTGAAGACCACCTCGGAGAGCACCGGCTCGTCGAGCTGGACCAGCGCCACGCCCTCGGCGAGCAGGAAGGCCAGCTCCTCCCGCAGGACGCGGACGATGTCCTCGGCCAGGTGCTCGCGGGAGCGGTAGGCCTTGTCCGAGATGCACTCCATCCACATGATGCGGCTCAGCAGGTAAGGCCCGGGCAGCGCCACCTTCGTGGGCCGCTCGGTGAGCGTCCGCACGAAGCGGGCCTCGTGTACCGCCAGCGGGCGGCTCCGGCCGAGGGGCCCGAAGACGGCCGGATGCCGCACTTCCGAAGCCGGCACGTCGAGCGATTTCATCTCCTCCTCGAACGCGGCCGGGTCGTCGACGAGGAGCAGCAGGTCGGTGAGCGGAATCAGCGCGCAGTTGTCGAGCCGGCCGCCCACGAAGCTCGCGTAGTTGTCCCGCCGCTGCTCGCCGTCGGTGACCACGTCGACGCCCGCGCGAAGCTGCGCCTCCACGCTCAGGCGGACCGCGTCGTCGGCGGTCGCCTCGAACTCGGCGTCGCCCAGGCGGCCCTCCATGTGGTCGTGGACGGCCTGGAGCATCCAGCGCGGCCGCGGCCAGCTCCCGATCCCCATGACCGCGAGCGGGCGTAGCGCCGGGGCGGGGGCGGGCGGCGGCACGCCGGGTACCTGTACCGCCACCGGCTCGAGTACCCGGAGCGCGGGAGCGTGCCCGGCCGCGCCGGTCACCCGCCGCTCGGTCAGCGCGCCCTTGCAGACCAGGAAGCTCCGGTCACGGCCGCGCTTGACGAGCGAGACCAGCTCGTTGCCGGTCATGCGGCACCAGGCGGGGAAGTCCTCCTCGACCGAGATCTCGATCGAGCGGAACTCGAGGAGCTGGCCCCGCGCCATCGGATCGATGTGCTGCCGGATCAGGAGCAGGAGACCGTTGCCGCAGTCGAGGTCGCCCCCGTCGAAGCTGACGTCGGGCTCGTAGGGATGGCGCTCCACCGCGTCCACGGCAACGGCCTCTTCCGGATCAGTGGCCCAAGGGATCAGTAGCTCACGCAGGGACTGCCGTCGGAGAGGAACTCGACCAGCTTGGCCCCGCCCACGATGGACGCGCCGGCCACCAGGCTGTTCTCGTCGAGCTTCCGCTTCTTGAAGCAGGGTGAGCAGACGTACATGGTGCCGCCCGCCTTCGCGAAGTTGTCCATCAGCTCGCGCAGGGGCGCGAAGCCTTCCTCCCGGATGTCGTCCGCGTACCCCTTCTGGGACAGCCGGACCGCCTCCACACTCAGGAACACGAGGGTCTCCTTGCCGGATCCCACCGCGGCGTTAGCGACCACGAAGGCGACGGTGGCCTTGTCGGTGTTGTCCTTGGCGCAGGAGAGGCTCACGCAGAACTTGTTGGCCATGGCTACGACTCCTTTCGACGTATGAGGTAGGTCGGATGCTGCTGCGACACCAGCGTATGCCCGGTCATGCGGCACCACGCCGGGAGGTCCGCGGGCGCCCCGGGATCGGTGGCGCGGATCTGCAGCGTGCGGCCGGGCGGCAGCTGCTCGATCCGCCGCTTGAGCTCGAGGACCAGGTCGCCGCAGCCCATGTCCCCGGCGTCCCACTCGGCATCGCTCACGCCGCCTCTCCGTTGCGTTCGTAGATCCGCTCGATCGCCTGCGCGTCCACGCGGCCCACCGGCGCGTCCTCCACGATGCGTCCGGCGCGCAGCGCCACGATGCGGTCCGCGTAGCTCATGGCCAGGTGCACCTGGTGCAGGCTCGCGATCACCGCGACCCCCGCCGCGGCCACCGCGCGGAGCGTCTCGAGCACGGAGGCCGCGGACTCCGGGTCCAGGCTCGCCACCGGCTCGTCGGCCAGGATCACGGTGGCCTCCTGCGCGAGCGCACGGGCGATGGCGACCCGCTGTTGCTGGCCGCCCGAGAGCTGGTCGGCGCGCGCGTAGGCGCGGTCCAGCATACCGACGCGATCGAGGCACCTCAAGGCGAGCTGGCGGTCGGGGGTCGCGAAGCGGCGCAGCAGTACGCGCCAGGTCGGCACCACCGCGAGCCGGCCCGCTAGCACGTTCTGCACCGCGCTGAGCCGGCGGATCAGGTTGAACTGCTGGAAGATCAGCGCGATCTCCCGCCGGGCGGACCGGAGCGCGCGACCATGGAGGCGGCCGAGCTCGCGCCCGTGCATGCTCACCGAGCCGCCGTCCGGACGAGTGAGCCCGGTGAGGCAGCGAAAGAGCGTGGTCTTGCCGGCACCGCTCGGTCCCAGCACCGCGACGAATTCGCCCGGCGCGACCGCGAAGGAGACGTCGGCCACTGCGCGCACGTCGTGCCCGTAGGTCTTCACCAGGCCCTCGGCCCGGATCGCCGTACCCCCGTTTCCCGGCGGGCTCACTCGAGCCGCCTCCGCAGGAGCTGGCTCAGGTGGTCGATCACCGTGACCATCACCAGGATGATGAGGATGATGGTGAGCAGCCGTGGAAAGTCGAGCAGATCCATGGAGTTCTTCAGCTCCTGCCCGATGCCGCCCGCGCCCACCACCCCGAGCACGGTGGAGGCGCGCACGTTGAACTCCCACCAGAAGAGCACGACCGACACCATGCTGGGAGCCACGTCGGGCAGGAGCGCGAAGCTCAGCACCTTGACCCGCGACGCCCCGGTGGCCGACGCGGCCTCCAGCGGACCCGGCGGGACGTTCTCGATGGCCTCGGCCCAGAGCTTGGCGGTGCTGCCCCAGGTGTGGAGCGCCACCCCCAGCACGCCCGCGAAGGGCCCGAGCCCCACCGCGGCCACGAAGAGCAGCGCGAACACGAAGGAGTCGATGCCGCGGAGCGCGTTGAGGAACCAGCGCACCGGGTAGTAGACCGCCAGGCTCGGGGTCACGTTGCGCGCGGCGAGCGCGCACACGGGCAGCGCCAGCAGCGCGGCCGCGGTGGTGCCGATCGCGGCCATCGCCACCGTCTCGGCGGCCCGGCGCAACAGCACTGGCAGCTCGTCGGTCGCAGGCGGCCAGGCCTTGCGCGCCCACGACGCCATCTTGGGCAGCCCGCTCGCGAGCTTCGACGGGCTCACCTGGGCGAGGTGCCAGCTCACCGCGTAGAACGCGGTGACCGCCAGGAGGATCGCCACGAAGCGCAACCGGCCCGTCGACCACCACGGCGAGACGGGTTCGGCGTAGACGCGCGTCGGCGCGGCGCCACCGTCCGTCACTTCTTCTTGATGCGCCCGACGAGGATTCCCGCATCCTCGATCATCTTGTAGCTATCGTGGGAGGCGGTCACGAAGCCGGTGTAGTGGTTGGGCAGGATGGTCTTGGCCTCGGTCTCGTTGATCGCCACCACCGTCTCCTGGATCTTCCTGGCGAAGCCCGCGTCGAACCCCTTGCGCACCGCGATCGCGTCATTGGGCAGCGGGTCGGACTGCCAGACGATCTCGGTCGCGCTTCGCTCGAGCTTGCCCGACTCGATCATCGCGGTGCGGTTGCGATCGAAGTCGGTCGCGCAGTCCACCTGGCCGCTCGCCACGCTGATCTCGTTCGCGGCGTGGGTGGCGCCGTCCGAGTAGTTGAACAGCTCCTTGGGATTCATGCCCTTGGCCTTGAACCACGCGCTCGGGATCAGCCAGCCCGAGGTCGAGCCGACGTCGGCGAACGAGACGCGCTTGCCCCGGGCATCCTGCGGCCACGCCTTGACGCCGCTGCCCGGGCGGCAGACCACGATCGCGTAGTAGATCGGCTTGCCGTCGTATTTCGCGGTGGCGATCGCGGTGGCCCCGGAGTCGTTATTGGCCAGGATGTAGCCCCACGGGCCCATCCACGCCACGTCCACCTGATCGTTGGCGAGAGCCACCGCGATCCCGGCCCAGTCGGTGGTCGCGACGAGATCGAAGTCCCGATCGAGCTTCTTGGCGAGATAGGCGAAGAACGGCTCGTAGGCCTTCTTGGTCTCGGTCGGCGTGGGCTGCAGTGGACCCACCCCGAAGCGCAGCTTGCGATCCTGGGCCGGAGCCGACGCCGCGAGCGCGCCCACGAACAGGAGGAGGAGCAGGGACCAGAGCAGCGGGCGCGTCGGTGTCATCGGCGTGAGTCTCCTGCCGCGGCGTCGTGATCGGCCGTCGGCGAACGAGGGCCAAGATTCGCAATCGACGAAAGCGGTTGCGGATCGTAGCACGGAGCGCCGCGTCCGACGAATCGGACGTCGCGATATGACACCCTCGCGCTGATTGAGAAAGCCGATGCTTGGGCGCCCGGCGGCGGGGCGGCCGGCGAGATCCGGGACGCCCGGGGGGTTACGCGGGCCAGCGGCCGCCGCGGAGGTAGTCGATGGCGGCCAGCGCCGCGGTGGCGCCGTCGCCCGCCGCGGTGATGAGCTGGCGCGCGGATTCGGCCCGCACGTCGCCCGCGGCGAGAATGCCGGGCACGCGGGTCCGCATCCGGAGATCGGTGACGATCTGGCCGCTCGCCTCGAGCG